>NZ_CP022390.1:1658039-1989647 GCF_003076515.1 Alcaligenes aquatilis | reverse complement strand
CAGCGTCCAAGCCCACTTTATACGCTGAACAGGCCGAGCGGCTGATTGTGCAGGATCGCGTCAATGTGATCTTTGGTTGCTATATGTCCAGCAGCCGCAAGGCTGTGATCCCGATTGTGGAGAAGTGGAACAAGCTGCTGTTTTATCCCACTCTGTACGAAGGTTTCGAGTTCTCCGGCAATGTGATCTATACCGGCGCCGCCCCCAATCAGAACAGCGTGCAGCTAGCGCATTTCATGACCAGCAATTTCGGCGCGCGGGTCTATATGATTGGCTCGGACTACATCTACCCCTACGAGTCCAACCGCATCATGCGCGAGCTGGTCATGCAGCATCCTGATAGCCAAGTGCTGGGTGAACACTATCTGCCCCTGGATGCCAGCGAGGTCGATTACAGCCGCATCATGCAAGATATACGCCAGAAACAGCCGGACTTTATCTTCTCCACCGTGGTGGGCGATTCCACGGCCAATCTGTACCGTGCCTATGCCAATGCGGGCTTCAATCCGCAGACCATGCCCATTGCCAGTCTGACGACCTCAGAGGCCGAGATCGCCCAGATGGGGGCCGATATTGCCTGTGGGCACTTTACCGCTGCACCGTACTTCCAATCCATCGAGTCGGCCGTCAATGCGCGTTGTCTGGCCAGTTTGCGCAAGCGTTTTGGGGCCGACTGCCACCCTAATCTGTGTTGGGAAGCGGCTTATTCGCAGATGCATTTGTTCGCCAATGCGTATCGGCAATCCGCCAGCGATGCGATCGGGGATTTGCTGCCCTACCTGCTGGGCAGCGAGCTGGATGCACCTCAGGGGCGGATCAAGATCGATCCTAATAATCACCACACATGGCTTTATCCTCGGATCGGACGCATCAATGCCGACGGCGAGTTTGTGATTGTGCGCCAGGCAACGCGCCCGGTCTCACCCGACCCCTATCTGGTCACCCATTCTTTGGGCGACTGGACTGCCAAGCTGGATACTTTGGAGACATAAAGCGTGGCCAACTCCTCTTCCTACGGTGATGAGCCGGCAAACAAGCCCTTGCGAACGCGGAATCGTTTTCCGCATGCCACCTCGCCGCAGCTCAAAGAACTGCGGCAATTGACGATGGTGGTCATGCATCCGGACGATAGCGATGGCCGCTTGCTGACCCAGCAACTGCAGCGTATCGGGTGTTCGGTCCAGACCATCTGGCCGCCCACGCAAAACCTGCCTTCAGGAACGGATCTGGTATTTCTGGCCGTGCAACCGGACCTCTTGCACCTGCGCCTGGACTGGGTCTGCGAGGAAGACGCCCCCACAGTGATTGCCGTGGTTAATTATGAAAACCCCACGATAGTTTCCGCTGTGCTGGATTTGAATATTCAGGCGATCTTGCCTTCGCCCATTCGTTCTTTCGGTTTGTTGTCCACGGTGGTACTGGCGCGCAAATACCATAAGGAATTGCGCCAGCAGCGCCGCCTGATCAGCAAGTTGCAGACCAAGCTGCTGGGGCAGCGGCATGTAGCGCAGGCCAAGACGATCTTGATGCGCACTCATCAGGTGTCGGAAGATCAGGCCTACGATCTGATCCGCGAGCAGGCCATGAACAAACGCAGCACGATTGAAGACATTTCGATTGCCATTGTGAACGCCAGTGAAGTGCTGTCTTTGGGGCAGAAAGGTTCGTCCTTGCTGGGGAATTAGCACTTTTTTGGCTAGTCTGATGTGCTGTGGGTAGCGAGAGCAGGCGTAGAGATAATGAGCAATCAGGAACATGAACCAGGCAGGCCGGTGACACAGGAGCAGCGCACCGCCTGGGCGCAGTTGAAAAAAGACCGTGATCAGTTGAGCGAGCAAGTAGAGACTCTGGAGCGTGGTCACCAGGACTTGAGTAAATTTCTGCTCAAAGCCAAGCGCAATAATGGGATTGCCTGCACCTTGGTGGTGATTTTTACCGCTGCAGGCTGGCTGCTGGATGCTTCGGTCTGGCTGCGCTGGTATGTATTGCCGATTACGCTTTTTTGCTGCGCCTTGCTGTGGTTTGGTGGGAAGCGGCTGGAGCGGCTGATGCAAAGCAGGATTGCCAATCTATCCGAGTTTCTGCAACAGGCGGACGCACAAATAGAAAAGGGGCGGCCCATCTATGAGACAGACCACCCCCAAGCCAATCAAAGCTGAAACTACTTTGTCGGGCTCGGTGCCGCTACTCCCCAACCCAAAGCCTGATACAAGGCAATCACATTCAGGTACGAGCCGGTTTCCGCCATTGCCAGCTCTTGCCGGGTCTGGTTCAGACTGCGCTGATTTTCCAACACTTGCTGATAGGCCCCAGCGCCTATTTCATAGCGCGTCAAGGCGCGCTCATGGGCATTTTCCAGGTGTGACGCCGCTCGAGTCAGGCTAAGCAGGCTCTCTTGATGTTGAGTCAGCCTTTGCAAAGAGCCCTGAATTTCTTCCTGAGCTTGCAGCAGCACTTGTTGATAGTGCAGGCGTGATTCATCAGCCACGGCTTCCATGCCACGCAAGCGCGCTCTGGCATGACCCAAGCGCAGGGCAGGCCATTGCATGGCGGGTGAAACATCGAAGGCGCGGGCAGCATGGCCCAGGTCGCTACCCCTCAGAGCAAAGAAGCCGATAAAGCCAGCCAGATCCAGACGGGGGTACAGCTCGGCGGTGGCGGCGGCCACTTCGTGCGAACTGGCCAGGATTTCCTGTCGAGCGGCACGTACGTCAGGCCGGTTGAACAGCATGGCGTTGACGTCCCCCAAAGGCAGGGAGGCGGCAAAAGGTGCCTTGGCGCTAGGCAGCGGCGTATCAATACTCTCGGCTTGTCCGCCGCTTAGCACCTGGATACGCAAACGAGCCAGCTCCAGATCGCTGCGCAGTTGAGGCACCAGGGTTTTGGCTCGTTCCAGACCCGCCTGGGCATTGTCCAGATTCTCCGGCAGTTCCCGGCCCAACGACACACCAGCCTGCACCAGCTTGATGGTTTGTTCCCAACTGCGTACATCGTCCTCTGCCAGAGCCAGTCGTCGTTGCAAACCCTGTGCTTGCACATATTGACGCGCCAGTTCAGCGGCAATGGCCTGGCGAGTCAGATCCAATTGATCTGCACTGGCCTCGCTGCGAGCCTGGGCAGAGCGGGCCAATTGTTCCAGACGACCGAACAGATCAATCTCCCACGTGGCCTGCATGCCCAGGCGCCAGTTTTCGCTAATGCCGTGGTCAATGGAACCGTCTGCTGCGGCAAACTGTGAACCGCTACGGTTGTAGCTGGCGTGGGCCGTGACGGCCGGCAGGCGGTCGTGCTGGCGCTCGTCGATCAGGGCGCGGGAGGCCCGCCAGCGGGCCTGTGCCTGGGCAATATCCAGATTGTGATCCAGGGCCTTGGCAATCAGGGCGTCCAGTTGCGGGTCTTGCAGCAAGGTCCACCAGTTTTCGCCTTGTTCGGTGGTTTGGGCGAACTGACTGTTCCAGTTGGTGTCGGCCAAGCTTGGGGCGGTGGGAATGGAGGTGTCCAGTCCCACGGCACAACCGCTCAGGATCAGGCTGGGGATCACCAGTCGCAGAGCACGCGCCACAGGCGCGAGCCTGTTTGATAATGGTGGCGTCATGATGAGTGTTCTCCAGTCGAAGGGCGCAGGGCCTGAGCCAAATCGCGCGCCCGTGGGGTGTCTGCTTGATGGGCGTGATCACGCGCCAGCAAGGTATACAAAGTCGGCAGGATAAACAGAGTGAAGACCGTGCCAATCAACATGCCCGAGACCAGCACCACACCCAGACCAAAGCGGCTGTTAGCACCCGCACCGGAGGCAAACAGAAGAGGCACCAGACCAAAGACCATGGCTCCGGTTGTCATCAGCACTGGGCGCAAACGAATGCGGGCGGCTTGCAAGATGGCTTCGGGCTTTTTCAGGCCTTCCTTGAATTGCAGCTCATTGGCAAACTCCACCATCAAGATGCCGTGCTTGCTGATCAGACCAACCAGCGTTAACAGGCCTATCTGGGTGTAGATGTTGAGCGTGCCAAACCCCATAGCCAATGGCAGCAGGGCTCCGCACAGGGACAAGGGCACCGTCACCAGAATGATGATGGGGTCCACCAGGCTTTCGTACTGTGCGGCCAGCACCAGATAAATCACCACCAGTGCGGCCAGGAAAGCCCACACCAGAGACTGACTTTCCTGGGTAAATTGGCGCGATTCGGATTGCCAGTCATGCGTAAAGCCAGCCGGCAATTGCCGGGCGATGTCGTCCAGATAGCCCACTGCTTGCCCCAGCGTTACGCCCGGAGCGGGAATGGCTTGCAACGTGGCCGAGTTTTGCTGGTTGAATTGGCGCAGGCTGTTCGGTTCTACTTCGCTGTGAATTTGGACCATGGTCGACAAGGGCACCAGCTCGCCATTGGCACTGCGTACAAACTGGCGTGTCAGGGCTTGAGCCGTCAGGCGCAGTTCACGCTGGCTTTGCGGAATGACGTCGTACGAGCGGCCATCCAGCGAGAAGCGGTTCAGGTAGTTCTCGCCCACCAGTACAGCCAAAGAGTCGGCAATATCACGCAGGCTGATGCCCATGCTGGCGACTTTGCTGCGGTCAATTTCCACGCGGGAAACGGGCTTGTTGTAGTCCAGGTCGCTATCCACTACAACGAACAAGCCACTTTCACGGGCTTGCTGCTTCACCCATTCCATCGTGTCGTACACCGTGCGGTAGTCGCCGGGACTGCGCAGTACCAGTTGTACCGGCAGCCCGCCGCTGGAGCCGGGCAAGGGGGCAAGCTGGAAAGCAAAGATGCTGCTGCCGGGAATCGCGCTGACGCGTCCTTGCAGTTCGCCCTGTACGGCACTGGCATCGCGCTCGCGCTTGCTCCAGTCCTTCAGGTTGATCCCGCCAAAGCTGGCGGCTGGGCCATCGGTGCCCATAATCAGCCAGGTGCTCTCGGTTTCGGCTACGTCACGGTACGTGTCATCCAGCAGCTTGCCGTCGCGCTCGGCATAGGCCAGGTTGGCATTTTGCGGAGCTTTCACGGCTGTTAGCACGCTGGCCTGATCCTCAATGGGAGCCAGTTCACTGTGCGTCATTTGATAGAGCACGGGCAGGCTGATAAAGACCAGCAAGGCCATGGCGCCCGTGATCCAGCGATGACGCAAGGAGCGGGCCAGCAAGTGGCCATAGCGGGCCGACAGGCCACCAAAGAATCGCTCTGCCAGATGGGCCATGCGGCCTTCATCTTGCTGCGAGGGCAGCAGCAAAGAACTCATCACCGGGGACAAGGTCAGGGCCACCACGCCGGATACCAGCACCGCACCGGCCAGGGTCAGGGCAAACTCTTTGAACAGTGCCCCAGTCAGACCACCCATCAGACCAATCGGGGCATAAACCGCAGCCAGCGTCAGGGTCATGGCGATCACAGGGCCGGCCACTTCACGCGCGCCCAGCAAGGCTGCCACCACGGGCGAGCGACCCGCAGCGATGTGACGGTGCACGTTTTCAACCACCACAATCGCGTCGTCCACGACCAGACCAATAGCCAGCACCATGGCCAGCAAGGTCAGCAAGTTGATGCTGAAGCCAAAGGCCAGCATCAAGGCCGCGGCTCCCAACATGGACAAGGGAATGGTAGCCAGCGGAATCAGCACGCTGCGAAAGGAACCCAGACACAGATAAATCACCAGCACCACGATAATCATGGCTTCGGTCAGGGTCTTCAGTACTTCATCAATTGAGGCTTGAATGAAGCGGGCGGTTTCAAAAGCCAGGGCCACTTCTACGCCGGGTGGCAAGGTCGCTTCAATGGCAGGCAGACGGTCACGAATGCCTTCCACAATGCGCAAGGGATTGCCGCCGGGAGTGGGGAATAAACCCAGGTGAATGGCGGGCAGGCCATCCATCAAGGCGCTGGTCTCAGTGGCGGCGGCACCCAGTTCAACCTTGCCTATGTCGCGCAGTCGTACCAAAGAGGTGCCGTCTTCGCGCACGATCAGGTCCTGGAACTCGGCCACGCTGGTCAGGTCCGAGTTGAGTTGGATGTTGCTCAAGACATGCTGGCCTTTGACCATGCCGGGAGCGGCCTGATAGTTGTTGGCGCGTACAGCCTGGGCAATATCGGCAGCAGTCAGGCCATAGCCAGCCATGCGGTCCGAATCCAGCCAGAGTCGCATGGCCAGTTTTTGGCCGCCAAAGGTCTGGATCTTCGCGACGCCATCAATGGTGGAGAACATGGGTTCCACCACGCGGGACAAATAATCGTTCAGCTCCGGGATGGAGATCGACGTCGTGGAAAAGCCCACATAGGCCACGGCGGTGGAGTCCCCGGAGGAGCGCTCCACAACCGGGTCATAAGCGCCTTCAGGCAGGCGATAGCGCACCTGGCTGACCTTGCTCATGACTTCGGTCAGTGCCTGGGTGGAGTCGCGGTTCAGCTCCATGCGCAAGGTCACGACACTGCGGCTTTGCACGGAGTGGGAGGATAGATAATCCACCCCTTCCACCGAGGCCAGTGCCTGGGCGATGGGTTGGGTGACAAAGCCTTGCATCAGCTGTGCAGAGGCGCCGGGGTACTCGGTGGTAATCGTGATGGTGGAGTTCTCCAGCAGGGGATACTGCCGGATGGGCAGCTTGTCCAGAGAGAACAGACCCAACATCAGGAGCAAGGCACTGACCACCAGGGCAAGAACCGGCCGACGCACGAACAAGTCGGTAAAACCGGGACGGGAGGCGGTGTTCATACGGGCTCCTTGTCCTTGGCGGTCTGTACCGTGGAGCCGTCCTGAATCTTGATCTGACCGGCGCTGACCACCTTGTCGCCTTCTTTCAGGCCCTCAAGGATCTCGACATGCTCATCCCACTGCTCGCCGGTTTGTACGGCTACGCGTTTGACCTGCCACAGACCTTGATCCTTGGGGGAGGCCACAAACACGGTCTGGCCGTAAGCGGTGTAGGTCAGTGCGGTTTCGGGCACGGTCAGTACGGGGGCTTCGGCGGGGCGTTTCAATTGAGCGCGGGCGTACATTCCCGCTTTGAGGCGATTACCTGGATTGGGTAGTAGGGCTTGCAGGCGCACCGTGCGCGAATCACCGATCAAAGGATCGACAGCGCTGATTTCAGCCTGGAAGTTTTCACCCGGCCAGGCGTCAACTTGCACCAGCAAGGTCTGGCCCACGCTTAAATCAGACAGATTTTGCTCGGGCACCGTCAGGTTTACGCGCAATTGGCTGTCATCGACCAGACTGGCAATAGCTTGGCCAGGTTGCAGGTAGTGGCCCTGGTGCAGGCTGGTGATACCGATGCGGCCCGAGAAGGGAGCGGTAATTTGCTTCAAGGCCAGCTCAGCACGTTGATATTGCAGTTGAGCCTGGGCTACCGCGTGATCAGCCTGGGCCTGATCCAGTTGCTCCTGGGTTGCGGCTTGCTGTTCTTTTAACTTGCGCACCCGCGTCAGTTGAATAGCGGTCTGTTTGACTTGCGCCTGCTCGCGGCGCACGCTGGCTTGCTCCAGTTCGTCATTAAGCAAGACCAGAGGCTGGCCGGCTTTGACGTGCTGTCCGGAGGTGAAATCAATCTTGCGAATACGACCACTGGTCTCTGCGCTCAGCAACACTTGCTGCCAGGCTTCCAGTGCACCGACGGCATGTAAAAGACGAGGGGCGGTTTGGGACTTGACGCTGGCCAACTCGACAACGGCAGGGGGATAGCCGCCTGCTGCTTGAACTTCTTGTGAGGCTGGCAGCAAACGCCAGCCTATGGCCAATACGCCGGCCACAATGGGAATCATGATCCAAGTACGACGCGCACTCATGCTGCTGGACCTCCTGTTGGGCAAGAGAGCCACAGGGGCTGTCTGTTCGGAAGCGTCCAGCCGAATCGCTGATCGCTTTGTGACCAGTCTTCGGGCTTGAAATGGATGGCTGCTGCAAGCGGCTTGTGGACTTGGGTTGCCAGGGCAGTGGTGATTGTGCTTTGGCCAAGCACGGACTGCCGAAACCATGACAGAGGTCCGGCAAACATAGTCCAAATGAGGGGAGGCATGGCAGGTTCCTGTGACAATAAAGAGGCAGCCGATATGGCTTGCCTTAATTAGGTACCTGGACTATAAAACCTCAAGTTAACTTGAGGTCAAGGGGGTGGAAATGGCGAAAACAGTGGATTTCACGCGTGCACTGACGGTGGGAGAGGTGGCCAGGCGCAGTGGCGTGCCCGTGTCCACGGTGCATTTTTACGAGGCGAAAGGTTTGATTGCCAGTACCCGTAATAGTGGTAACCAGCGTCGCTTTGATTCGGTGGTTTTACGCTACATAGCGATCATTAAAGTGGCGCAGCGTACCGGAATTCCTTTGGAGGAAATTCACGAGGCCTTGCAGGGTTTGCCACCGGGTAGCAGACCGTCCAGCAAACAATGGCGGGCCATGTCCAGCCGCTGGCAAGACAGTTTGAATGATCGGATTGAGCAGTTGACGCGATTGCGCGATGAGCTGACCCACTGCATTGGCTGTGGGTGCTTGTCCATGAGTGAATGTCCCTTGCGTAATCCGGCCGATATCCTGGGCCAGCAAGGGCCCGGCCCCCAGATTCTGGAAAGAAAGCTGGAGGCCGGATCAGAGGTTTAGGTCGGGTCGGGCGACTGTGCGTACAGAGCGGTCGCCTCGGAGGTGACCAAGGCCTGATAGCGCTCGAAGTGGTTCAGGATATCGTTAATGACCTGGCTGGAGGACAAACCCATCAAGTCATAACCCCGACTGCCGTCCGCAAACACGGTGCGTATCTGCCATTCCTGAGGATGTGCCTGCTCGTTACGGGCGGCTGCTGCCGTAAAGCTGGCAACTCGACGGGCACGCAGTTCCACGCCATAGACGAAGTTGCGCTGGTTATCCGCCTGAATCGTCAGTTGAGCGGTATCTTGATCGCTGGTTTCCAGGCTGACATTCAGATTGCGCTTACCTAGTTCGTCGGCCACCGCCTGCAGCGCGGGAATGACGGTCGCGCCCATAAAGCGACGAGCATCCCGTCGATTGGGCGTGTGCAAGATGGTCGAGAGCCGATGACGCCAGGACACTTCTGAGCCTGGTGCCGGGCCGGACATGGGGCTTTGGCGACGCATACGTGACATATCCGCTTTCATGCCTTTGAACAGTCCCAGTATCAGCAAAAAGACGATCACAGCAAAAGGTAGGGCGCTGACCAAAGTGACAGTTTGCAGCGCGGTGAGACCACCGGCCAACAAAAGCAAGGCAGCGGCGACACCTTCCAGCGTGCACCAGTAAATCCGTTGCCATACAGGAGCGTCTTCTACGCCACCGGCTGCCAGTGTGTCGATCACCAGGGAGCCGGAGTCTGCTGATGTGATAAAGAAAATGGTAACCAGCAGTACCGCCAGAGCCGAGGTGACACCAGGCCAGGGCAGGTATTCAAAAAACTCGAACAAGGCCACAGAGGCGTTATTGGCTGCATCTTGAGCCAGTTGGCCAGCGGCAACTCCCATATCCAGGAAAATAGCTGTGTTGCCAAATACGGTCATCCAGAAAAAGGTGAACACGGTTGGAACCAGCAAGACCCCCAGGACGAATTCGCGCACGGTACGACCGCGCGAGATGCGGGCGATGAACATGCCGACAAAGGGCGACCACGCAATCCACCAGGCCCAGTAAAACAGGGTCCAGGCTTTCATCCAGGTTTGCTCTCGGAATGCTTGTGTACTGAATGAGCGAGCGAAAAAGTTATCCAGATATCCGCCAATATTCTGTACAAAAGCATTCATTAAAAAGGAGGTGGGGCCGACAGTCAGCACAAACAGCATCAGACACACGGCTACCAGCAGGTTCAGTTCGGAAAGGCGCCGAATGCCCACATCCAGACCACTGATCACCGATAAGGTCGCCAAGGCGGTGACACCGGTAATGAGTGCGATCTGTAACCAGGTCTCTTGAGGCCAGCCAAACAGGTATTCAAGCCCTGCGTTGATCTGTAAAACACCGAGACCCATGGAGGTGGCAATACCAAACAAGGTGCCGCAGACAGCAAAAATATCAACGCTGTCGCCAATCCAACCCTCGATGCGCTTGCCAAACAGCGGGTATAGGCCCGAGCGAATCGTCAGTGGTAGGTTGTAACGAAAACAAAAGTAAGCCAGTGATAGCCCGACTACGGCATAGACCGCCCAGGCATGCACCCCCCAGTGAAAGAAGGTGATGATCTGTGCCTGATGGGCTGACGTGGTTGTACTAGCCAGCCCTGAAGGGGGGGCCGAGAAGTGTTGCAGCGGCTCGGCCACGGCAAAAAACATCAAGCCAATACCCATGCCGGCGGCAAACAGCATGGCCATCCAGGTCAGGTAAGGGTAGTCAGGCTCAGAGTCATCGGGCCCTAATTTCAAATTGCCATAGCGGCTTAAGGCCAGATAAACCACCGCAAAGAAAAATAAGGCGACGGCAAGGATGTAGAACCAGCCGAAGCTTTTGATGACCCAGTCTTGCAACTGTTCAAAAATAAGCGCGGCGTCTTTAGGGAAAATGATCCCGATCAGCAAGAAAATCAGGACGATAAAGGTAGATCCCCAGAACACCCGTGGATGTAGCGTGCTTCTAAAAGGCAGCCCCATGTCATGCTCCGTTTGTAACTAAGAGGGCACAGCTTAACGAGAACGGCTGACAGTTGAAAGTCTTGTTAGATTAAGAAATATTTGCTCAGGCTCGGAAAGGATCTATGGGCAAAATTAATTCCTGATGTCCGGCCTGCCGTGTCAACTCCAACTGGTGCAGCACATTGGCACTGGCTGTATGCACAGCAGAATGCAGGTCTGCGCCCAATATCAGGTGAGCCAATAAGGTGGCGGCAAACAGATCGCCGGTGCCTTTGGCCGCACAGTCGACGCGTGGATGGCTAAGCAGCGTGTCGGCACGTGGTTCTTTGCGAGACATTAATAATTTGATCTGGCCATCTTGCCAGGATTCGGGGGCGGCACTGGTGGCAATGACCCATTCGGTACGGCCATTCAACAGGCCGTGAGCCGCGCTTGAGCTGGCCTGAATACTGTCACAAGACTGTTGAGACAGTAAGGACAACTCGTAGTTATTGGGTGTCAAGCCCGTAGCCAGCGGCAATAAGGTCTGGTGATAGACGGGGATCAGAGCCGGGTCTACATAGACGCCTACGTCCAGATCGCCAATGACCGGGTCCACAATGACCAGAATGTCGGGGTGCTCTTGCAGTAGCGCTTTTAACCAGCGCGCAATGATAATGGCCTGATTGGCGCTGCCCAGATAACCGATCAGCACAGCGCGCACCTTGTCCAGCGCACCGCGCAAGACCAGATCGTTCAGAAAGCCTTCTAGCCACTCATCGGGTACAGCACCGCCGTGCACCGTGGGGTATTGCGGGTTGTTGCTAAGCAACACGGTGGGAACGGCGGCTACTTTAAAACCGTGTCTACGCAAAGTCGGGCCGGCAACATTGTTGCCCACCCGACCGTAGACGACTTGGGACTGAATCGAAACGACATCCACATGGTAGGGATGTCGTTCACGATCAACAAACGTTACAGCAGTGTTCATGCAGCACAATCAGCGGAACTGGTTTGTTTAAGTTGGCTGAGCCAGTCGGTCAGGACCGTAGCGGCAGCGGCGTGTAGGCGCTTTTGTACCGCCATGGCTTCCAGACGCAGCATTTGCGGGTCGATATCCGCTTGGCCCAGTTCGTTGGCATGACCAACCAGCCAGCGCTCCAGCTTGCTGGTGTCGGCTTCCAAGTGAAATTGCAGGCCCAATACCTGGGTTCCAAAGGAGAAGGCCTGGTTGGGGCCCACATCCGTGCTGGCCAGGTGAATGGCACCGTCAGGAATATCGAACTGATCCCCGTGCCAGTGCAGGACAGGAATACCGCTAACTGCGGACAGGGGCGATTCTTTGCCCGCATCAGTCAGTTTCAAGGGAGAGAAACCGATTTCTTTCACACCCAGTGGATACACATTGGCTCCCAGGGCACGCGCAATCAGTTGTGCGCCCAGACAAATGCCCAGCAAGGGTTTGCCAGCCAGCAGGAATTTGTTGATCAGCTCCAGCTCATCGGAGAGAAATGGGTAAATCTTTTCGTCGTAGGCGCCGATTGGCCCGCCCAATACAACCAGCAGGTCAGCGTCCTGTTCACCCACGTGGCGCAGTGACTCGACGGAAGGGTCAATGTATTGAACTTGGTAGCCCTGCTCGATCAGAACAGGTTCCAGTGTGCCCAAGTCCTCAAAATGGATATGACGCAGTGCGATGACTTTCTTCATAGGGGGTTCTTTTAATTCAGATGGTAAGGATGTCAGCTCGTGGTACCAATGTCTACATTCATGGCGCCCGATAGGGGGAAGGTGCAACATGCCAGAGCATGACCTTGCGCCTTGTCCTGGTCGCTGAGGCAAAAGTCCGGTTCAGAGCGGTATTCGCCCTCCGAGATCTGTACCCGACAAGCACCACAAATTCCTGAACGACACTGACTGCGGATAGGGACATCGGCCGCTTCCAGCATTTCCAGCAAACTACTGCCTGGTTCGGGTGAGAGCGTCTGCCCTGTGCTGCGTACATTGATTTGCAAGGGAGCGCTGCCTGCTTCAGGCAGGATTTCCACACCGGACTTGGCAGGCGGGGAAAAAGCTTCAATCAACATATGCGAGATGGGATGCGCTTGAATCGTGTATTCGCGCAAGGCCTGGGCAAAGCCATGACTGCCGCAAATCACAACAGCCTGCGGGTCTTTCAACTGCTCCATGTTCTCAAAGGAGGGACGTCCCACTTTGAAATGCGCGCTTTCGCGGATTTTTTCTTGCGTGACAAACACCGTCAGTGTGAACCAGCTGGTGCTCAGATCCAGCTGCAGCAGTTCGTGCAAGAAGGGGATGTCGGCAATACGAGCAATACTGAGCAGCAAATGTACTTGTGGTACTGGCAAGCCATCCTGGGCTCGCGCCGCCAACTCACGCAGCAAGGCAATGGGCAGGGTAATGCCAATGCCGCCTGCGATCATGGCGATACGCTCATAACCCACAATAGAGTCCACCGAAATATCACCCGCCACATATTGCAGGGGCACGCTCATGCCCTCACGCAAGGTGGCGTGCAAATGATCGGAGACACTATTGCGGCCCGAACCTTTTACGGCAATTTCAATCAGGTCTGGATCGGCCATACGGGTGATCGAGTACATACGCTGTTGAATGGTGCCGCCGGTATCGGGGTAGCTCAGGGCGACATGCTTGCCCGCCCGCAAGGCGCTCAGAAAATCGAAGTGTTTACTTTGAACGCGCAAGGTGAACACTTTGACGTTTCCGGCCTCGGGGCGAACGGTCTCGCAGCGCGCCTGAATCGTGGCTGTCATTGCAGCGCCTCCTGTTGCTCGGCTTGGGCTTGTGCCTGCCCCGATTTGCTGTTCAAGCCAATGCGTTCGATCAGGCTTTCAACCGAACCGGTGTACACGCCAATCTCGTTGGAGTCGCCCGTATCGTGCAGGATGTCGCGAGCATTGGGGAAGTTCACCATGGAGAACACTTTTTCCCAGGCGCCCATTTCATTGTTGGCGAACATTTCCACGGTGCGCAAAATGATGGCGCGCATGTGTTCACGCTCTTTCTGGCTCAGGCCGTGAATGATGTCCGAAGCGACAAAGCTGAACACGCTGGAGTGGCTCCATTCGTCCATGGCATGGGTGCGAGTGACTTCATGGCACACGGTCTGGATGCTCTTGTCCTCGGCCATGGTTTTCAGGTAGTCGGTAATCAGGGTCTCGGACGCGCAGGCAATGGCAAAGCGGGTCAGGCGACGTTCGGATTCGGAGCTGCACTGGCTCAGGATGTCATTGCGCCACTGCACCAGGTTGAAGTTGGTGAAGTCCAGCGGCTGCAGGCCGCGCATGGAATAAATGTAGTTGCACGCCATGATCGACATGCGGGTGTGCAGGGCCTCGTCCAACAAGGCTTGGGACATGACATCTTGCAGCAGATTGCGATTGGAGCTTGGGGGCGGCGTTTTGATGATGTCTTCGCAAGAAGGGGTAACCACGTTGCATTCAACGTAAATGGTTTTAAGGTTGTAAATACCCCAGGCATAGGACAAGCACTGCGATTTTAATTCCTCGGGGGCTTCCAACCAGGCCTGATGCTCACGGAAAGGCAAAAGGCATTCGCTGAAATCCGCCTTGCTGGGGTCGAACGCCAGATTGTTGTAGTCCGGCAGTTCCTGATTGACAGCGGCCCGGTTTTTCCAAAGTACAGACAGCTTTTGCAGCATATTACGTACGGCGTCATCAGTTTCGTAGCTTTTGATTGTCATTTCAAACTTCCTTGCTGTTGATTGCGATCTGTTCGAAATGAACAGGTCGTTTCTGTATTTCGCCTATCTCTATTTCCAAATGGAAATCCGCAGGCTTAAAAGGATTTGCCGGTCCTTATGAGCAAGGCCCAAAAAAACCCGTCATCGAGTCTCTCAAGTCTTGGGGATCAGCATGGTTGAACTGCCGTTAAAGCAATGGCGTTTCCTGTGGTTGTGGGGAACTGGGGATGTTTCTGTCGTTTGCAGATTAAAAAGAGTGATAATCTGTTTGAGCGAATAGAAGTATGGCTGTTGAGTATTCGTTGGCTGCATTCTAATGATCCTATGACAATAAATGACAGACCATTTCAAGATCATTTAACAGACCACTTAAAAGCAGAAAATAAAATCCCGTTTTAATTCTTGATAAGAATGATCGGGATTGGCTTTCTGGCTGTGTTTCAGAGGGTTTTTAATTATTTATGCTTTAAATGTTTATTTAAATAACAATAATAAAAAGTGGTCTGGTGAATAAAGTTTTATTGGACTGCTTAATAACTTGATAAACAGAATAGGATGTGTATCTTTCGCCCTTGGAGCCATCAGGCCAGGGTTGAGTTTTTCTCTCGTGCCTGAAAAGCAGCCACGGTTGTAAAAGTAGCCAATCTTTGAACAGGAACTCCCATGAAGAGTCTTGCCGGTGGCGACACCCCCCACCAGCCTCTGGTGGGTTCGCAATTTCTACAGCAAAGTGATCGCAATCTTTGGGACATCATCGAAGCCGAGCGGGGTCGGCAACAACACACCATTGAATTGATCGCTTCCGAGAACTACCTGAGCCGAGCCGTTTTGGATGTGCAAGGCTCCTTGCTTAGCAACAAGCAGGCGCAGGGCTATCCAGGACAGCGGATCTACGGCGGGTGCGAACAAGCGGATCAGACTGAAGAGCTGGCTATCGAACGGGCCAAAGCGGTCTTTGGGGCATCCTATGCCAATGTGCAGGCGCACTCAGGCAGCCAGGCCAATCTGGCGGTATATCTGGCCTTGCTCTCACCTGGGGATACTATTTTGGCGCTGGATCAAAGCGCGGGTGGCCATCTTAGCCATGGTTCGCATTTCAATGTATCGGGCCGCTGGTTTCAGACCTGTTCGTATGGAGTAGATCGTCAGACCCAGTGGGTGGATATGGATGAAGTGCGTGCCCTGGCGCACAAGGAGCGCCCAAGGCTGATAATTGCCGGGGGCTCGTCTTATGCACGAACCCCGAACTTTGCCCAATTCAGAGATATCGCTAACGAGGTCAATGCCTATCTGATGGTGGATTTGGCGCATAGTGCGGGCCTGGTCGCAGCGGGTTTGATGGACTCGCCGGTCAAACATGCACACGTCACCACTTTTTCCACTCACGGCACATTACGGGGTCCGCGTGGCGGCATTATCCTGAGCAATGAACCCAAGCTGGCCGAGCGCTTGAGCCAGGCCGTGTATCCAGGCTTGCAAGGCGGACCCTTGCTGAACATTATGGCTGCCAAGGCGGTGGCTTTGGGTGAGGCGATGAGCCCGTCCTATAAAGCCTACGCCCAGTCCGTCATCAATAACGCTCGCAGCTTGTGCCGCCGCTTGTCCGAGGGCGGGTTGACGGTGGTGTCGGGGGGAACAGACTGTCATTTTGGTGTGGTGGACCTGCGCCCCTGGGATTTGTCTGGCCCTTTGGTGGAGCGGGTGCTGGCTCAGCTAGGCATTAGTTTGAGCAAACACCGGGTGCCTTATGAGCAAGACAATGCGGCGTATTCGGGAGTGCGCGTAGGCAGTGCTGCTTGTACCACTCGTGGTTTAGGTGAGGATGATTTCAAAGAAATTGGCGACATGATTCTGGCTTTGCTGGGCGGTGTGCGTAGTGGCTCACGCAACCCACGTACCGAAAATGCCATTCTGGAAGGGGTCGCCGACCTGAATCGACGATACCCCTTGATGTACTGATACCCGGCTCCTTTAGCCTTTGCCCTGACGTAGGGCGTTGGCCAGACGCAACATGGCTGACTCGATTTCATAAGCGGTCAGAGACGCATAGCCCAGTAACCAGCCCTGTTGTTTTTCCTCACCAATGTACAGACGGCTCAAGCCTGGCAGTTGAACCCCGGCACTTAAGGCGCGGCGCAAGGTGTGCTCCTCTGACCAGCCCGGCTCCAGAAAGCAGGGAATCTGCAAACCACCTTCGGGTCGGGCAGCACGAACAATGCCTTGCAAGTGCTGCTCGATGGCTTCCAGCATGATTTCCCGTCGTCCTGCGTACAACTTGCGCATGGCGCGAATATGAGAGTTGTAGTGTCCGTCTTCCATAAAGCGGGCCAGCGTCAGCTGCAGGATTTGCGGTGTGTGGCCGTCCATGATGCTGCGTGCCTGGGTAAAGGGTTTGACCAGTTCGGGCGGCAGCGCTATATAGCCCATGCGCAGGCCCGGATACAGGGTTTTGCTGAAGGTGCCTAAGTAAATCGTGCGCTGGTATTTATCCAGACCCTGCACGCATGCGGTGGGCAGCCCGTCGTAATGAAACTCGCTGTCGTAGTCGTCTTCCATAATCCAGCGGCCATTTTCTGCCGCCCAGTGGATGAGTTCCAGACGGCGTTCCAGTGACATGGTGGCCCCGGTGGGGTACTGGTGCGAGGGTGTCACATAAATACAGTTCGCGCCGCTTCGGTCCTCATTGAGCAAATCGGTGCGCAGCCCTTGTCTGTCCACGCCAATGGGCACCACACGGGCCTCGGCCGCTTCAAATGCTTTACGGGCACCGAAGTAGCCGGGGTTTTCAACCAGAATGGGCTTGCCGGCATCGACCAGTAATTGCGCGCACAGAAATAAGGCTTGGCGTGTGCTGCTCAGAATCAGAATCTGGTCGGCCGAGACTTTGGCGCCACGCTCCAGATTCAGGTACACAGCAATGGCTTTGCGCAGGGACTCGGTGCCTTGCGGGTCACCGTGCAGCAGGATGTTGGCCCGATAGTCTTTCATGGCCTGACGTTGCAGGCGCTCCCAGACATCGGTGGGGAAGTTGCGGGTTTCCGGCAAGCCGGTGGCAAAGGCTTTGATAGTTTGTTGATCAGCAATGCCGCCGCTTTCAAACACGGCGCGACCGCGACGGCTTAAACCGGTGCCCGGTTCCATCACACTGCGTTTCAGATCTTGAGCTTTGATACGACGGTAGGCGCTGCCACGCAGCTCGGTGCCTACTGATTCGGAAACATAGCTGCCCGAGCCTTCACGACGCACGATAAAGCCGTCGCGATGGAGCTGAACATAGGCGTTTTCAACGGTATCGCGGGCCATGCTCAGGGACTTGGCCAGGGAGCGTGTAGCAGGCAGCTTGACCCCGGGGCCCAGCGCGCCATCCAGAATCAATGCCCGCAAGGCACGCTGGATGCGCTGATGGAGATCCAGGGATTGAAGTTCGTCATCGTTAAGACGCATCTTCAAGGTATCCAGTTCAAACGAACGCGTCATGCGGTCTGCTCCAGGGAATATTAATGGTCTGACTAGTCAGACCATTGTGCTCGTAGACTTGATTGTCATTGCCGAAATAGGGGGGGCCTGTTTCGGCGTTCAGGTTTGTACAGGATCTCAACAAGTATGTCCCGACCCTTTAATTTCAGCGCAGGGCCCAGCGCCTTGCCGATGGATGTTCTATTGCAAGTACGAGATGAGCTGCTTGATTTTGCCGGCACAGGGGTCTCTGTGATGGAAATCAGTCATCGTTCCCAGCCTTTCATGGATTTTGCCCATCGTACTGACACCGCTGTACGTCGTGTTCTGGCTGTGCCATCGGACTATCACGTCTTGCTCCTGCAAGGGGGGGCGTATCTGCAGTTCTCTCAAATCCCGATGAACTTGTTTCATCAAAAAAAAACAGCAGACTATATACATACAGGGTTATGGTCGGAACAAGCCGCTAATGCTGCTAGGCAATATGGGGAAGTAAGAATCATAGCGAGTTCTTATGAAACTGGATTTGATCGTATTCCGGAAATTAATGAATCTAATATTAATCTGGATGCAGCGTACTTGCATTACACAGAGAATGAAACTGCACAGGGCTTGCAATTTTCAAAACCACCTGTTTCATCTATTCCATTGGTATGCGATGCTTGCTCCAGCTTGATGTCAAAACCGCTTGACATCTCGGCTCACGATTTGATTTACGCTTCGGCCCAGAAAAATATGGGCATCGCTGGTGTGACAATGGTATTGCTCAATCCTGCTATTTTAGACAAGCCTTTAGCGAGTACGCCACAGGTGTTGGATTTTTCCATTCAGGCACAAAAGCAATCCTTGCTCAATACCCCTTCTACATTTTCCTGGTATGTCTTGGGTTTGACTCTGGAGTGGATTGAGCGAGTAGGTGGAATAGACGTGTTGTATGAAATAAATAAGAAAAAAGCGCAACATCTCTATGGCGTCATTGATAAAAGCAATGGTTTTTATACCAATGGCGTTTGGTCTGACGATCGATCCATCAATAATGTGCCATTTCATATTGCTGAAACTAATTTGGAAGATTTGTTTGTGAAAGAAGCCCAGAAAAATGGTTTTCACGGTTTGAAGGGCCATCAATCAACAGGAGGCTTGCGCGCCAGCATCTACAACGCCGTCACCTTGGACGCGGTACAGGCGCTGGGAGCGTTCATGCGTGAGTTCGAGCGCACGCACGGTTAGGGCGTGGGCCTGCTTTGCAAAGTGGCCAGGCAAGTGGCCGCAACGTGGATAGAATTTTTTTAAGGAAAAGCGATGTACGACAACACTCTCAGCCTGTCCGATTTTGACAAGGAATTGGCCCAGGCCATCCAAGGCGAAGAAAGCCGCCAGGAAGATCACGTAGAACTGATTGCTTCGGAAAACTATGCCAGTCCCCTGGTTATGCAGGTTCAGAACTCCGTGTTTACCAACAAATATGCCGAGGGCTACCCGGACAAGCGTTACTACGCCGGTTGCGAGTTTGTGGACGTGGCTGAACGTCTGGCAATCGAGCGCCTGAAAGCCGTCTTCGATTGTGACTACGCCAACGTACAGCCCCATGCCGGAGCGCAAGCTAATACCGCTGTGTTCCTGGCCTTGCTCAAACCAGGCGATACGGTCATGGGAATGAACCTGGCCCAAGGCGGGCACCTGACACACGGCAACCCGATCAATATTTCCGGCCGTCTTTACAATATTGTTCCTTACGGAGTTGATATCCAAACCGGGCTGATCGATTACGACGAAATGGAGCGCATTGCTATCGAGACCAAGCCCAAAATGCTGATTGGTGGCTTTTCCGCGTATTCGCGTGTGAAGGACTGGGCCCGCATGCGCCAGATCGCCGACAAGGTGGGTGCCTGGTTCTGGGTGGATATGGCCCATGTGGCGGGTCTGGTGGCGGCAGGTGAGTACCCCAGCCCTCTGCCATACGCGCATGTGGTGACCAGTACGACCCATAAAACCCTGCGTGGCCCACGTGGTGGTGTGATCATGGCTAAAGGGCAGAGCGAGGATTTGTACAAACGCCTGAACTCGGCTGTGTTTCCTGGCGTGCAAGGGGGCCCCTTGATGCACTTGATTGCAGCCAAAGCGGTCGCGTTCAAAGAAGCCCTGCAGCCCGAGTTCCGGACTTATCAGCAAAATGTGGTGCGTAATGCCCGCGCCATGGCAGCGGTACTGATGCAGCGCGGCCATAATATCGTTTCAGGCGGTACGGATAATCACATGATGCTGATTAACTTGTCGGCCAAACCTTACACCGGTCAAGAGGCCAGCGATGCCTTGGCAGATGCCTACATTACAGTGAACAAGAACTCGGTGCCTAATGATCCGCGTTCGCCCATGGTGACCTCAGGCATCCGGATCGGAACCCCCGCTGTGACCACGCGCGGCTTTACCGTGGCCGATTGCGAGCAGTTGGCACACTACTTGTGCGATGTGCTCGATGCCTATGAGGCAGGCACGCTGGATACGATCAAGCACGAGATCCGTGAAAAAATCGTGACCTTGTGTCGAAGCTATCCGGTGTATCAAGTGCAGACAGAACCGGCGCAGTTGTAATTCAATGAAAAAGCCCAGTCATTAGCATGACTGGGCTTATCTTTAGGCATGTTGCTTGGGACATGAAGCGGCTTTACCCACCACCTTTTATGTTGAGGCTTGAGGCTTGAGGCTTGAGGTATAGGTGGTAGTGGCCATTCAGTCATCCGTTTAGCTCATGAGCGCCTTGCGGTTCTGTCTTGTATCCGCCAGTCGGCATACCCTTTGGCCCGCAGTTCACAAGCCGGGCATTGCCCGCAGCCATATCCCCAGTCATGCAGCGTTTCCCGATTGTTCTGGTAGCAGGTGTGGCTGTCTTCCCGAATCAGTTGTACCAAAGCATCCGAGCCAAGCTGGTGGGCCAATTCCCAGGTGTCGGCCTTGTCCAGCCACATCAATGGTGTTTCCACGGTCAGTGGGCGCTCGATTCCCAGGCTCAATGCCACTTGCAGCGCTTTCAATGTGTTGTCGCGGCAATCCGGGTAGCCCGAATAATCGGTTTCCGACATGCCGCCTACCAGCGTATCCAGGCCCCGGCGGTAGGCCAGGGCACCAGCCAGAGTAAAGAACAGCAGATTGCGACCGGGCACAAAGGTATTGGGCAGACCGTCTTCCTGCATGGCGATCGTCATGGATTCGGTCATGGCGCTGCCACCTATCTGAGCCAGAACATGGGCATCGAGCACATGGTCTTGCCCCAGGCGCTCTGCCCAATGCGGGAACCGTTGGCACAGTTTGTCTTTTAGTGTCTGACGGCACTGCAATTCCGCATGGTTGCGCTGGCCGTAGTCAAAGCCCACGGTTTCCACAAAGGCAAAGCGGTCCAGAGCCCAGGCCAGGCAGGTAGCCGAATCCTGTCCGCCTGAAAACAAAACCAGGGCCCGGCGGTGTGGAGTGTGCGGCTTCATGCTTTGGCCTGCGCGATGCTTAGGGCGCGGCGCTTCATGGTGCTGATCAGGGAATTGAGCAGCACGCCATACATAGGTACAAACAGCAGCAGGCTGACGCCCAGCTTGATGACGTAATCGACGATGGCAATCTCGCCCCAGTGTTCGGCCATGAAAGGATTGCTGCTATGCCAGAAGGCGATACCGAAAAAGGCCAGCGTATCCAGTGCCTGCCCGAAGACCGAAGCAGCGGCTGGAGCAAGCCACCACTGTTTGTAGTCGCGACGGATGCGGTCAAAGACCTGTACATCCAGCAATTGCCCTAAGACGTAGGCGGCAAAGCTGGCCAAGGCAATACGAAACACAAAGCTGTTGAATTCGCCCAGTGTCTGCAGGCCATTGAATTGGCCTTCATGAAAGAGCACGGAGACCACATAAGAGGCGATGAGGGCCGGAAACATGGCGCGGGTAATCACACGGCGTGCTTCGGACTTGCCCATCAAACGGACGGTCAGGTCGGTAGCCAGAAAAACAAACGGAAAGCTGAAGGCTCCCCACGTGCTATGGAAGCCGAACAATTCAATGGGAAGTTGAACCAGATAATTGCTGGCAATCACAATAAAAATGTGAAAGGCAATGAGAAGTCGCAAGTAGAACGACAGCCGTGAAGACGGCACGGTAGGCAGAGTCATGTCTGGACCTTTTTGGTGGATGGGGTGAGGGAACCCATTGGAAATGGACTGCAACCGACAATTGTACGAGTAGTTGCGGTTCAAGGGAATAATTGGTGGCCACAAGTGTAGCGCGCAGCTCGGCTGCGCTTATACGTCAGGCTTGATGAGGCTTATGGCCTACAACATAAGAGGCCTTGCATGCCAATCAAGCCTGCTTGCCAATGCCATTGAGCTTGATTGCCTGATTTCAAGGGGGCGTGCTCAGGCAGACACGGGTTGCAGGCGCTCTATTAATAAGCGTTTGTGCAGGAGGCGGACTTCTTCAAAGGGTACAGGCGAGTGTTGCGGTCCTAAAACCAGCAAAACCATTAACCACATCAGGGAAGGGGAGGCCGCCTGGAGGTAGTCTGAGGAGCTGACATCGGGGCGGATAAGCCCTCGTTGGATACCCAACTGAAAAAAAGCCTGGTTGGCCGTGTAGTTCTGGTCCAAGAGTTGTTGGCCCCAATACTGGGCCAGATCGGGGACACGACCGCTTTCGGTCATTAACAGCCTGAACATGGCTTGCACGTCCGGATTGGACAGGCGCTCATAGAGTTGATTGAGATACTCATCCACGAGACAGGACAGGGTGGCTGCCTCGCAGGTATCGGAAAGTTCAAAGGTGTTGCCTTCGGGGGGCAGCAGCGTGCTGCGGAGCATGTCCTCGAATACGTCATCTTTGCTGTTGTAGTGCGCGTAAATGCCGGACTTGGAGATTCCAGCGCGGGCGGCAATGCGCTCGAGCGAGGTTCCCAAAAAACCCCGGTGAGAAAATTCGTCAAAAGCTGCTTTCAGGATTTCGCGTTTACGCTCGGCCGAGGGCAGGTAACGTCGCTTGTTTGTGCTTTCGTTTTTATGAAGTTTATTTTGGTGTGTGTCTGTCATGTCATCCTGTGTGGATGGGCAAGATATGGGGCCTGCAGTATATCAGGCTGCTTTTCTCAGACCGCTGGCAAGCTACGTTCCATGAGACGTGACGTTTTGCTTGTTTTGTCACATAGTTGCAGAAATAATAGTTCTGCTCTGTGCTTTGGGGGCGCGGGTTTAACTGAAATGCAGCGTTTTGTTTTCTAAAACCTTTTTTAAAAATGTTTTATTTGTTTTTTACTGATTTTCATTTCCTTATTTCATAACAAGCACGGTATAACAACAAATGGGGCTGACGTTGGCGGTTTTTTATCTGTCATGAACTTGATCTAACGCAAAGGTTTTTTATAGCTTCTTGTTAAAAGACCTGTATGCAAAAAGTTTAGATGTAAACTGGTGTATTATTAAAAAGACTAAGCAGTCGTATCTGTTTTTTGTGTACTTTTTGCGGAGTGGCAATGGTTAGCAGGCAGTCCCATGATCAGGCTGAACAGTTAGACGCATCCGCACGAGCCGCCTGGGCTCGTATCTGGAGTTCCATCTCCCCCGAATCACAATTTCTTGCCTGGATGGACTGGATACGTCATCTGGCCCTTAGCCCCGGCAAACAAGAGCAGTTACGGCAGTTGGCCCAAAATCAGTGGGAACAGTTGTTCCGCGAATGGAGCCAAGAACTGGCTGCATCGACCCAACAGTCCTCGCAAACTGCTCAACCAGCCCCCACGCCAGCCTACACAGACCGCCGTTTTTCTGATCCTGCCTGGGACCGCTGGCCTTTTAATTTGTTGCGACAAACCTATCAGGCGCAACAGCAATGGTGGCAAAGCGCCACGGAAGGTGTGGCCGGTGTTGAGCCCCATCATCAAAAACTAATTGCCTTTGGTGTCGAGCAATGGCTGAACATGCTCAGCCCCAGCAATTTTGCCTGGACGAACCCGCTGGTGTGGGACAAAACCCTTGCAGAGCACGGAGATAACTTTAGCCGTGGTCTGACAAACTGGCAGCAGGATATGCAAGCCCAGTTCGCCGGTGAGCCTTCTGTAGGTGCGCAAGACTTCGTGGTTGGCAAGGATGTGGCGGCCACTCCGGGCAAGGTTGTATTGCGTAATGAACTGGTTGAACTGATCCAGTACGCGCCAACGACCAAACAGGTTCATCCAGAGCCGGTTCTGATCGTGCCGGCCTGGATCATGAAGTACTACATTCTGGATCTGTCCGAGCACAACTCCCTGATCAAATATCTGGTGGATCAAGGTCATACCGTGTTTTGCTTATCCTGGAAAAACCCCGTTGCCCAAGATCATGCGTTCGGGATGGACGACTACATTCGCCTGGGCTGGAAGGCTAGCCTGGATGCGGTCAACGCCATTGTTCCCGGCCAGAAAATCCACGCGACCGGCTATTGCCTGGGCGGCACCTTGCTGGCCATTGCGGCCGCTGCCATGGCACGCGATGGTGATGACAGGCTTGCCTCCCTGACTTTTTTTGCCGCCCAAACCGACTTTTCCGAGCCTGGCGATTTGTCCCTGTTTATTGACGAGAGCCAGGTCAGCCTGCTGGAAGCCCAGATGGCTGATGAAGGGTACTTACGCGCCAATCAGATGGAAGTTGCTTTTCAAATGCTGCGTTCCGCTGATCTACTGTGGGCGCCCATGGTGAGTAAGTATTTATTGGGCGAACGTCGCCCCTTGAGTGACTTGATGGCCTGGAATGCAGATGCCACGCGTATGCCAGCCACCATGCACTCGCAGTATTTGCGCCGCATGTATTTAAATAATGATTTAAGTCAAAACCGTTACCCGGTTCAAGGCCGTATTGTTTCATTGTCGCAAGTTAATTTGCCTATTTTTTGTGTCGGCACGGTTTCCGATCACGTAGCACCCTGGCGCTCTGTTTATAAACTGCATTATCTGGTCCCTTCTGAGATCACCTTTGTCTTGACCACAGGCGGGCATAACGCCGGAATTGTCAGCGAACCGGGTCATCCCCGTCGCAAATATCAGATTCATACCCGCGCAGCAGGCACTGCGCCCATTTTGGTGGACGATTGGCAGGCCCAAGCCGCCTCCCATCAGGGCTCCTGGTGGCTCGCCTGGGCTGAATGGCTGAAAACCCGTTCGGGTGCGAATGTGAAGCCACCGCAAATGGGGGCAGCTAAACAGGGTTATCCACCTGTCGGTCCGGCACCCGGTCAATACGTATTAGTGAAGTAAGCAGTCAGCTCATACACGCTCTCTTTCGAGCTGAGCTTTTCGCGCTGTTTTATGTCGGCGATGGGGACAAAACCTATCGCTGACGTGCTGTTTTGCCTGGACGGCAGTTTTCTTTTTCTCATTAGGCATGTTTTCCCATGGCCCCACAGATCTCTGATTTGAGTATCAAGTATCGAAGTGCTGCGCGTCGCCCTCATTTCGCGCTGGCTGCCTTGCTGCTGACCTTAGCGGGTTGTTCCTCGATGGCACCCGATTACCAGCAGCCCGCCGCCCCCGTTCCGCAAGCCTATTCGGACTTGTCTGCAGAGCAGGCAAATGCGGCGCGAGCGCGTGACCTGGGCTGGCGCCAATACTTTACAGATCCGATTCTGAGCAAGCTCATTGAGACGGCACTGAACCATAACCGTGATATGCGCGTGGCTGTGCTACGGGTAGATGAGGCTCGCGCCATGCTGAATTTGCAGCGCAGCGAACGCTTTCCTGAATTTACCGTGGGTGGTCAGACTGCGCGTTCGCGTGTGCCAGGCGATATGAACCCGAGCGGCCAGGCCGTGACGGGCGGCGATTACCGCGCCCAGGTCGGTTTGACCAGTTGGGAGCTGGATTTGTGGGGGCGTGTACGTAGTCTGGAAGATGCCGCCTTGCAGGGCTGGCTGGCTACCGAGGCAGGCCGACAAGCCGCGCATGTGGCTTTGGTCTCGCAAGTGGCCATTAACTATATTGTGGTGCGCGAGCTCGATGAGCGCGTGCAGATCGCTCGTAAAAGTGTGGAGACGCGTCAGGAGTCCTACCGTATTTTCTCCCGCCGCTATGAGGTAGGAGCAACGTCCAAGCTGGATGTGACTCAGGTCCAAACCTTGCTGACGCAAGCCCAGTCCATGCTGGCCCAACTGGAGCAGCAACGTGCTGTGCAATTGCATGCCTTGCAACAACTACTGGGTGCTGATCCGGGAGTGCCTCTAACGGGGACGCCTTTAAATGACACGCTCATGTTGGCCGAGCTGGCTCCCGGTTTGCCTTCTGACCTGATGATCTGGCGGCCCGACATTATTGCGGCTGAACATAAGTTGCGGGCAGCCAACGCCAATATTGGTGCAGCCCGCGCTGCTTTTTTCCCGCGCATTGCCTTGACCGGCAATTTCGGCACAGCCAGCGCTGAGCTCGATGGCTTGTTTGAATCCGGCAGCAAAGCCTGGATGTTCGCTCCCACGATTTCCCTGCCTATCTTTGATGGTGGCCGTCGCAGCGCCAATCTGGACGTCTCTTACGTGCGTCGTGATATGCGTATCGCCGAGTACGAGAAAGCGATTCAAACCGCTTTCCGTGAAGTGTCGGATGCTTTGTCGACGCGTCGTTGGTTAAGTCAGCAACTGGAAGTGCAACTGGTGGCCCGTAGCGCTCAGACTGAGCGCGCCCGTCTGGCACAGATGCGTTACGACAACGGTTCAGCCGCCTATCTGGAAGTGCTGGATGCGCAGCGCGACCTGCTGGATGTGGAGCAGCAAGTGGTGCAAACGCGCCGTGCGCTCCTGGCCAGCCAGATTGCCATGTATAGCGCCTTGGGCGGTGGGCTGGATCCTGCCGAGCCCCTGACCAACACCCATAACTCCTCTCCATCGAATCCATCCTCGAGCCAGCTATGAGCAAACCATCTTCGTTGAAAAAAAATCTTGTTCCCGTCCTAATCGTTGCCGGGGTGTTGGGCCTGGGCTGGTGGGCATGGCAGAAAATGTCCGATACGGGCCCTGGAGAAGGTTTTGTCAGTGGTAATGGCCGTATCGAAGCGACCGAGATTGATATCTCTACCAAGTTTGCCGGACGTATCCAGAGTATTGCTGCCCATGAGGGCGACTTTGTGAAGGAAGGCCAAGTGCTGGCCATCATGCAGCAAGACAGTTTGGAAGCGGCTCGTGACGAAGCGGTGGCTGGTTTGCGTCAGGCCGAAAACAATGTGGCGGCCTCTCAGGCGCAAGTTGCCTTGCGTGAAAGCGATGCTATCGCCGCCAAAGCCCTGATTGGTCAACGTGAGTCGGAGCTGGATGCGGCCCAGCGCCGTCTGGCCCGTTCCACGACCTTGGCCAAAGAAGGGGCTGCCTCCGCGCAGGAGCTGGATGATGACCGTGCGCGTGTGCGTGGTGCTCAGGCGGCGGTTGCTGCCACCAAGGCCCAGGCCAATGCAGCGCAAGCCGCCATTAACGCCGCTAAAGCTCAGTTGATTGGTGCGCAGTCGGCGGTGGAAGCTGCCACTGCGGCTGTTGCCCGTATTGAAGCCGACTTGCGTGACAGCAAGCTGGTCAGCCCCCGAGATGGACGAGTGCAAATTCGCGTTGCTCAGCCCGGTGAAATATTGGGTGCCGGTGGCCGTGTGTTGAACGTGCTGGACCTGTCTGATGTGTACATGACTTTCTTCTTGCCCAGCGAAGTGGCCGGCAGGGTGGCTCTGGGTACAGAGGTCCGTCTCGTGCTCGATGCCATCCCTGATATTCCGGTTCCTGCTACCGTGTCCTTTGTGGCCAGTTCGGCCCAATTCACCCCAAAAAGTGTAGAAACAGCCTCGGAGCGTCAAAAATTGATGTTCCGCGTCAAGGCTCAGATTGCCCCCGAGTTGCTGAAAAAGCACCTGGAGCAAGTTAAAACTGGCTTGCCTGGTGTGGCCTGGGTGAAGCTGGATCCTAATGCCAACTGGCCTGAGTCGCTGACTTCTACCTTGACGGAGTAAACCATGCTCAAGCAGCAAGCGGCGACTGTTGCTCGCGTTGTTGGGCTCAGCCAGCGTTATGGTGACACGCTCGCACTGGATCGGTTAAGCCTGGATGTTCCTGCTGCTTGCATGGTCGGACTGATTGGCCCTGACGGTGTGGGCAAGTCCAGCTTGCTGTCCCTGCTGGCCGGTGCCCGCATGATTCAGGAAGGCCATATTGAGGTGCTGGGTGGCGATATGGCGGAAAAAAGTCATCGCGACCAGATTTGCCCGCGCATTGCCTACATGCCTCAAGGTCTGGGCAAGAATTTGTATCCCACTTTGTCAGTGGAAGAAAACCTGCAGTTCTTTGGCCGTTTGTTTGGGCACGATGCGGCCGAGCGGCGCCGTCGTATTGACGATTTGACGCGCAGTACCGGACTACATCCTTTTCTTACCCGGCCTGCAGGCAAGCTTTCGGGCGGTATGAAGCAAAAGCTGGGTCTGTGCTGCGCCTTGATTCACGACCCGGATTTCCTGCTGCTGGACGAGCCTACCACCGGTGTGGACCCGCTGGCCCGCAAGCAGTTCTGGGATTTGATCGAGCGTATTCGCATCGAGCGCCCCAGCATGAGCGTGATTGTGGCCACGGCCTATATGGACGAGGCCCAGCGGTTTGACTGGCTGGTCGCCATGGATGATGGCCAGATTCTGGCAACGGGTTCACCCAAAGAGTTGCTGGAACGCACGGAAAGCCAAAGCCTGGAACAGGCTTTTATCCGCCTCTTGCCCGAGGACAAGCGCCAAGGACACAAAGCAGTAGAAATCCCGCCGCTGGATGTGGACGCAGACGATATTGCCATTGAAGCCGAGGGGCTGACGATTCGGTTTGGCGACTTTACCGCCGTGGACAATGTGTCTTTTCGGATTCGACGCGGCGAGATTTTCGGTTTTCTGGGATCGAATGGTTGCGGCAAGTCCACCACCATGAAGATGCTGACCGGCTTGCTGCCCGCATCCGAAGGTCAGGCCTGGCTGTTCGGCCACGAGGTGAACCCCAAGGACATTGATACCCGTCGTCGTGTGGGTTACATGTCGCAGGCTTTCTCTCTGTACAGCGAGCTGACGGTTCGACAAAACCTGGTGCTGCACGCCCAGTTGTTCCACGTTCCCGAGGATGAGGTGGATGGCCGTGTGGCCGAAATGGTGGAGCGCTTCGAGCTGGGGCAGATTCTGGACCGCCTGCCCGATGCAATTCCTTTGGGTATGCGCCAGCGTTTGTCTTTGGCCGTGGCCATGGTGCACAAGCCGGAACTGCTGATTCTGGATGAACCGACCTCTGGGGTGGACCCGGTCGCGCGCGACAATTTCTGGCGTTTGTTGATTGAGCTGTCGCGTCGCGACAAGGTCACGATTTTTATCTCGACTCACTTCATGAACGAGGCCGAGCGGTGCGACCGCATGTCCATGATGCACGCCGGTAAGGTGCTCGATAGTGACACCCCTGCCAATCTGGTGAAAAAACGGGACGCAGCGAGTCTGGAAGAAGCGTTTATCGGCTATTTGCTGGAGGCCAGTGGACCGGAAGCTGACGTAGAGCCAGCTACCGAGCAAGTCACCGTAGCCCAGGAACATAGCGACAAGCGCGATCACTTCAGTCTGCAACGTCTGTTGAGTTATACCTGGCGTGAAGCCCTGGAACTGCGTCGTGACCCGGTGCGCGCCACCTTGGCCTTGGCCGGTTCTTTGATTTTGTTGTTTGTGATGGGTTTTGGTATTACGCTGGATGTAGAGGATTTGCGCTATGCCGTCTTGGACCGTGACCAAACCAGTATCAGCCAGAACTATACCTTGAACCTGTCCGGTTCACGCTACTTTCTGGAACAGCCCCCGTTAACGGACTATCAGGATCTGGATGACCGCATGCGGCGTGGCAAGATTGCGCTGGCCATTGAAATCCCGCCCGGTTTTGGGCGTGATGTTTTACGTGGCAGCAAGCCTGAAATTGCCGCCTGGGTAGATGGTTCCATGCCTACCCGGGCCGAGACCATCCAGGGGTATGTGAAAGCCATGCACCAGCAATGGCTGGTGACACAAGCCAAGGAACGCCTGGGGGCAGGGGCCTTGGTGGTTCCCGCCAGTATTCAGGACCGTTATCGCTACAACCCGGACGTCAAGAGCTTGCCCGCCATGGTGCCGGCCGTGATCCCGGTGCTCTTGCTGATGTTGCCCGCCATGCTGACCGCGCTGTCTGTGGTGCGCGAAAAGGAGCTGGGTTCCATCATCAATCTGTACGTCACGCCGGTGACGCGAGTGGAGTTTTTGCTGGGCAAGCAGATTCCCTATATCGGCTTGGCGATGGTCAATTTTTTGTGCATGTGTTTGTTGGCGATCACGGTGTTCGACGTGCCTATCAAGGGCAGCTTTTTGACTTTGAGCGTGGCCACCTTGATGTTTTGCGTGATTTCAACCGGCATGGGCCTGGTCGCATCCACCGTCACCAAGAGTCAGATCGCTGCCATGTTCTTTGCCATGATCGGCACCATGCTGCCCGCCGTGCAGATATCGGGTTTACTCAATCCCGTGTCCTCCATGGAAGGGATCAGTCGCTGGGCAGGCGAAATTTACCCGGCGACACATATGTTCAACATCAGCCGTGGGGTATTTAACAAGGCCCTGACGTTCTCGGACTTGCAGGGCGCCTTGCTGGCCCTGGCGCTGGCGATTCCGGTGGTCCTGGGTGCGGCGGTCATGCTGCTGAAAAAGCAGGAGAAGTGAGATGAGAAAACTCAAGAATGTGCTGTTGCTGGGCCGCAAGGAACTATGGAGTCTGGCCCGCGACCCCATGATGCTGTTGCTCATCGTGTATGTGTTTTCGGTCTCGATTTACACCTCGGCCACGGCCCAGCCCGAAACCTTGAACAATGCGCCTATTGCGATTGTGGATCAGGACCAAAGCCCCTTATCCGCGCGTATTACGTCGGCTTTCTATCCGCCGGAATTTATTCACCCGCGCATGATCGAGTACGACGAAATGGACTCGGGCATGGATACCGGGGCCTTTACCTTTGTGCTGAATATTCCGCCGAATTTCCAGCGCGATGTGCTGGCCGGACGCAGCCCCGAGGTGCAGTTGAACATTGATGCCACCCGCATGAGTCAGGCCTTTACTGGCAATAACTACATCCAGCAGGTGGTGATGGGCGAGGTCAACGAGTTCGTGCGGCGATATCGCAGCGTTGACACCCTGCCGGTGGATCTGGCTTTGCGGGTGCGCTTTAACCCTACCTTGGAAAAAGCCTGGTTCGGCAGTATTGCCGAGGTCATCAACTCGGTCGCCATGCTGTCCATCATTCTGACTGGCGCTGCCCTGATTCGTGAGCGCGAACACGGCACCATTGAACACTTGCTGGTGATGCCCGTCACACCGGGCGAGATCATGGCGTCCAAGGTAACGGCCATGGGGCTGGTGGTGTTGATTGCGACCGCTGCATCCTTGAACTTCGTGGTGCGTGGCTTGCTGGGCGTACCGATTGAAGGCTCCATCCCTTTGTTCTTGTGCGGCACTGTGCTGTGCTTGTTCGCCATGACCTCCATGGGCATCTATCTGGCCACTTTGTCGCGCAGCATGCCGCAGTTTGGCTTGCTCCTGATGCTGACCTTGCTGCCTATGAACTTGCTCTCGGGCGGACGGACTCCCCGTGAAAGCATGCCTGAAATTGTTCAAAACCTGATGCAACTGGCCCCCACCACGCATTTTGTGTCTCTGGGACAAGCCATTTTGTTTCGTGGCGCCGGTCTTGAAACTGTGTGGCAACCCTTTTTAGCCCTGCTGGTGATCGGAACGGCCTTGTTTGTTCTGTCGCTGCGGCGTTTTCGTAACACCATCTCTCAGATGGCTTGATGGGCTGGGCCCCATTACGGGGCACTTTTTTCCTTTAAGGAGATTTCGATGAGCATGGAAACACTTCCCTTGGATCTGTACAAGGCCAATGTTGAGTTGCAACTGCGTATCACTCGCCTGCTGCAGGAAGGAGGACATCGCTGGCTGGAATCTGTACAGAAGAGCAATTTGCGCAGCATGGAGCAGACCACCGCTGAAATCGAGAGCTTGCTGCAAACCGGCAATTGGCAGTCCTTGGCCGCCTTGCCCGCCGACACCTTCTGGCGTTTGTTCCAGCACGGTGTCAATGACAGCCAGACCATCAATCAGCTTGCGATCGAGAACCAGACTGAATTTACGTCCGGCTTGCAGCAAGCGCTGGAAGCGTGGCAGAAGTCGGTGATGGCGATCGTCAGCGATACCAGCGCGGCGGTGCCTGTGATGGATATTTTCAAGCAGTGGGGCGCACCTTGGGCAACGGCTGCCAGCGCCTCAGACACTAAAAAGGGAGCATAAGCGGTATGTCTACGGTTAAACGCACAGCGTTGGTGACAGGAGGGATGGGTGGTCTGGGCCAAGAGATCGCCCGTGCCCTGCATGATGCGGGCCACCATGTTCTGGTGACTCATTCACGTAGTGAGGCCGATGCCCAGGTCTGGTTAAAAGAGCAGGCCGATGCAGGGTATGTATTTCAGGGCTATCACGTTGACGTGGCCGATTTCGAGTCGTGCCAGCAAATGGCGCAAGCCATTGAGAAGGATGGCCTGCAGGTCGACATCCTGATCAATAACGCCGGTATTACACGTGACGGTACGTTCCGCAAGCTCAGCAAAGACAAGTGGGACGATGTGCTGCGTGTCAATCTGGACTCGGTATTTAACGTGACCAAGCCTTTTATCGACGGCATGCTGGAGCGTGCTTGGGGTCGGGTGATCAATATCTCTTCCATTAACGGTAGCAAGGGGCAGTTCGGTCAAACCAACTACTCGGCCGCCAAGGCAGGGATGCACGGTTTTACCAAAGCGCTGGCTCAGGAAGTGGCGCGTAAGGGCGTCACGGTCAATACCGTCTCTCCTGGTTATCTGGCCACAAAGATGGTCATGGCGGTGCCCGAGGAAGTGCGTAACAGCATTATCGCGGGCATCCCGGTGGGCCGTTTGGGCCAGCCCGAGGAAATAGCCGCTTTGGTGGCTTTTATTGCCAGCGAGGCAGCCGGATTTATGACAGGTAGTAATGTCGCCATGAATGGCGGCCAGCATATGTACTAAGCCCGACCCTGTTCGGCTGCAGCCTGGATGGGCCCGCTTGTCGGGCCTGCGACTTACGAAAGGAATGGATATGCACAAAGATATCGCGATTGTTGCTGCAACTCGCAGCCCCATCGGCCGCTTTCAAGGGGGGCTGTCGACGGTGCCCGCTCATGATTTAAGCGCACAACTGATTCGTGCTGTGCTCCAGAGCACAGGCGTGGCAGCCGAGCAGATTGATGAAGTCATATTGGGCCAGATTCTGACCGCCGGTGCAGGGCAGAATCCGGCCCGTCAGGCAGCGGTCAACGCCGGCCTGCCGTATGAAGTCCCTTCGATGTCTCTGAACAAGCTGTGCGGTTCAGGTTTGAAAGCGGTGAATCTGGCGGCGCAGGCCATCGCCCTGGGTGATGCGGATCTGGTGCTGGCAGGCGGCCAGGAGAGCATGAGCCTGGCCCCGTTTGTCGTACACAAGGCGCGTACCGGCTTGGGTCTGGGCCATGCCATGATGGACGATACCTTGCTGCGTGATGGCCTGACCGATGCCTTCCACAATTATCACATGGGCATTACCGCAGAGAATCTGGCCGAGCGTTACGGCATCAGCCGTGAGCAGCAAGATGCGTTTGCCGTGGAATCCCAGCGTAAAGCTGTCGCCGCTATGGAGGCCGGACGCTTCAAGGACGAGATCACCCCGATCGAGGTTCCTCAGCGCAAAGGCGATCCCGTTCGTGTCGAGGCTGACGAGCAACCTCGTGCACAAACCACCTTGGAGTCCTTGGCCAAGTTGCGTCCCGCCTTCAAAAAAGAGGGTACGGTGACGGCAGGCAATGCATCCACCATCAACGATGGTGCTGCCGTGCTGTTGCTGGCCAGCGCAGAAAAAGCCAAGGAATTGGGCCTGCCTGTTCTGGCCTGGATTCGTGGTTGGGCCAGCACTGGCGTGGACCCGGCCATCATGGGCATTGGTCCTGTGTCGGCCAGTCGCAAGGTCTTGAAGAAGGTGGGCTGGGAGCTGGATCAGTTGGACCTGATCGAAGCCAATGAAGCCTTTGCCGCTCAATCGCTGGCGGTGGCCAAAGACTTGCAGTGGGATATGAACAAGGTCAACGTCAATGGCGGTGCCATTGCTTTGGGTCACCCCATTGGTGCCTCCGGCGCGCGTGTGCTGGTGACACTGGTTCATGAAATGCGTCGCCGTGGTGCCCAGAAAGGTCTGGCCACCTTGTGCATTGGCGGTGGTCAAGGCGTAGCGATTGCTATTGAGGCCGCTTGAACAGATAGCTGATTGAAGGGAGAAGATGATGACAGATAAGTCTCGTGATGACAGCACGGCTTGGTCCTCCTGGATGATGAATCCCTGGAACCTGGGTCAGACCGTCTCCTCGTACTTTGTGGATGCCTGGCAGCGCACCATTCTGTATGCCGACATCGAGCGTCAGGTCGGGGATCAGTACCAGGCCCAACGCAAGCTTGACGTGCCCAATGTGTTGAACTTCCCGGCTGAACTGGTCATGTCGGGTCTGACTCTTCCCCGACCCGTTAACTATCTGATGGTGCGCATTCTGGCACCGGATGATCAGCCTACCGATCCCAGCAAACGTCCTTTCCTGGTGGTAGACCCCCGGGCCGGGCATGGACCGGGCATCGGTGGCTTTAAGTCCGACAGTGAAATCGGTGCTGCGCTGCAAGCCGGGCACCCTTGCTATTTCGTCGGTTTTTTACCTGACCCTGTTCCCGGCCAGACGGTCGAGGACGTGATGCGTGCTCATGCCGCCTTTGTCAGCAAAGCGGCTGAACTGCATCCGGAAAGTCAGGGCAAGCCGGTAGTGATCGGCAATTGTCAGGCAGGCTGGCAGGTCATGATGGCTGCTGCTGTCTGGCCGGAGCTGTTTGGCCCGCTGATTCTGGCCGGCGCGCCCCTGTCCTACTGGGCCGGTCGCAACCCCATGCGTTATGCCGGAGGTTTGCTGGGGGGGAGCTGGTTGACCGCCATGACCAGCGATCTGGGCAATGGCCGTTTTGATGGCGCGTGGCTGGTCAAGAACTTCGAGAACCTGGACCCTGCCAATACCTTGTGGACCAAGCAGTACAACGTGTACGCCAAGGCAGACACTGAGGCCGAACGCTATATCGGCTTCGAGAAGTACTGGGGCGGTTATGTCTTTCTGAACGATGTGGAAATGCAGTACATCGTGGACAATCTGTTCATCGGCAACAAGCTGTCTACGGCTCAGTTACTGACTTCAGATGGCATCCGTATTGATCTGCGTAATATCCGTTCACCGATTGTGGTGTTCAGCTCCTTTGGCGATAACATCACGCCACCAGCACAGGCCCTGGGCTGGATTACCGACCTGTATCTGGACGACGATGATGTACGCAGTCACGACCAGACCATTGTATTTACGACCCATGATCGTATCGGGCATTTAGGTATTTTTGTGTCGGGCAGTGTAGGCAGCAAAGAGCACCGTAAGTTTGCCAGCACCATTGATCAAATTGATCTACTGCCTGCTGGTATTTATCGGGCCACCGTCGAGGAAACACCTGACGACGACACCTTGCTGAACGACCCGTATCTGATGTCGGTGCGTCAAAGCAATCTGGCTGAAATTGCCGAGATTGTGCAACCTGACCCTGAGTCAGACCGTCGCTTTGCTGCGGCTGCACGCTTGTCGGAAATCAATTTGGCTTTCTACAAGAGCACTTTACAGCCGTGGGTCAAAGCTTTGACCACGCCTTATACCGCTGCACTGCTGGAAACCTTGCATCCCATGCGCCTGTCCTACGAATCCTGGACCAGCACCCATCCTTGGGCCGCTACGATTCATCAATGGGCCGAGAACATTAGCCAGCAGCGTCAGACTGTCGACAAAGACAATCTGTTTCTGGAGGCGCAAGAGAATTTCTCCCAAGCCATGGAACGGGTCTTGAATAATTACCGCGACCGTCGCGACAGTATTTATCAGATCTGGTTTGACACGGTGTATGGTTCGCCTTTGCTGATGGCCTTGGCAGGGCATGCGCCGGGTGATTCTGCACCGGCACGCCCGCATCCTGGCAGCTCGCCTGAGCATCTGGCATTTGTGCGTCAGCAAATGCACAGGCTGGACGGTTTGTTGAACGAGGGCGGTTTGCTGGAAGCGGCACTGCGCGGTTTGTTCCATATTGCCAAACAGCGTCACAGCGTTGATGAGCGTTATCACCATGCCGCCATGCGCTTGCGCGAGCAGTACGATACGGGCCACGTTGATATTGAAAAAATGCGCGCAGCGATTCGCGAGCAAGCCTTGGTGCTGGCGCACCACGGTCATAAGGCCGTAGAAGCGATTCCGCATCTGTTGAGCAAACATAAGCCAGAGGAAATCCGTCTGGTAGCGTCCCTGATCAAGAAACTGATCAGTGCGATTGACGAGCAGGATGCCGCCCCCGAGGCGGTGGTCAAGGCCTCTGAAGAAGTGTTGGGCTTGTTCGAGGCAGCGGCTAAACAACAAGAGCAGGGCGGGAAGTCGAGCAGTGCGGACGACAAACCCGTTGCCGAAACGGCCAGCAAGGTCACAACGAAAGCCGCTGCTAAAACGACGCCAGCAGTGGCCAGGAAGTCGGCTGCTCCTGCGTCCGCCAAGCCAAGGACGGCCCAGCCAGTAAGGAAAACGGCTGCGAAATCGACGGGCACATCGTCAACAGGTACGAGCGCTAAAACAGCTGCAACAGCGCCAGTGAAAGCAGCCGCCAAGCCAGCAACAAAACCGCTTGCCCAAACCACGGCAGGCATTCCGGCTCACGCGGCGGCTAAGCCCGCTGTTGACAAGCCTGTCTCTCGCTCCGTAGGGGAGACCAAGGTCGGTGCCGCTACAAAAGCAAAGAGTAATGCCATGGCTAAACCTCAGGCTAAATCGGTAGAACCCAGCAAGGAAACGGGTAAAGCAACTAGCGCTGTCGGGACTCCAGCCGTCAAGTCAGCACCTGCCTCGCCAGCAAGCAAATCCGCCGCCAAGCCTGCAACGACCTCCTTGCCAGCATCCGGGCAAGGCAAGGTGGCGGCCACCAAGCCTGCCAGCACGGGTGCTGCATCCAGGACTCGTCAGCGCAAGTCTTGAGACTGGGTTCCAGTGAATTTTTGAAGGAGTTGTCAGTATGAAGTACTCATTTTCCGGCCATTCTGTTCTGGTGACGGGCGCCGCTTCGGGTATCGGTGCCGCAACGGCCCGCCTGCTGGCGGCCAATGGTCTGTCGGTTGTGGTGTCTGATGTACAGGCCGACGCGGTCCAGGCCGTGGTCAAGGAAATTGAGCAGGCCGGTGGCAAGGCGGTGGCGAACGTGGCCGACGTGACTCAGCCCGATCAGCTGAAAGCCGCTGTTGATGGCGCTATTGAACATTTCGGTGCTTTGCACTTTGCCGTCAATAACGCCGGTGTGGCCGGGGATTCCGGCCCGGCTGGCGAGATGGATCTGGACGGCTGGCGTCGCCTGATCGACATCAACCTGAACGGCGTGGCCTATGGTCTGCGCTATCAGATCCCCGCCATTTTGGCCGCCGGCGGGGGCGCTATCGTCAATATGTCGTCCATCATGGGGCTGGTGGCCAACCCCACTTTGCCCGGCTACAACGCCGCCAAACACGGGGTGATTGGCTTGAGCCGCTCGGCTGCGCTGGAGTATTCCTCCAAAGGTGTACGCATCAACACCATCCACCCCGGTTATGTGGATACGCCGATTCTGTCGGGTTTAGATGATGCCGCCCGTGCAGCACTCGTGGACCAACATCCGATTGGCCGTTTGGGTCATGCCGATGAAATTGCCCACGCGATTGCTTTCCTGCTCTCGGACGGGGCCAGTTTCATGACGGGGGCGTGTATGGTGGCCGATGGCGGGTATACCGCCAAGTAAGCGATCATGGTAGAAGTTCTTTTTTCGTTTGAAGGCATGAATCCGCCACCGTAGCTTGGGACTTAAACCAGTCAAGATGCCGATACTCGATTTTTATACGAGTATCGGCATTTTTCTTATTTCACACCGATGATCCTGATAGTGGTAATTGATACCGAACCGGGCGGCACTCCGGTGCCTGCATGAGCCTCGGTGATGGGGATATGGACTCTTGCAGAACCGCCAATACCTAGCTGTTTGACGATGCTTTGAAATAAGGGGGGCAAATCTTTAGTCAGGCTGGTTTTGCTTTCTCTGGCGGCCAGTATTTCCCCTGTTCCCAGCTCTTCGTCCAGCTCAAACAAGATGTCGCTGCTGGCGGTCACCATGGGTGCTTTGCCTTTGTTCAAGATCTTGTAAACCGTGCCATCCTGCATTTTGACTGCCCCCTTTTCTGCCGCCGCTGCAGCCAGAACCGATTGGGCCTGTTTCTCGTTCTTGGACAGCATGGCCTGTTCCAATAGTTTGTCGACATTGGCCAGTTCTACGGAAATGATGCTGGAGGACAATTGCAGGCGCTGGTCTATCTTGTCGCTAAAACCTTGGGAGAAGGCTTGTAAATCTAGCTTCTTGCCGATAGAGGCCAGTTTCTGTGTCTCGTGTGGCGCACTGTCGGCATACCAGGTACCGATGGCGTAGCTAAGACGAACATCGGCTGATGCCGCATTATTTACAATCATGCGCCTGGGCACGCCAGTGGGTTCGGCCTGGTTTGAGGTCAGAGCTTGTGCGACCAGCCGGTGCTGCAAGTCTTGCTTTGCTGCTTTCAGGTCGTCAATGTCTTTCTTGAGAGAGGCTATTTCAATCGCAGCCTGCCTGCTGTCTTGTGACAGGCCATTGGGCAGGTCGTGGCCACGAGTTTTTTGCAAATTCTCCAGCTCTGATTCCAGGGCATGTTTCTGGTTCAGCTCTTGTTCCAGGCGCTGACTTAAATCCTTGATGCGCGCCAGGTTCTGTTCCTGATCGAGAGCAATGGGGGCCAAGATCATGGAGCCGTCTGGCTCTGCGTGTAGTTGCAGCAACTGTTGTTGCAGTTGGCTGTTCAGGTTTTCGCTATCTGACAAGCGTTGTTGTAAGGCGATCAGTTGTGTGTTGGCCTGATGCAGCTCGTTTCTGAGTAAGGCATGGTGCTCGGCCTGGTTTGTGGTGTTCGGTGTGACGGGGATGGCGTTGGCTCGTGCCGAGTGCTCGTCCCCTTGCGGGCGGGCAAGGCCATCGCCAATGATGTTTTCATGGGCCAAGCGGTCCAGAAGACCAGTGCCAACCGAATGGGACGCCTCGTAAAACAGCAGCAAACTGCAGCAAAGTGCTGCGTTCATGTACTTTCTCATAGCTTGTTCAGGCTTTGAACGCGATCCATCATGTTGGAATAGACAGCGTTATTAATCCGGACACAAACCAGAGATAGCATCTTATTGACTTCGGTCAGCATGACTTCAGAGGCGTTTTCATCAATCAATGCTTCATTGGATTTGTAGACGCCAAAATTCTCGTCAATAGTTTGCATTTGCTGTCGGTATTTTTCGTAGGCAAGCGGATCCAGATCTTTTAGCGCGGCGAATTCTTGATAGCATTTATCTTCCTGGCTGGAGGCAATGGGCGCTTCAGTCGTGTGGGTAGGGGTGGTGGCTTGGCAAGCAGATAAAATAAAGGCGGCCACAATGGCCGCACCGGGAAAGGTAAATCGCATAAATTCCTCGAGATGTTCGACTATCTTTATTCCGTTTTTTGAGGGGCGAGCATTGAATTCGAGCCGTGCTGCAAACCGAGAAAATGGTGGGCCTGGCGCCTGTTTAGGCGATGGTCCGTTCGAATAGAGGCAGTTTGCATTAGCGTGTTGTGTGCATGAAATTGGAACATGCAGATTCAGCTTGCGAAGTAAGAACTATCTGATTTTCATGGCTTTCGATTATTGATGCAGGCAAAAAAATCGCCGCTTTCCATACAGGTCAGCGGCGATTTCATCGATAACGGCGAGTCTGTTGTGATCTTGGCAGACCCGGTTCTAAGGCTTGGTGCTTGTCGTTGTGGGCTGGATATAGAGCAGGGACAGCAGCAATAGCACCAGGCAGATAATGGCGGACAGAATATTGGTGCCGCCCCAGCCAGCAAAGCTGAACAGAAAGGCCGGAGCGAAGGCCCCCAGTGTGGCGCAGATGGAAACCCCCAGATCATTCACACCCTGTACTTCCAGAGAGTGCGGTTTGCCTTCCAGGGCCTGTGTCAGCAAGGCGCTGCCACCCACATAAGTAAAGTTCCAGCCTAAGCCTAGAATCAATAAGGAAAGGCTGAGCGTCGTATAGCTGTGGCCCACGATGTTGATCAGGCTGCTCAAGAGCAAAAGCAAAATACCGGTAATGGCAATGGTTTTCAAACCAAACTTCTGAATCAGAAAGCCGGTAAAGAAAGAAGGGGCGAACATGGCCAGTACATGCCATTGAATCGCGGTGCTGATATCTGAAAAATGTACATGCAGGTGGGACATGTGCATGGAGGCCTGAATCATCAGCAGGTTCATGATGCCGTAGCCAATCGCGGCGATGCAAATGGCGATGGCCAGTGTCTTGTTATGCAGTACCAGGCTTAAGGTCTGGCCACGGTTGCCTGGTTTGCGTGCAGCCTGTTGAGCAGGCTGTATGGGTTTGATGCACAGATTCAGAATGAATGAGACGACGGCCAACACGGTGAAAGCGGCATAGCAGGCGGCAAACTCGGGCCCAAAGCTGCTGGTTTTCAAACCCCGTATCAGCAAAGGGCCCGATACGGCGGCAATCACCCCTCCGGCTACGACCAAGGAAATGGCTCGCGGTTTTAACGCGGCGCTAAGCCCGTCGGTGGCGGCAAAGCGGTTGAAGTTGGCAAAGGCAATATAAATACCCAGTAGGGCATGTGAGGCCACCAGCCAGGAAAACTGCTTCATTTCGATTGCCCAGTAACCGACCACGCCAGAGGCGGCCAAGGGCAGACAGGCCAGCAGAAAGGATTTTTTTCGGCCTATGGCGGCCATCAGCTTGGACGCAGGCAGGGTAAACAGCATCACAAACAGGAACTGAAAACCGTAAGGCACGGTCGATAGCCAGGCTTCGGGCGCCAGACTGCCGCCGACCAGTGCTGCCATGGTGACGGACATGACGGCAGTAGTCAGGTTGATGGATTGGGCCAGGAAATACAGGTAGGTTCGAGATGGAAGATGAGTGGATGTCATGGTGCTGCGCGGTGATAGATAGACCTTTCAAGGGGAACGACTGTCTCGGCTCCAACGGTGGCTGAGTGCGTGAAAACGGTGGGGACCATTTTGTATGTTCACGATGCGCTTGTCTCGAACAGTGGGTGTACTATCCTGAAAACTGTTAGTTAATTTTTTCTAACAGTGTTAAGAGGCAGGCAGCATGGATTTTTATGAGCGTCTGAAGGAAGCGATTGTTCAGGGTGAATGGGCGGTGGGGCAGCCGTTGCCGTCCATCCGCAAGATGATGGCGACAGAAAACCTGAGCCATCACACCGTGGTCAGTGCCTACACCCGTCTGGTTGGCCAGGGGATGCTGGAGGCATTGCAAGGTCGCGGTTATTTTGTGGCTCGCTGGTCTGGTTTGGGGGAGCATTTGCCTCTGTCCCCTTGTGAAGCGGCACGGGACCCTTTGCTCAAGATCTTGCAGGCCAAGCCCGAGCAGTGCAAGTTGGGTTGTGGTTGGTTGCCTGTACCGTGGAGGGATACGGATGCCTTGGCCAAGGCTATACGCAAGACGGCGCGCTCGGGGCGCAGTGGTCTGGTGGAGTATGGAGATATTCAGGGCTATCTGCCGCTGCGCAAGCAGTTGTCCATGCTGTTGCGGCAATCGACCTTGATTGAGGTGTCCCCCCAGCAAATTGTGACGACCTTAGGTGCGACGCAAGCGTTGGATCTGATCGCGCGAATAGTGATTCGTCAGGGTGATTATGTTCTGGTGGATGAGCCTTGTAGCAGCAACCTGATCAAGCTGATCCGCTTGTGTGGGGGTGTGCCTGTCGGTGTGCCGCGCCTGGCCGATGGACCGGATGTGGCGGCTTTGGAGCAGATTCTGCAGGCGCACAAGGTACGGGCGTTTTTCTGCAATAGTACCTTTCATAATCCGACTGGGGCGGGCTTAAGTCCCAAGGTGGCTTTTGCCGTGGTCAAGCTGGCGGCGGAGCACGATTTCCTGATTGTCGAGGATGATGTGTATGGGGATTTCTTCCCCGGTGTGCGGCAGACTTTCGCGGGGCTGGGAGATTTGGAGCATGTGGTTTATATAGGCAGTTTTTCCAAGTCCTTGTCGGCCTCTTTGCGGATTGGCTATATCGCCTGTGGGACGTCGTTGCTCGATCCTTTGATTCGTTTGAAGTTGTTGACCAGCGTGGCTGTGCCAGGGTTTTGTGAGCGTTTCGTCAATACCATTTTGGCCGATGGCACCTATGCGAAACATACGCAGGCAATTCAGCGGCAGTTGATGACGCATCAGCACATTGCACAAAAGGCGTTGACGGAATATGGCTGGGTGTTTGAGGTTCCAGCGCAGGGCGGGATGTTTTTGTGGGTTGGGCACCCGGATATGCCGGATTTGACGGCTTATATAGAGAGGCTGGAACAGCAGGGGATCTTGCTGATGCCGGGGGCCTCGTTTGCTGTAGACAAGGATTTCAGGGACAGGATGCGCCTGAATGTGGCGCATTTGACGCAGGAGGTAATGCCTTGTTTGGGGTGGGTGTAATGCCTGCGCTGTTTGACTTCGTTTAGATTGTTTTCTTGTCTGAAGTGCCTCGGGTTGGTAGCAGGGGGGGCGTTCTGAAAGACGCCATTCGGGCTCGCCCCAGGGCTGAGCGGCTGAGTCCTTGCCGACGCTGCGCGTCGGTCCCCTTGGCAATTGCAGGATACGGGCGCGCCCTTAACTTGCCCGGTGATGTGTCCCCCGGACACATCACAAGCGTCGGGCGCGAACAGAAGGGCGCTTGCCCCCCGTATCCCGCCATCGCCCGCGGCAAGAACTCTGACTCGCCGCTCAGCCACGGGGCGAACGTGAATGGCTTATTGAAAGAAAATAGAGTCCCTTTGTGTTTACGATTTTGATGGCTTTGGCTTTGGCTTTGGCTTTGGCTTTGGCTTTGGCTTTGAACTGGTGGTGGATGCTTTGTCTTTGCCTGGCTTGGTTGGATGTGAGGGGTGTCGGGCCAGTTTGGGTGGGATCAAACGGTCTGAGTCCACTTAAGTGACTGAGCCGACAAGGAGTAGCCCGACGTGTTTGGCGTCCAGCTTGGGGTGCTGAAAGACGAAGATAGCTCAGAGTCGTATTTTTGTTGTTTTCGCTAGCTGGGTCCAAGCTGAACAGATTGCGTCTTTTAGTCGCTTTACTAAAGAAAGCCCTTGTCTGCGGTTGGCGGACAGGGGCTTGTTCCTGTGGGGCTTGGTTTAGCTTACGGTTTCAGGACGGGGTGGTGTCCTGCCAGTGGTTTCATGTTTTCCACGGCGTAGGCGACGTTCAAGATGCGGGCTTCTTCAAAGGCGGGGCCGATGATTTGCAGGCCCACGGGCATGCCCTCAGATATACCGGCGGGTACGGTGATGGCGGGTAGGCCGGTCAGATTGCTGGGGCCGGTAAAGCGGATGCCTTCATCGATGAAGTCCAGGGTTTTGCCGTTGATATTGACGGTATCGGTGCCGATATTGGGTACCTGGCAAGGCAGGGTGGGGGCAATGATGACGTCTACGTCGTTGAAGGTGGCGGTAAATTGCTGTTTCAACGCACGGCGTACTTGCTGGGCTTGCAGGTAGTCGATGCCGCTGAACAGTTCGCCCAGTTCAAACAGGAAGCGGATGTCGCCGCCAAAATCCTCGGGGCGCTTGATCAGGTCCTGGTGGTGGATGGTGGCGGCTTCGGTCAGGCTGACTGCCAGTTCGGCCCATTCGGAGTAGCGCAGGGCGGGGACGTTCAGCGGGATGACTTTGGCCCCTTGTTTTTCCAGGTCGGCCAGGCGGTCACGGATCACTTTTTCGATACCGGCGTCTACGTTCTTGAAGAAATAGTCTTCGATGATGCCGATGCGCAGTCCTTTGACATTCCCATTGAGCGCGTTCAGGTAGGAGCCGACCGGGACCTTGGCGCACGTGGGGTCGCGGCCATCAAAACCGGCAATCACCTCCAGCATGGCGGCGGCGTCCGCGACGGTTTTGGACATGGGGCCAACGTGGTCCAGGGTCCAGGCCAGCGGGTAGACGCCAAATTTACTGACGCGACCATGGGTGGGTTTCAGGCCGACGATGCCGCATGCAGCCGATGGGATACGAATGGAACCGGCGGTGTCAGTACCCAGGGTGTTGTAGGAGCTGTGGGAGGCCACGGCTGCACCCGAGCCACCGCTGGAGCCACCAGGGACGCGGTCGGCATTCCAGGGGTTGTGGACGGCGCCAAAGTGCGGGTTGTTGTTGTCGATGCCCCAGGCGTATTCGTGCATGTTCAGTTTGCCGGTGAAGATCACCCCGGCATCGCGCAGCTTGGTAGCCACGGTCGCATCGTCTTTGGAGACAAAGTCTTTGTGGATTTTGGAGGCCATGGTAGTGACCTCGTTCGCAAAGTAAATATTGTCTTTTAGGGCTAGCGGCACGCCGTGAAACACGCCTTTGTACTTGCCGGCCATGATGTCTTGTTCGGCTTGCTTGGCACTTTTTCTGGCCTGCTCGGCGGTGATGGAGATGTAGGCGTTAGTTTGCTTGTTGGATTGCTCGATGTAGGTCAGCAGATTGTCAGTCACTTCGACAGGGGAAACAGCTTTGTTGCGCAGTTTGTCCGCCAGTTCAATGACGCTCAGTTCAAGTAGGTCTTTATTCATGGTGGTCGCCTCCGGCCAGGTGTTTGATGGCTACGTCTGCATCGTCAATGGCAATGCCTTCCAAATTGCCTTTCATGGCCTGGATCTCACGCCATTTGACCTCCAGCTTCTCCAGATGCTGGGGGCTGGGATGTATCCCTTTCGCCGCCAAGGCGTCTTTCACACTTACCGTCATTTGTCTTCTCCTTGTGGTGGTCATAAAACAGGCATGCATAAATCGCGCGCACAAAAAAAGCCCCACCCCTGGTGTCAGGGAGTGAGGCTTTATTGCCTGCATGTCGCTGGCAACGTTGGCAGCGCATGCATCTGTTTTGGCAGACGAAGATGTCTGCTTATTTAATCTACAAAATATCGATGGCTAAACATACTGGGGTTTACCAGTGGGTCTACAACCATCCGTAATAGTGTATTTCGTCGCCTGTTTTAGAGACTGCCGATGCGCCTTGAGCCCGGCTGGTGCAAGGAGTTCCAGTGCCCCCAGCACCCCATGCTTCCTTATTGCTGGCTGGCGCCCTGCTGCCAGCGTAAATACGCGTGGCGAGTCTGGGCAGAGACGGACTCCAGTACTTTTTGATGCGTGACTTTATGGCGTGCTAGCAAGCGTGCATCGGCCACGGTTTTGGACTTGCAAAACCAGTGACAGCTATGTTGGAACAGATAAAGTTCGGCTGACAAATGATAGGCACGGCTTTTGGGGTCCAACTGCTCGGGATTGTCGACAACATGGCGCAAACCTGCGGCATGAATCTGCAAAAGCTGGCGAAAGTCGCGCGTCATGGACGGGATGATTCGTTCTGCGTAAGGCACACAAAAAGGCAACATGCCCACACGGGTGTTTTCTGCCGGTTCTTTTTGTAGTGCATCGGCCAAGGATTGAATCTGGGTAGCCACGGCGTTTTCAGTCTGGGCAAACATGTCCAGAACCTGCTGTTGGCGCGAGAGATCCTGTTCGCCAATCGCACGGGTATAGCCTTCTGTCAGCGTTTCCATGTGGCGTTCCAACTGAAAGCTGCTCAGATGGTGGCCCAGCAAGATAATGCGCCCGCGTTGATAGCGTGCCCGCACAAAATGAAGGGCAATAGCGGCGATCAGAAGAAGTATGACTGTGTCCATCACTCGTGTTTCCGTGCTGGGCCTGGCGCCTTGTTCTTGTTTCCCCGCAGCAGGGTTAGGCCAGGCTATAGAAAAATGCTGTCAAAGTAGCAGCCGGCCATTGTATCCCGTCATTCTTTATTCTTGTTTTCATTCTTATCAGGGATGACCGCCGATCAGTCTGCTTGGGCAAAACAGGCATGGCATTGTAAAAGATGGCTGTGCCATTTCGAGCCGCCCCCAAAGTCGAATACGGGCTTCGGCGTTGGGGGGCGGCTCATGTCTGTAGTGCCTTCGCTTGGTTGGCAGCAGCCTTAGCACAAGGGCTGCTTATGGAAGGATTGCCCTGCGGACCACACAGCTTGGTGTTGGTCTGCAATCCGCTCTGCTTTTAGGCTTTCCCTGCTGCAGGCAGGGCGCAGGTGCCGGATGCCTGTGTCTGCTCCTGACTGATCTGACGTACCACCAGGAACATGCACAGTGCCGAGACAATAATGCAGGGGATGGCGGAGGTGATTACACCAGCAGCGCCATAGCCCTGGCTAAGCAACATGCCTGCAATGGTGGGGCCCAGGGTGGCGCCAATACGGCCTACTGCGGCGGCGGTGCCAACACCCGTGGCACGCACGGCAGTGGGGTAGACGATGCCGCCAAAGGCATACAAGACACCCTGGCAGCCGATCACAAAAGCACCAGTCAAGGCGGCGGCCCAATACATCTGCTCCAGCCCGGAAGCACCGTTCAAACTGAGCAAACCGGCCAGGATTCCGCCATACATCAGGGCGATGACCAAAGCCTTGTGCCAGCGGTCTGTCAGATAGCCCAGCAAGACGGTGCCCACGGTTGCACTGACCATGAACCAGAATTGGGCGGTGCTGCCTTGTTTACGGCTAAAGCCCAGCTCCTGGAACAGGGAGGGCAGCCAGCTCAGCATCAGATACACCACCATCAATGTGAAGAAATAGCTGACCCACAAGAGCAGGGTACGGGCGGCAAGACCATTGCTGAACAGGTCCTGGAAGCGGCCTTGTACGATGGTTCGATTCTGGCGTGCTTGCAAAAACTCGCGTGACTCAGGCAGCAGCCACACCATCACGGGAATGACCAGCAGAGGCAGCAAGCCACCCAGGTAGAAGATGTTTTTCCAGTTCTCGCCAAAGTTGGAAGCGGCTACCAGCGACAAGATGGCTGCACCAACGGGCATGCCCGCATACATCATGCCCACGGCGCGGGCACGGTGTTCTGGTTTGACGGACTCGGCAGCCAAGGTGATCAGGTTGGGCATGGCTGCGCCCAAACCAGCACCGGCCAGAAAGCGCACCAGCAACAAGGTGGCCAGGCTGTTGACCCAGGCGGTGAACAAGGTAAACAGGGCAAAGATGGCGACTGAGGCAATCAACACGGCTTTGCGACCGTATTTATCTGCCCAGCGTCCGCCCATGAGCGAACCGGGCAGTAGCCCTAGAATGCCTGCGCTTAAAAAATAGCCTTGGTAGGTTTTATCCAGACCGAACTCTGCCGCCACGCCTTTCACGGCAATGCCAGCGGCCTGGATATCCATGCCTTCGATAACAGCGATCAGAAAGCAGATCGCCACCGTAATGACCGCGTGCTTGCGGCCGTGGGTTTGTGTCATTTCAATGTCTCCTCGGTTTACCGGGACGTTTTTTTTCTTGCTTCTGCCACCTGCCCGCCCCGAATTCAGGGTGCAGAAACCCGACTCATCGCGCGATAAAGCGGCGGTGAGCCGGGGGTAGAACTTTTTAGTTTTTTGAAATCAGGCCGTGGTGCCCTGTCGTTGCAGCAAGTCCAGAGCCACGTCCACGATCATGTCTTCCTGACCGCCCACCATGCGGCGTTTGCCCAGTTCGACCAGAATGTCCACGGTTTTCAGGCCGTATTTCTGTGCGGCCACTTCGCTGTGACGCAAGAAGCTGCTGTACACGCCTGCATAGCCCAGGGCCAGGGTTTCGCGATCGACGCGTACGGGGCGATCTTGCAAGGGGCGCACAATGTCGTCCGCTGCATCCATCAAGGTGTACAGATCCGTGCCATGGTTCCAGCCCATGCGTGCGGCGGCAGCAATAAACACTTCCAAGGGCGCATTGCCGGCTCCTGCGCCCATGCCCGCCAGACTGGCATCGATACGGTCGCAGCCTTCTTCCACGGCCACAATGCTGTTGGCCACACCCAGGGACAGGTTGTGGTGGGCGTGAATGCCGGTTTCGGTCTCGGGCTTGAGCACGTCCTTGAAGGCGCGGAAACGGTCACGCACATCATTCATGTTCAAGGCACCGCCTGAATCGACCACATAGCAGCAGGTCGCCCCGTAGCTTTCCATCAGCTTGGCTTGTTCGGCCAAGTGTTGCGGGGTCGTCATGTGGCTCATCATCAAAAAGCCCACCGTGTCCATGCCCAGATTGCGGGCATATTCGATGTACTGCTTGCTGACATCGGCCTCGGTACAGTGAGTGGCCACCCGCACGGTACGGGCACCGGCGTCGTAGGCAGCCTTCAGATCGTGGATGGTGCCAATGCCGGGCAGCAGCAAGGTGGCAATCTTGGCGTGCGTGACAACCGAGGCGACGGCCTCAATCCATTCTAGGTCGGTGTGCGCGCCAAAACCGTAGTTAAAGCTGGAGCCGCACAAACCATCGCCGTGGGCCACTTCAATGGAATCGACCTTGGCCTGGTCCAGGGCACGGGCAATATCCATGGCGTTTTGCACGCTGTATTGATGACGCACCGCGTGGCTGCCGTCGCGCAGGGTCACATCGGAGATATAGAGTTTTTTGTTGGGATCGTGTGCCATTGTGGTGTCCTTGCGTGTCATGCGGTTTGCGTCAGCAGGCGGGTTTGGGCCAGACGCTCGGCGCAGGCCAATGCCGCACTGGTCATGATGTCCAGATTGCCGGCATAGGCGGGCAGATAGTGGGCCGCGCCCTCGACTTCGATAAACACCGAGGTTTTCAGGCCGGAACGCCATCCCAGACCAGGCACATTGATGGGCTTGTCCTCGGGGATGACATCGAACTGCACTTTTTGTTTGAGGCGATAGCCCGGCACGTAGGCCTGCACCTTGTCGGCCATGCGCTGGATGGATTGTTCGATTTCCGCTTCCTTGCCCGGATCGCTCAGGGTGTAGACGGTATCGCGCATCAATAAGGGTGGTTCGGCCGGGTTGAGCACAATAATGGCTTTGCCCACGGTGGCACCGCCCACGACCTGCATGGCTTTGCTAGTGGTCTCAGTAAATTCGTCAATATTGGCGCGGGTGCCCGGACCAGCCGATTTGGACGAGATCGAGGCAATGATTTCGGCATAATGCACCGGGGTCACTTGCGAGACGGCCGCAATAATGGGCACGGTGGCTTGTCCGCCACAGGTCACCATATTGATGTTGGGGGCGTCCAGATTGTCGTCCAGGTTGACCACCGGGATCGTGTATGGACCAATGGCGGCAGGTGTCAGATCAATCACCTGGATGCCGTGCTCTTGCAGGACGGCATTGTGACGGGCGTGGGCACCGGCGCTGGTCGCATCAAACACGATGCGAATGTCCTTGAAGTTGGGCAGCTTCAACAGCCCGTCCAGGCCTTCATGGGTGGTGGGCACGCCCAGGCGGGCCGCACGGGCCAGGCCATCGGAGGCCGGGTCGATACCGACCATGGCGCCCATTTTCAGGTGTTTGCTTTGGCGCATCACCTTGATCATCAGGTCGGTGCCGATATTGCCCGAGCCAATGATGGCGACGGCAATGCCGTTGGGGTTTGTCATGTGTGTTACTCCGTACAAAGAGGACTTAGCCTGCGCTGAAGGTGACGGATACCGAGCCTATGCCCTCGATCACGGCTTCAAAATGATCGCCGGGGGCAACGGGTGCCATCGGGCCCAGGGCACCGGTCAGAATCAGATCGCCGGCCCGTAGCGGTTCGCCCAGTTTGGCCATGGTGCGAGCCAGCCAGGCGGCGGCATTAAAGGGGTGGCCCAGGCATTCGGCACCACTGCCACTGGAGGCCAGTTCTCCATTGCGATGCAGGCTCATGCGGGCATTGCGCAGGTCTAGACCGTCCAGGCGGCGGGCCGGACCGCCCAGCACGTACAGACCGCTGGAGGCGTTGTCGGCCACGGTATCCACAAAGCGGATATCCCAGTTGGCGATGCGGCTGCCGACGATTTCCAGCGAGGGCATGACCCAGCCCACAGCGGCGGCGACATCGCCAAAACTGGTGTCGGCATGGGGCAGGTCGCGATCCAGCACCAGGGCAATTTCAGCCTCGATCTTCGGTTGCAGGACGCGCTCGACAGGAACGGTTTCGCCATCGCCATAGGCCATGTCGGCAAACAGGGCGCCAAAGTCGGGTTGCGACACGCCCAGTTGCTGCTGGACCTTGGGGTTGGTCAGGCCAATCTTGCGGCCTGTCAGGCGACGGCCCTGGGCAAGACCTCGGGCAATATTGATGCGCTGGATGGTGTAGGCTGCCTCGGCATTGTCTTCACCAATCAGGCTGCGAATCGGCTCGATGGACTGACTGCTGTTCTCGGCCTGGCGCAAACGGCTGGCCAGGGTGTCGAGCAGATCGCTGGATGTTTCGCTCATCTCAACGCTCCAGGAAATCCAGAACCAACTGGTTGAACTTCTCGGCATGTTCCCACTGCGCCCAGTGACCGCATTGGTTGTAGACGTGCAGCTCGGAATTGGGGATACCTGCCAGCAGGCGCAGGCCGGTATCGAAAGGCACAACACGATCCTGACGACCCCAGATGATCAGGGTAGGAGCGCTAATGCTGGGCAGACGCGGGCTGAAATCTGGGAACTGACGTGGGTTGGCTTCCAGCGATTTCAGGAAGTTTTCCAGGTGATCCTTGCGGCTGAGCATATTGTTCAGGCGCGCTTGCAGCAGCTCGTCGGTCAGCACACTGGCGTCGAACACGAACACATTGTTAAAGCGTTTCAGGTTTTCCAGCGTGGGTTCGCGGTACAGGCCGTTCAGCAGCTTGATACCTTCGCTGGGCATAGGAGTAAACAGGCTCATGCCACCCGTGCCGCCACCCATCAGAACCAGCTTGGCCACACGTTCAGGCCAGGTCAGGGCAAAGGCAACCGAGCTATGACCGCCCATGGAGTTACCCAGCATGTGGATTTTGTCTATGCCCAGTTGGTCAATAATGCTTTTCACCACACGGGCGTTCAGGTCTGAGCGCGAACCGCTGTTGACGATGGAATCGCTCTTGCCCCAGCCAGGGCAATCGATCAGCAATACGCGGTAGCCAGCTTGCGTGAGCGGTTCAATATTGCGGTTGAAGTTGGCCCAGCCGGTGGCACCGGGGCCTGAGCCGTGCAACATGACGACCGTCTGTTCACCCTGGCCCAAATCGTTGTAATGGATGCGCAGTTCTTTGCCTTCCTCGACCACGGTCGCGAAACGGCTGTAATCAGATTCATTCAGACTCATGACAATCTCCTGAGGTTTTGTTGTGGTGGATTTCAGTTCTGGCGCGGATGGGCGGACAAGCCACCAAAGCCGGCAATCCACTCGGGAATTTCGCGGTAATAGCGATGCCCCGCTTCATAAGGGCCATAGGCTGACAGTCCGGCAAAAGCGGCCACCCAGGTCTTAACCTCGTGGGCACTGCGCCCGGCCAGTGCCGAGACGTCATCGTTCGCCACTTCATCGAGCTGTTGGTAGCTTTGTGTTTGAAGCAGATCCAGAAAGCCCTGGTCCCACTCGGGGTTGAGTGGGTGCAGAACAGAAGGGTCCTGAGTAAAGGCTTTGCCGGCATCAATGGTGCGTTGTGTACGGGCAGCACGCGCCTCGGGCGAGAGCGTGTAGCCTTCGCCATCGAGCGAGCGACGCACGGCATCGGGTGCCTCGGCATACACCGGCACAGGAGGTTGATGCGACAAGCCACCCGAACCGATCCACAGCACGCGCTTGCCGGTCGAGCGGGCCCATTGCCCGATGGCCTCGCCCAGCAAACGGGCACGTTTGAAGGTCGGCAAGGGGGCGGCCACCGAATTGATAAACACCGGGATGACCGGGTACTGATCCAGACTACCCACCAGATGTTCCAGCGGATAGGCGGCACCATGATCGAGCTGCATATCGTGCGAAATGGCCACATCCACGCCGCTATTGATCACATGGGTGGCGCATTGTGTCGCCAGCTCGAAGGGCACGTCCAGGCGTCCGGCCAGGCTGTCAAAATCACCAATGGCATGGGCGCCCGTGCCTATGCAAAAGCTGGGCATGACGTTGTAGAAAAAACCGTTGAAATGATCGGGAGTGAACAGCACGATCAGATCAGGTTTGAAAGCCGCGACACGTTCGCGGGCGGCTTTCTGTACCGCAAAAACTTCGTCCAGTACGGCTTGGGCCGGGTCGTGGTGACCCAGCAACGGCGTGTGTGAAAGACACTCCAGGTGTGCCTGCATGCCAGTCTCCTGACTCTGATTATGGGTGTAAGGGGGCCGCTGCTTCGACTGCCACTGCAGCGATTGCGGCTGGGCTGTTTGTTGCCTGTGCGATTTGTTTGGCCAGGTTGCGCAGGTTCTGGGCAGTGTCGTTCCAGACTTCCAGCGGCAGGACAGCCCGGTGTTCGATCAGCTCTTTAAGCGGGCGCATGTCACGGCCTTGATTGACGGTGATGGCTCCACAGATGGCCCCTTCGGGGTCCAGACCAATCAGGACAAAAGGAGGCGTGTCCAGATCGCCGCGCACAATCCAGTGGGCAGCGGCCATATCCCCGGCAAACTGGATGTTCATATCGCATTGGTCTGTCCAGAACCAAGCCGGGCTGGCCTGAGCCGGCTCCTGGTTGAGCATGTGGCAGACGGCCATGCAGGCTTGATGATTGGCGTTTTCCCAGGTTTCTTGCCGTTGCCAGCGTCCATCCATACCGATTTGCACGGTAGTGTCACCCGCTGCATAAATGGCAGGCTGGGAACTGCGACCATGCTCATCAATCACGATGGCACCTTGTTCGGTGTGCAATCCGGCGCTGTCGGCCAAGCGGGTATCAATCGTCACACCGACACCGTAAATCAGCAGGTCGCCTTGCAACTGCTGGCCATTGTCCAGTGTCAGCACGACTTTCTGTTCTTGGTCGAGGTGGGCCTTGCTGACCTGTGTGCCCAGGTGAAAGCGCACGCCACGCGCTTCATGTACGGTCTGCAGATACTGGCTGAGGACTTCCGGTGCGTTGCGCGACATGACCCGGGCGGCGGGGTCAATCAGTTCTACACTGGCACCCAAGGCGATCAGGCTGGAGGCCAGTTCCAAACCAATAACGCCCGCTCCGACCAGCAATACATGGCTGCCAGGCTTGAGCTGGGCACGGATACGGTTGGCGTCATCCAGCGTACGCAAGACATGCGATACCGAACCCAGCGCGTCCAGCTCGGGCAGACGGCGGGCTTGTGCGCCGGTAGCCAGCAACAGGCTGTCATACTTTAGGGTTTCGCCATTGGATAGGGTGACGCAGCCTTGTTGAGCATCAATCGTATCCGCACGAACCCCCAGTTTCAGGGTGATGTTCTGCTCGGTGTAAAAGCGTTCCGGATGCACGTTGAGCTGCACATTGTCCGGGTCCAACAAGGCATCTTTGGACAAGGGCGGACGCTCGTAGGGCAGGTACGGCTCCTCACCGACCAGGGTGATCTGCCCGGCAAATTCACGGCGGCGCAGTTCAGCGGCGGCCGTGGCTCCGGCTTGTCCCCCCCCGATAATCACAATATGAGGTGTCTGCATCACAGCTCCAGTCCACCGGCCACATTACGTATGCCGCGTATTCCCAGGCCTGCGTCGGCATTGATCATGACGCCGGTCAGCGTTTGGTTGTTCTGGCGCGAGGCCAGCAGCACAAAGGGGCCGGTAAATTCCTCAGGCTCGGGAAAGAATTGCAGGGGCAAAATTGCTTTGATGGCGTCGGGCGAGCGCGAGTCCATGATGCGCGTATCTTGCTGGCCCAAGGCTTGTGGGCCACGCAGATCGGTTTTCATGCCGCAGGGCCCCACGCCGTTGACACGCACTTTAGGGGCCAGCTCAAACGCCAGCTCGCGAATCAGACCGACCGCTGCATGTTTGCTGGCGGTATAGAGCGGGCCACCGCCTTCGGCGTAAAAGGCCGAATTGCTTAAGGTGAAAATCATGCTGCCGCAGGATTTAACCAGTTCAGCGGCGGCTGCCTTGGCACCGAGCAGATAGCCTTTGACGTTGATGGCAAACAGCTCGTCAAAGCCAGTGTCCAATTGCTCGATGCTGGTGTTGATCAGCCGGGCACCGTGGTCCCAGACTGCGGCGTTGCCAATAAAACAGTCCAGCTTGCCAAAGCGGGCAACCGTGGCAGCCACGGCTTTCTGGTTGTCCGCCGCGCTGCACACATCGCCCTGGATAGCCAGCACTTTGCCTGCAAACTTCTGTTCCAGATCGGCACATTTTTCTGCCGAGCGTTCCAGTACCGCCACGGATGCGCCTTCCTGTAGAAAGCGTTCCACCAATGCCAGACCCAGGCCTGAGCCGCCGCCGGTGATCAAAGCGACTTCGTTTTGTAGCCAGCCGTTCATGCCTGGGCCTCCAGATCGATATAGACCATGCCTTCGCTGATGATCACCGGATAGGTACGTAGCGCCTCGGTGGCGGGTTGGCACAGGGCCGCGCCCGTTTTCAGGCAGAAACGGGCAGCGTGCAGTGGGCACTCCACCGTGCCATCGTCCTCGACATAGCCTTCGGACATGGACGCGTTGCCATGTGTGCAACGGTCGTCAGTCGCATAGAAGGTGCCATCAATATTGAACAGGGCAATCTGACGGTCGGGAGTGTCTATCTTCAGTGCCTCGCCATCGGCCAGGGCACCGGTTTCACATGCGGTAATGCGTGTCATATCAATCAACATCGGAAAGTGAGCAGGGTCAGAACAGAACGCTCAGGTTGTGGGATGTAATGACCACTTGATCCAGAACGATCTCGCGTTCATACAGCTCCCAACCAAAGCGGTTGTCTGCACGGCGTACATAGTCCAGGCGTTTGCCGGCGTACCAGGTCTCGTCCTTCTCTTTCTGGGCGCGGTACAGGATGTAGTTGCTACGAATTTCGTAACCCTGGCCGTCGGCAGTGGGGCGAATACGCAGGTTGCTGACAAAGTGGCGGGTGCGCGAAGGGGGTTCTTCGGCCCAGGCCATGCCGGTTTCCAGGCGAGCGACGCGACGTTCCAGTTGGAACTTGTTGTCGTTAAAGATCCAGGTGGTGGGTGGCTGCACGCTGCGGCGACGGTCGCGGGTTTGCGCATTGGTGGTGCTGCGCATGTGGTAGTGCACATCCTCGGACAGCAGGTCCAGCCAGTCGCGAAACTGCCAGTCGTCCAGCAACTCGGCTTCCATGTACAGGAAGTCAGCAATTTCATGATGCAGTTGCATATCGACGATGGCTGTTTGGGTCGGTTCTTCAATGACGGCGCTCATTTCACCAACTCCTCTTCGTAGACGCGGCTGCGCTCCAGGACTTCATCCCAGGTCTCGGACACCATCAGGTCGGCCCAGTACTTGTACAGGCCGCGAGCGGCGGTTTCGGAGAAGATGTAGTTGGTGACGCCTGGCACGCCGTCGCTACGCAGACCTTCGTTACCCAGGCCCATTTCCATGCACAACTGGGTGCCACGGGCGCGTTTGCCACGCAGGATTTTTTGGATCTCAGCCCAGTTCTCGGAGTCGTCCTGCTCCAGGAATCCGGCAGGACCAAAAGCGCGGGTGGCGCTGCGTTCAAAGGCCGCCTTCACATTGTCGGGAGCGGCGGCATCGGCAATACAAAATGCCCAGACTTCCACCTGGTTCGGGCCGCGTGGATGCCAGACGCGCAGCGTTGCGGTACCGTTCAGCCAGCTCAGTGTCGGGAACATATTGTTGTGGCCAGCCAGACGCAGGGCACGCACTTCGCCCAGGCGCTCGTGCGCTTCGGCATAGGTGTCGCGAAAGTACTGCGAGACCTCACCGTCTACCCACACGTTGGCATCGGGCTGTTCGGTAAAAAAGAAGCCACTGCCATGGCCGCGTTGGCCATATTGGACGGCGTCTTTGGCGGTTTCCCAGACAGGGCGGGCGGTTTGACCGGCACCTAGCGCCTTGTCTTCGTCACCCGGTTTTTGGCCCAGCACCTGCACAGCAGAAGCGTGCGAGAACAGAGCGTGGTATTGGTCGGAAGCGAATTGCTCAGCGGGGAATTTCCAGTTGCATTCGATGGTCCATTTCTGAACCCCGCCAATGATTTCAGTCCCGCCTTCGCGTCGGTCCAACACACCGTCCAGATACCAGGCGATATCGCCCATGTATTCTTCCAGATCAGGAGCGCTCGCATCCCAGTTGCCAAAGACCAGACCCTTGTATACTTTGACGCGGGTCACTTCTTGCAGACCCCACTTTTCCTTGCACAAGCCTTGCGGATAGGCGCGCGGCTCCAGCGGTACGTCCACCAGATCGCCGTTGGTGCCATAGCTCCAGCCGTGGTAAGGACAGGTAAAGGCTTTGGTATTGCCCGAGTCGGCATAGGACACGCGCATCGAGCGGTGTCGGCATTGGTTCAGGAAGGCCTTGATCGAGCCGTCTTTTTGACGGACAACGATAATCGGGTCCTCGCCCATATAGGTATTGAAGAAGTCTCCCGCTTTGGGGATCTGGCTGGTGTGACACAGGAACAGCCAGGTGCGGCCAAAGATGCGCTCCAGCTCCAGCTCATAAATATCCGGGTCGGTGTAAATGGAAGGGGTAACGCGTCCATTACGTGCATCGACCAAGGCTTCGATTTTTTCAGGGTTGATTCCCATCGCTTGCTCCTCGCTATTGCAATGCGTGCTTTTGCGAAACAGGTTTTTGTCGCCAACGGCAAAATGTAGAAGCTTGAAATGAATTCGACCAATACTTGCTTTAGATCGGGTGATCGGCAAACCCGATAAGTCGGCTTTAAGACCCTGGCATGTATAGGGTTTAAGTCTGAAGGCCAATATTGATGCGGCTTTACAGGTACTTAGGGTTTACGAGAATCCCAATTGCTGCGCTGCAGCAATGAAAATCGCAGTCGCTTGTAACGCCTTTGGAGCAGCGACAATAGTGCTTGCAAGAACGGCTTGTTCGGGAGAAATACCGCAGGCCGAGCCCTATGCTGTTCGGGTCAGAGCCGGACAGGGCGACTAATTTGACAGGAGACTAACTTGGAATTGCGACACTTGCGTTACTTCGTTGCAGTCGCGGAAGAGTTGAATTTCACCCGTGCTGCTGAGCGGCTCTATACCTCTCAACCCTCCTTGAGTGAGCAGATCCGCAATCTGGAAGAGGATATTGGTTATCCCTTGTTGAACCGTACTCGTCGCAAGGTCGAGTTGACGGAGGCCGGAGCCGTTTTCCTGGATGACGCCCGCGAGATTTTGCAAAAAGTGGAAGAGGCGGTGATACGTGCGGGCAAGGCGGCTTCGCAAGCCAGGGAAGTGCTGACGATAGGCTTTGTCCCGGCGGCAGAGGTGCGTATCTTTCCAGCGGTATTGCCCGCTTTTCGGGCGGCTTTCCCCCAGGTGGATGTGGTGCTGCGTAGCCTGACATCCAACGAGCAAGAAGGCGCCATGGCCCGAGGGGAACTGGATCTGGCTTTCATGCGTGGCCCGGTGCGAGCCACCAATGTTTGTAGTGAAGTGGTATTGGATGAGCCCTTGCGGGTCTATCTACCCAAAGGTCATCGCCTGGAAGCGTATAGCTTGATTCCTCCGGCGCGTTTGAACCGCCTGCCCATGATTGCCGTGGATCGCTCTTATGGCCGCTCCATGCACGATGTGCTGGCTCGCTATCTGGCCCATCACAAGGTGGTGCCCGAGCATACCTACAATTCGGCCAACCCCCTGATGAGCATTAATCTGGTCGCGGCTGGATTGGGCTACACCTTGTTGCCAACCTACGCGGAATACTTCATGCCCAAGAACGTGGTGTCACGACCCTTGATTGGCGGCGGCCCGCGTTGCGAGTTATTGATGGCCTACCCGCGAGAGACAGGCAGCATGAGCGAAGCGGCTGCCAGCCTGATAGAGCGCATACGAGAGCTGGCACGCTGGCATGGTTCAGGACCCTCCGCGGCCAGCAGTCATTTGAAACAGGCACCCAGCAAAATAGCCTGTATGTAGTCAGCAAGGCAGGCCTTATTTGTCTTCCACAAAGCGCATACGGAAGCGGCGACCTTTGATGTTGGCGTTGGAAATACGGTCAAAGAATTGACGGGCAATTCCACGATCCAGGGCCACGTAGGAGCGGGCGTCGGTAATGGCAATCTTGCCGACCTGATCCCCTTTCAGACCGACATCACGCGTCAAGGCACCGAGCAGGTCGCCGGGGCGCAGCTTGTCTTTTTTGCCACCCTGAATTTCCAGTGTCATCATGGGTGCGCGCAAGGGTTCTTTTGATTGAGATCGCAAGGCTTTCAGATTGCCCCATTTCACTTCACGGCCCTGGAAGTCTTCAATCAGCTTGACCCAGCGCAGCTCGTTGCGCGAGACCAGATTCAAGGCCAGGCCTTTTTGATCACCACGACCAACACGGCCAATGCGGTGGATATGCACTTCGCTGTCTTTGGTGACGTCTACGTTGATGACAGCCCCCAGATTCTGAATATCCAGACCGCGCGAGGCCACGTCGGTGGCGACCAGCACAGCGCAGCTCTGGTTGGAGAACTGCACCAGAATTTCGTCGCGATCACGCTGCTCAAGATCACCGGTCAAGGCCAGAGCCTGGATACCTTCGGATTGCAGCTCTTCGACGACTTCCTGGCAACGCATCTTGGTGTTGCAGAAAACCAGGGTCGAGCAGGGGCGGAAATGCTCCAGCAGGGTCACCACAGCAGACAAACGCTGCTCGGGGTGAACTTCGTAAAAAATCTGTTCGATCTGGCTGGCATCGTGCAGGGCTTCCACTTTGACTTCGGCGGGGTTATGCAGAAAGCGGGCGCTGAGCTTGCGAATGTTTTCCGGGTAGGTGGCCGAGAACAGCAGGGTTTGACGACGGGGCGGGCAGTGCGAGGCAATGGCCACGATGTCATCGTGAAAGCCCATGTCCACCATACGGTCGGCTTCGTCCAGTACCAGGGTTTTCAGGGCGGACAAGTCCAGGTTGCCGCGCTCTAGGTGGTCCTGGATGCGGCCCGGTGTGCCCACCACTACGTGAGCACCGTTGCGCAAGGCTTCTGTTTGCGGGCGCGAGGGAACCCCACCGCACAGCGTCAGCATACGCACGTTAGGAATCTGGCGGGCCAGACGACGCAGTTCGGTCGTGACCTGATCGGCCAGTTCGCGCGTGGGGCAGATTACCAGGGCTTGTGGCGTCAGTTTGCTGGGGTTGAGGGTTTGCAACAGACCCAGGCCAAATGCGGCGGTTTTGCCGCTGCCGGTCTTGGCTTGGGCAATCAGGTCGCGGCCTTGCAGAATCAGCGGCAGGCTCTGTTCCTGAATGGCCGTCATTTTTTCAAAACCCAGGCTATCCAGGGTTTCAAGCAAGGCGGGCAAAAGGGGAAGGGTACTGAAAGAGGTATGGGGCACGATGGGTGACATCAAAAAGAACTGCAAAATAAAGGATTTAGCGACAGTTTACCGGTATCGCCTGGTGTGCGGCATCTTAATGTTGTTGCTCGGATCACTGTGTGGCATCTGCAGCCCAGCGCAGGAGAGTCTGCCAGGAGCAGATCATGCTGCTGTGATCGACGGTCTGATTGCTTGGCTTGGCGCACAAAAAAATAAACCCCAAGTTATCGAACCTGGGGTTTATCGGCGGTCTGGGAAAGCGTGGCGAACCCGCTTGTTGTTGGCTTATTCTGGTTTGCGGACTCGTACGGCTGACACGGCAGCAATCGAGATGAGCGCGGCAACGATAATGTAGACCGCGACAGGCACCCAGGAGCCGTCGTAACGACTCATGAGCCATGTTGCGATCAGTGGTGCTGTCCCACCGGCCAAGGCGGCACCGATTTGATAACCCAGGGTAATGCCGGTATAGCGGACACGTGTGGCGAAAATCTCCGAAAACATGGTGCCCAGCACGGCGGTGATCGGTGCCCAGATCAGACCCAGGGCAACAACCGTAGCAATCATCAGGGATGTGGTAGAACGTTGGTCAAGCAGCAGGAAGTAAGGGACGGCAAACAAGGCCATGGCTACTGCCCCAGCAATAAATACTTTGACGCGGCCGATATAGTCAGACAGCAGTCCCATCAGTGGAATGCAGAAGGTGGTGACCAGCGTGGCGACGGTCACCGCGTTAAGAACATCAAAACGTTCGTACTGCAATGTGCTGCTGGTGGCGTAGCTGACTACAAAGGTCGAGAACAAATAAAATGGCGCCGTTTCCACAATCTTGGCACCGATGGCGATCAGCACTTCACGCCAATGGTCTCGCAAGGTTTCAACCAATGGCATTTTGGCGACTTGACCCTCCTGCTTGGCTTTTTGAAAGTCCGGTGTCTCATCAATGCCATTACGTACCCATAGGCCAAGAAAAACCAGTCCGGCGCTTGCCAGGAAGGGGATGCGCCAGCCCCAGCTCATGAACTGCTCATCGGGCAGCAGGCTCATCAAGGTCATGGCCAAGGTGGCCAGCAGCATGCCAATGGTCACTCCCATCTGCGGAACGCTACCAAACAGCCCGCGTCGGTTCGGCGCCGCATACTCATAGGCTAGTAACAAGGCTCCGCCCCATTCTCCACCAATCCCCAAACCTTGAATCAGACGCAGCAGCACCAGCAAAATGGGGGCCCAGACGCCGATCGTATCGTAGCCAGGCAGCAGTCCAATCAGAACGGTAGCCCCGCCCATCATGGATAAGGTGATGACCAGGGTTTTCTTGCGTCCGATTCGGTCCCCAATATGGGCAAAGATCAAACCGCCCAAGGGACGAATGAAGAAGGTCAGGGCAAAGGAGAGGTAGGCCAGCATTAAACCGACGACAGGGTCGAAGGTAGGGAAAAACAGCTTGTTAAAAACGAGTGCGGCGGTTGTGCCGTACAGAAAATAATCAAACCATTCAATAGAACTGCCTGTCAGGCTAGCCAGAAGAACGCGCTTGGCGGAGGCACGTTGTGCGGGAGGGGTGACGTTTGCCGTCATGAGGGGTTTCCTTGTTATTGGTTCGCGTTGAGCCAATCAGCCCGGTGTAAAAGTAGAGGATTGTTCTTGCCAAAGGTCATAAGCCAGTGTCGCGGCAGCCAGGTCTTCCAAGGCTGTGCCAACGGCTTTGAACAGTGTGATTTCGTCGGCACTCTGGCGGCCAGGGTGTCGGCCCTGGCACAGATCTTCCAGCGTGGCGGTAATGTCAGCCGGATCGAATTTTCCGGATTTGATGGGTTCCAGAATGTCGCCCGATTTCATCGCTGCTTCATCGGTATCAACAAAAACGGTGGCGCGTGTAAAGCAGGCATCATCGCTCTCGCGCATGGTGGGCATGAAGCTACCGATCAGATCCAGGTGAGTGCCAGCTTGCAGCCATTCGCCTTTAATCAGCGGTTCGGTGGCCAGGGTGGCGCAGGTAATGATGTCAGCTTGTCGTGCAGCGCTTTCCAGCTCACGCACATGATGAGCGTCAAAGCCATCGCGGTTTAGCCGTTCGACCAAGGCGAGAGCATTGTCGGCATTCCGATCCCAGACCAAGACCGTGCGGATGGGGCGGACGGTGCGATAGGCATCGGCCAGCAGGCTGGCAATCCGACCTGCGCCAACGACCAGCAGTGTTTGCGAGTCTGGGCGGCTGAGCCAGCGTGCAGCCAGGGCCGAGGCGGCAGCGGTACGACGGGAGGTGATGACATCGCCGTTCAAGGCCGCCAGTGGTTTGCCTGTAGTCGCATCAAACAGGGTATAGGTTGAGTGCAGGCCAGGCAGGCCCTGAGTGTTATTGTCCGGGAAAATGGACACGGTTTTCAGGCCCAGATGTTTACCGGCTTGCCAGGCGGGCATCAGCAGCAGGGTGCCGGTTGCGTGACCGGAGTTTTCAATGGCGTGGTTATGCCGTAAAGGCACGTTGCAGCCTTCAATGAACATGGATTCGATCGCATCAAAAAGACGATCGAAAGGCATGGAGTGCTCAGTTTGAGCTTGATCCAGGATTTGCATGTGATCTACCATCAACGTACAGGCGCATGCCTGTAATTTTGAGAAAAAAATTTCTTATACGAAATAATATTGCCATATCGGAAAATCCTCTTTAAGGGTTTTCCATAGGTAGTGCATCCAGGAAGCCTTAAAAACTGCCATGACCCCCCCTGATGATCCCGTCAATGTATTGGCCGTCAAACTGAATCAATTACGCCGTCAGGCCAAATTGACCCTGCAACAATTAAGTGAGCGATCGGGGATTTCTGCCTCGGCCTTATCCAAGATTGAAAATGGGCAGCTCTCTCCGACGTACGAAAAAATCGCTGCCCTGGCCCAAGGATTAGATGTGCATGTGGGCGAGCTGTTTGGCCACACTTCCAAACCCACGCCCCTAGGTAGACGCAGCGTGTCTCGACGGGGGGAAGGGGTGGTGCACGATACGCGTCAGTACAGTTATGAAATTTTGCATAGCGATCTTGCAGATAAGCAATTTATCCCCTTGGTAACGACGATCAAGGCGCATGACTCCAAGGCCTTTAAGACCTTGTTGCGGCATGATGGCGAGGAGTTCATCTATGTGTTGACAGGGACGGTGGTGATACACACGGATTTTTATGCGCCTCTGGAGCTGGAAAGTGGAGACTCCTGTTACTTTGACAGCGCGATGGGACATGCCTGTATTTCTGGTGGCGAGCAGGACGCCACCGTGCTGTGGGTAAGTTCACATCCCTCCTTGGGTGAGTGACGCGCTGGCCGATCAGCAGGTAACAATGGCAAGGTCGGGCCGCCCCAGCGTTGCGCTTGGCATCGCGCAGGACGGCTTGGCTCGACGGTAAGATGGGCGCGGACGGCGCCCCTAAAGAACTATCTCAGTTACCAGATCCGGCTTAAATCCAGGGCCATAGAGCTTTTGACCTCTTCCATGACGGCAAAGGTGCGGGTTTCTCGGATACCGGGTAGTTTCCATAGCACGCGACCGGCAAAGTCCCGGTACGCACTCATATCTTCGTGGCGGGTTTTGAGCAGGTAGTCAAAGCCACCAGCCACCATATGGCACTCCATGACCTCGCGTCGATCCTGTAGCGCCAGCTTGAACTCTTCAAATACGTTGGGCGTGGTGCGGTCTAACAATACTTCAACAAACACCAACATCCCTGCCTTGAGCTTGGCCGGATTGAGCCGAGCCTCGTAGCCCAGGATATAGCCTTCTCGTGTCAGACGTTGCACCCGAGCCAGAGCTGCCGTTGGAGACAGGGCAACGGCTTCGGCCAGTTTTGTGTTGGCAATACGTCCGTCTTGCTGGAGCAAGTCCAGAATTTTCAGGTCTTGCTTGTCAAGTTGGTGCTCTTGGTCTTTCATGATTTATTTTTCACTATAGATCGATGTGAATATAGTGAGAAATTTTACATTTATTCCTTAATAATAGCGAAAAATTTGTCATCAATCTGTCTTTCGTATTTATTGCAGGGGTAGTTCATGGTCCTACAACAAGGTGCGTGCGCGTCGCCAGTTCGTGCTGCAGTCCACTCCTTTGCCGCTTTGACGCCTTGGTTGGAGCAATCCACGTTGCGGCAAGCCATTACTCGGGCCTGGCTGCGTCCAGAAACCGAGCTTGTGCCCAGTCTGTTGGAGCAGGCTCGTTTACCGGGTGAGATGGCGACCCGGGCGCAGGCTTTGGCACTGCGGGTTGCCGGAGCGTTGCGACAGCGTAAAACCGCCACCGGCAAGTCGGGACTGGTGCAGGGCCTCTTACAGGAGTTTTCCTTGTCGTCCCAGGAAGGCATTGCTCTGATGTGTCTGGCCGAGGCCTTGCTGCGTATCCCTGATACGGCAACACGCGATGCCTTGATTCGCGACAAGATCAGTCATGGCAATTGGCGTCAACACGTCGGCAAGAAAGGCACGCCCATCTTTGTCAACGCCGCCGCGTGGGGCTTGATGGTGACGGGCAAACTGGTATCCACCTATAGCGAAACTGGAATGTCGGCCTCGCTGGGGCGCCTGATTGCCAAAGGTGGTGAACCCCTGATTCGCAAAGGGGTGGATATGGCAATGCGCATGATGGGCGAGCAGTTTGTGACGGGTGAAACCATCCAGGCAGCCTTGCAACACGCAGGCTCCCTGGAGGCCAAGGGCTTTCGTTATTCCTACGACATGCTCGGTGAGGCGGCATTGACGGCGGCCGATGCCCAACGCTATCTGCAAGATTACGAGCAGGCTATTCATGCCATTGGCAAGGCCTCTAATGGCCGTGGCGTTTATGACGGCCCAGGGATTTCCATCAAGTTATCTGCCTTGCATCCGCGTTACAGCCGTGCCCAGATTGACCGGGTGCACGAAGAGTTGTATCCCTTGGTGTTAAAGCTGGCCCGTCTGGCATGTCACTACGATATTGGTCTGAATATTGACGCCGAGGAGGCCGATCGCCTGGAGATTTCCCTGGACCTGTTGGAGCGGCTTTGTTTCGAGCCAGACTTGCGGGGCTGGAAAGGAATTGGCTTTGTGATCCAGGCCTACCAAAAGCGATGCCCGTATGTCATTGACTATGTCATTGATCTGGCCCGTCGCAGTAATCAGCGTTTGATGGTTCGTCTGGTCAAAGGTGCGTATTGGGACAGTGAAATCAAACGGGCGCAGTTAGACGGCCTGGAAGGTTATCCGGTCTATACGCGTAAGCCCTACACTGATCTGTCGTATGTCGCGTGCGCACGCAAACTGCTGGCCGCACCAGAGCAAATCTATCCCCAGTTTGCCACTCATAATGCTCAGACACTGGCTAGCATTTATGAGTTGGCTGGGCCTGATCAGTATCATTCGGGACAGTATGAGTTCCAGTGCTTGCACGGGATGGGGGAACCCTTGTACGAGCAGGTGGTGGGCCACCCCGAGCAAGGCAAGCTGGGGCGACCTTGCCGCATTTATGCGCCCGTTGGTACGCATGAGACTTTGTTGGCGTATCTGGTGCGGCGCTTGCTGGAAAATGGGGCCAATACGTCGTTTGTGAATCAGGTCGCGGACGAGAGCATCGCGCTGGGCGAACTGGTGCGTGATCCTGTGTTGCAGGTCGAGCAAATGGCCGCGCAAGAGGGGCAGCTTGGCTTGCCGCATGCTGGCATTGCCTTGCCACGCGATTTGTATGGTGCATCTCGCCCCAACTCATGGGGACTGAATCTAGCCGATGAGCAGCAGTTAAAGACGCTTTCGCAAACCTTGCAGCAGGAAGCGAGCACGTCTATGCAGGTGCAAGCCATGTTGGGCACGGAGACGCCGCATGATGATTTGGCCGCAGCTGTGGTGACGGCGATCGTAAATCCAGCGGATCATCGTGATCAGCTCGGTCAGGTATGCAGTGCGACAGCGCAGCAGGTGGAATTGGCCTTGCAGACGGCCAGTCAGTATTTTCCTCAATGGGCTACGGTCGAGCCTGCCGAGCGTGCAGCAATTTTGTTGCGGGCTGCTGATGGCATGGAGGCGCAAATGCAGCCTCTGATGGGAATACTGGTGCGCGAGGCGGGTAAAACCTATGCCAATGCGATTGCCGAGGTCCGTGAAGCGGTGGATTTTCTGCGTTATTACGCCCAGCAAGTACAGGTCCAGTTTTCCAATCACAGCCATCGACCGCTAGGGCCAATAGTGTGTATCAGCCCCTGGAACTTCCCCTTGGCGATTTTCACGGGTCAGGTGGCCGCTGCTCTGGCGGCGGGCAATACGGTGTTGGCCAAGCCGGCGGAGCAGACCTCCTTGATTGCCGCCCAAGCGGTTCGTATCTTGTGGGACGCGGGTGTGCCGCGCCAGGCTGTGCAACTGGTGATTGGCCGGGGCAGTGTGGTGGGGCCACAGCTGACTTCGGATGATCGTGTGCAAGGCGTCATGTTTACTGGCTCAACTGAAGTGGCTCGTGGTTTGCAGGCGACGGTTGCCCAACGTATCGGTCGGCATGGGGGACCGGTGCCTCTGATTGCGGAGACGGGGGGGCAAAATGCCATGATTGTCGATTCGTCTGCATTGACTGAGCAGGTTGTGCAGGATGTGATCGTATCGGCTTTCGATAGCGCCGGGCAGCGTTGTTCGGCTTTGCGGGTTTTATTTGTCCAAGAAGAAGCGGCAGATCGTTTGATCACCATGCTGCAGGGCGCGATGGCTCAATTGCGGGTAGGCAATCCTATTGAGTGGGCTAATGATATTGGTCCGGTGATTGATCAGCGGGCTCAAGAGGGGATTGAGCGCCATATTGCAAAAATGCGTGCCAAGGGTCATGTCGTCCATCAGTTGAGTCTGGGCGGTGAGGCCGCCCGCACGCTGACAACGGCTAACGGCACCTTTATTGCGCCGACCTTGATTGAGCTGCCTGATCTGTCCGATTTGACGCAAGAGGTATTTGGCCCGGTACTGCACTTGTTGCGTTATCGCCGTGATCAACTGGATGCCGTGCTGGAGCAGATCCGGGCCAAGGGCTATGGTCTGACCATGGGTTTGCATACCCGTATTGATGAAACGATTGACTATGTTGTGGCGCGCAGCCATGTGGGGAATATGTATGTCAATCGCAATACGGTGGGGGCGGTCGTGGGAGTACAGCCGTTTGGTGGAGAGGGTTTGTCGGGAACAGGGCCCAAAGCAGGTGGACCTTTGTACCTGTATCGCTTATTGGCTGAGCGGCCTGAACAGGCGCTCAGTCAGCCTTTCGGCACAGACGGGGCAGGCCAGTTCTTAGGGAACCCACAGGAGTCTGCGCGACAAGCCTTGGCCAATTGGTTGGATCAGCATCCGGAACTGGCTCCAACGCGTACTCCGATGACGTTTTTCAGTAACCAACGCTTTGAGCTGCGTGGGCCAACGGGGGAGTCCAATACCTATCGCTTAGTGCCTCGTCAGGCCGTGCTGGGCGTGGCAGATAATGAGCGCGATCGTATCGCGCAATTGTGCGCCGTGTTGGCTGTTGGCAGTCAGATGGTATGGGATGCGCATGATGAGCAGGCACAGAGACTACATGCCCGTTTGCCCGCCTTGCTGCGTTCGGCCATTACGCTGTCTGATGATCTGGAGCGCTGCTACATTGATGCCATGCTGCATCACGGACAGGCCAGTTCATTGCAACGTTGGCAGCAACGGATCGCGGCCCGAGAGGGAATGATTGTCAGTATTACGGCATTAGCTCCAGGAGACCATGCGATTGCGTTGGAGCGACTGGTTCAGGAGCGAGTCTTGAGCGTTAATACGGCTGCTGCTGGAGGGAATGCAAGCCTGATGACGATGGCCTAAGCGATATGGATGTTCTGTAGGTAAACTGGAGCCTCAGTTCTTTGAGGCTCCGATTGTTTGACCTTGATGTTTTTGATCGGGTTCATCATTTTAGAAATAGGTCGACCATAATGAACACTATAGCGGCATCATTGATTCATAAACTGAACAATCCCCGCCTGGCTAACGATCAGTCCTGGACGGCTCGGGGTTGGGTCAGCGCAACGGATGGCAATACCTTTGCCGTTCTGAACCCTGCTACGGGCCAGTGCCTGGCCAATGTCGCCAGCCTGGCTAAAGCAGAAGTTGAAGTGGTCATCAGCGATGCTGAAGTGGCTCAGCGCGAATGGCAGGCACGCAGTGGGCACGAACGTGCCAAGTTGTTGCGCGCCTGGTTCGATGCCATGGTTGCCAATGCAGATGACCTGGCCACCATCATGACCCTGGAGCAGGGCAAGCCCTGGGCGGAGGCGCGCGGTGAAGTGCTGTACGCCGCCTCCTTTGTAGAGTGGTTCAGCGAAGAAGCCAAGCGCGTATACGGCGATGTGATGGGACACCCCCAGTCGGACAAACGCATTGTGGTGGTCAAGCAGCCTGTGGGTGTGTGTGCGGCCATTACTCCCTGGAACTTCCCTGCGGCCATGATTACTCGCAAGGTAGCGCCTGCTTTGGCTGCGGGTTGCAGCATTATTGTGCGTCCCGCCAGCCTGACTCCCCTGACCGCCCTGGCCTTGGCGGCGCTGGCCGAGCAGGTGGGTATTCCTGCCGGTGTATTCCAACTGGTCACAGGCTCGTCCAGCGTGGTGGGGGCTGCGTTGACGGAAAGTCCCATTGTGCGCAAGCTATCGTTTACCGGCTCGACCGAAGTGGGTCGTTTGCTGATGGCGCAATGTGCTCCTACCATCAAACGTCTGTCGTTAGAGTTGGGTGGCAACGCGCCGTTCATCGTCTTTGATGATGCCGATCTGGATGCCGCCATTGAGGGAGCGATAGCCTCTAAATACCGCAACAGTGGTCAGACTTGTGTATGTGCTAACCGTTTTCTGGTGCAGGACGGTATTTATGATCGTTTTGCCAAAGGCTTAAGCGAACGTGTTGCCACTCTGAAAGTGGGCAACGGGATGGATGAGGGGGTAGAACAAGGCCCATTAATCGAGCAAAAAGCCGTCGATCATCTGAGTGAGCTGATTGAGGATGCCCTTGAACACGGGGCCCGCGTTCTGCTAGGCGGTAAACCCCACCCCTTAGGCGGGACCTACTTCTTGCCCACGGTCTTGGGGGAGGCGAGCTCAGCCATGCGTGTGGCCCGTGAAGAGTTATTCGGCCCAGTGGCTCCATTGTTCCGCTTTGACACTGAAGAACAGGCCATTGCCATGGCCAACGATACCGAATATGGCTTGGCCGCCTACCTGTTCACCCGGGACAACGCGCGAGTCTGGCGGATGGGTGAGGCCTTGGAGTACGGCATGGTTGGTGTAAACACCGGTCTGATCTCTAACGAAGTAGCCCCATTTGGGGGCATCAAACAATCTGGCCTGGGCCGCGAAGGTTCACGCTACGGTCTCGACGAGTACCTGGAAATCAAGTACCTGTGCCAGCAACTATAGGGAGCGATCCCTGTCGCGCACAGCGCCGCAACAAGGCGCCATTATTGATGGCATTCATACTAAGGGGCCGGAGGTTGAACCGGCGCCTTTCAATGTATTGACCTTGCCCGATGGCGGCTTTGTGGGGGCGGCTCAGCGCCCTTGAGGGCAGGGCACTGATGTGGTGCTCAGTGGTGATGCTTTCGGTTCGAAGGCATCACGGTTGGGCCGCAATTCGCAGGGCGGGTTTCAAGGAGGCGGCCAGCATCTGCCCGTGGTTCAGCTCGCTGAAGTTCTCGTAGCTGACGTTCAGCCCGGCCTCTTGCAAATGCTTGGCCATATCCTGTGTGGACCATTGTGCCGCAGCATTGCTCATGGATGTACTGCGGCGCTGTCCGCCGACCATGATGGCGATCTGCTTGTCCTTGGCCCGCCTTGTATCAAAGGTCTGAGCCGTCTTGACCAGAATTCCGTCGTACCACCACAGTGAAGGATCGCCCGCCACGTACCGCTGGTACAGATCAGGGTGGGTAAATAGGGTATGCAAGGTAAACAGGCCACCATAAGAGTGGCCCCACAGCGTCTGGCGGGAGCGATCAATAGGCTCGCGCGTTTCTACTGCAGGCTTGATGTGTGTTTCTATATAGTCCAGAAAAATATCGGCGCCGCCCCCTAAACGACCCCGTACTTCCACCGACTTGCTGACGCCGTTCTCCGTGACCGGAGGCGTGTAGTCGAAGGAGCGGGCAATCACATCGTGACGCGCTTCGGTGTCGTAGCCAATGGCGACCAGTACCGGCGCAGACAGGCTGCTGATGGCTTTCAGGTCGTCCACATCAATACTGGCCATGGCGGCATTGCCATCGACCATATAAATCACCGGATGACCGCGTGCGGGAGCGGGGCGGTTCGGGGTGCCTATCTGTATTTTGTAGTGCCGCTTGCCGTCTTCCGAGGACATGATCAGCGTCTCGAAGCGGTATAGGCTTTGTTGCTGATCCACGATGGTGGGGCCCACTGATTCGTTCCAGGGGCGGGTAGTTTGTTGGGCTTGGGCGGGCAGCGTGCAGGCCAGGCAGAGCGTAGCGGCACTGAGCAGAAAGCGGGGTAAGGAGGTTTTCATCAAGGTCAGATTGCAGAAAGCTAAACAGGAATCATTCTTGATTATAGGGCCTGTGATATCTCAGAAAACCAATACCCGGACAACAAATCGTATCTCTATGATGAGGGGCGAATGATCAATCGTTCATTGCTCATTGTGGGCGATGAAGAGTTTGCCTGTCTGTAATAGGGGGTTGTCGACTGCTTTTGATCATGCAGCGAGAAGCGCAGAGCACAGAGTGTGCCTGGTGCAGAGATTGAAGCGGGTAGTGAAACAGGTGTGAAAAAAAGCCCGGATCCGCATGCTGCCAATCCGGGCTTTTCTTTACAGGGCTTGATCAGGCAATGCAAAGGGGTTCAGGCCGGTGCGGCCATAACCTTCTGCGCTTGCTGCATCATCCAGTACCAGCGTCGCCAAGTCATCCGCGACACTTTCTGCATTGGGTTCGCGTTCCTGTGAGATCACCTTCAGATAGCTGTGGCAGTGACCGCAGCTTTCCGCACGCACCACGGCTTCGGTGGAGTCGAAGCTCAGGTAGTCCAGATCGCCCGCATCGGCGCAGTTGGTGCATTTGGCGCGAACCATATGCCATTGGCTCTCGCACAAGGAGCAGTGCAAATAGCGCAGACCTTGTCTGGTGCCCTTATAGATCAGGCTGGCGACAGGGGCACTGCCACAAACCGGGCAACTGGGGGACTCTTCACTGCTGGCCACAGGCAAAGGCACTGTCCGTGCTGCCAAAGCCACGTCCAGAGAAAAAGCCGCCCACAAAAAAGGAGCCAGGGCCTGGGATACGGAATGGAATTGGTGTTGGGCCAGGGCCAGACCTGCATCCAGACGTGCCTGGGTGCTCATGGCGCGCAGGGCATCCAGATGTGGGGTAATTGCTGGTGAAGCACCAGGGATAAGCTGGTCCAGCATGGTATCCAGATGCGTTACCCATGTACCTTGGCGAGCGATCTCTACAGGATCAACGGCCACGGCATTGGAACGGCTTTCAGGTGAAACTGTTGCCTGAGCCTGAGCCTGAGCCTGAGCCTGAGCCTGAGCCTGAGCCTGAGCGACATCGGCGGCCAAAAGCAGATAGGCCTCCAGCTCATGGCCTGTAGCCAGTTCGCGCAAACGGGCCGCGCGGGCGGTGTACAGCTCATGCAATTCAGGCCGCAGGATGGGGTCAAAGTGCCGGGTGGACTCTTCCGATGGAACGGAACGACGGACAGGAACTTCGTTCATGCCTTGCCTTCCTTCACGTCTTTCTTGGTCGCTTGCAGCTCTTCATGCCAGCGATCGTGATGATGACGTATCCAGGCTTTGGAAACATAGCCTGTCACCATGCCGGTGATGGAGCCGCGCACCCAGATGGCCAGATAAATATGGCCCAGAATCAGCAAGATCAGCCCAATCCCAGCCACGGAGTGGATCAGGATGGCCAGACGCAGAACGGGAATGGAGAAGAACTCGGCAAAGTACGCGCGCCACATGATCAGGCCCGATATCAGCAGCGTGACGATAGACAGCATGATCAGCCAGAACAGTACTTTTTGACCGGCATTGTATTTGCCGATTTTCAATGGCTGCTTGGCGTTGTTCAGGATCACGCCTTTGACGTTACGAAACCAGATCAGATCGGTTTTGGCGGGCAGGTTGTACTTTACGAAGCGGGTGAACATATAGCCAAGGCCAACGAAAACTGCGATCCCTAAAAAGGGATGCAGAACGCGTGCCAATTGCGGGGTGCCCAGAAAGGAACTTAACCAGGAAAAAGAGGGGTAGAACCAGGATAGCCCCGAGGTGGCAGCCAGGAAAAAGCAGAGCACAACGGCCCAATGACATAGCCGCTCACGGAATGGGGTGCGCAGCACAAGATTACTTTTCTTGTTCATGATCGTCTCCTTGCGTTGCCTTGTCGTGCTCGTGTTCTTCGTCCTCGTCCACGCTGTTGGGGCCCACACCGATGAAGTGGGCTGCCATACCGGCCACCGCCACCGCACCAGCTACGGCAGCAGCAGGTTTGAGTACGTCTTTCCAGCCATCCACCACAGAGCTGATCTGCGGGTCTTTGGGCAGGCCCGCGTAGCGCTGCGGATCGTCCGCGTGTTGCAGCACGTACATGACATGGGTGCCACCAACACCTTGAGGATCGTACAGACCGGCGTTTTCATAGCCGCGCTCGTTCAAGTCCTCAATACGACTCAGGGCCAGATCCTTCATTTCCTGTTTTGAGCCAAACGCAATGGCGCCGGTCGGGCAGGTTTTGGCGCAAGCAGGAGCCTGGCCCACGGTAACGCGGTCCGAACACAGGGTGCACTTGTAGGCTTTATGGTCTTTCTTGGAAATACGGGGCACATCGAAAGGACAGCCGGCCACGCAATAACCGCAGCCCACACACAGGTCGGACTGAAAATCCACAATACCATTGGCATATTGAACAATCGCGCCGGGAACCGGGCAGGCTTTCAGACAGCCAGGGTCTTCGCAGTGCATGCAGCCGTCCTTGCGGATCAGCCATTCCAGCTTGCCTGCTTCGTCCTCGTGCTCGGTAAAGCGCATCAAGGTCCAACTGTCGGGGCTAAGGTCGCTGGGGTTGTCGTACACGCCGACGTTTTCTTCCACCTGGCCGCGCAAATCGTTCCATTCATTGCAGGCGACCTGGCAAGCTTTGCAGCCAATGCAGATGGACACGTCAATCAGCTTGGCCACTTCCATCTGGTGATCACGCACCTGTGGGGCTGGTGTGACCGAGTTGGTGGCCGAACGGCGTACTATGTTTTGCGAATTCATGCCGTGGCTCCCTTCATTTTTTCGACATTGACCAGAAAGGCTTTGAACTCCGGTGTTTGCGTATTGGCATCGCCAACGCCGGGGGACAGCGTATTGGCCAGAAAGCCCTTGCGGGTTTCACCTTCAAAGCCCCAGTGGCAGGGGATACCAATTTGCTGCACCTGCTGGCCGGCAACGGTCAGGGTGCGCATGCGTTTGGTCACCACCGCCTTGGCGGTGATGTAACCGCGCTTGGTTGTGACTTTGACGGTGTCGCCGTGGCGGATGTCTTTTTCAGCCGCCAGTTGTTCGCCAATTTCCACGAACTGTTCAGGCTGCAACATGGCATTCAGATAAGAGTGCTTGGTCCAGTGGCGGAACAATTCGGTAATGGAGTAGGTGGTGGCTACATACGGGTAATCGTGACGATTGCCCATGCGCTCGGCGTCATTGGAAAGAATCCGTGCGGTCGGGTTATGCGTTACGTTTTCGTGTAGCGGGTTTTTCGCAATGGGGCTTTCTACCGGCTCGTAGTGTTCGGGGAAGGGGCCGTCATTAATACCTTTTTCCGAGAACAGGCGGCCCAGCCCTTCGGGCAGCATAATGAACGGCGCTGCTGGGCTACCAGGAGGCAGGTTGGCCGGGAAGTCCGGAACATCCGCCCCGGTCCATTGCTGGCCGTCCCAATGCAAAATCTGGCGATGCTCATCCCAGGGTCTGCCCATTTCATCCATAGAGGCGCGGTTGTACAAAATGCGTCGGTTGGCAGGCCAGGCCCATGCCCAGCCAGGGGTGTTGCCCAAGCCCGTATCGGTGTTGTCCCGATTAGCCATCTGGTTGCCTTTCTCGGTCCAGGAACCGGTAAATACCCAGCAGTAGCTTTGTGTCGTGCCGTCATCGCGCAATTGCGCAAAGCTATCCAGCAACTGGCCCTTGCGTAGAATCTGCGTGCCGTTCTCGTCGAAAACATCAGCCAGTGCATAGCCATTGGCCTCTTTGGCCACTTCTTCCGGATGCGGGAAATGCGGGTCGTGATAGGTGTCGGCGTCCCAGGTCATGTTCAGGACTTGTTCGGGACAGGCACCACCTTCTTCTTCGTACAGGCGACGCAGTTCCATCATGATGTCGCCCAGGATGTTGGGGTCATGACGGGCCAGACCGGGAGGTTGCTGGCCGGCATAGTGCCATTGCAACCAGCGGCCCGAGTTCACGATGGAACCGTCCTCTTCAGCAAAACAGTTCGACGGCAGGCGGAACACCTCTGTCATGACTTCTTCTGTCTTGATGTCGTTGAACTGACCTTCATTGCGCCAGAAGTTCGAGGTCTCGGTGACCAGTGGGTCCACAATAACCAGGAACTTCAGCTTGGACAGGGCCTTGGACGTCTTGTTCTTGTCCGGCATCGCGGCCAGCGGGTTAAAACCTTGTGCGAAGTACCCGTTGACCTTGCCTTCATACATCATGTCGAAGTAGGCCAGCATGTCGTAGCTGCGATCCCATTTGGGCAGCAGATCAAAAGCGAAATCGTTAGCGGGCGTGGCGTGCTTGCCGTACAGGTTCTTGAGCAAAGAGATGAAGAACTTGGGTGTGTTTTTCCAGTAATTCACCTGACCGGGCAATACGTCTTTGGGCGTGGTTTCTTCCAGGTACTGTGCCAGTGTCTGCTGATTGTCCGAGGGCAGGTTCATATAACCTGGCAAGCGCAAGGACAGCAGACCCAGGTCGGTATAGCCCTGGATATTGGAGTGACCGCGCAAGGCGTTCACGCCGCCCCCGGCCATGCCGATATTGCCTAGCAAGAGCTGAATCATGGCGGCGCCACGAATGATCTGTGCGCCCCCGGTATGGTGCGTCCAGCCCAGCGCATATAGCCAGGTCAGCGTTTTGTTCTTGGCCGAACAGGAGCCAATAACCTCGGCAATCTGCAGGAAGTCGGCCTGTTTGACGCCGGTAATGTTTTCCACGACTTCGGGCGTGTAGCGGTCCACGTGCGCTTTTAACAACTGCAGCACGGAGCGTGGATGCGTCATGCTGTTGTCGCGCATCACTTCGCCGTTCTCGTCTAGCGCGTAGGTCCAGGAGGACTTGTCGTAGATCTTGGTTTTCGGATCGAAGCCGGAGAACATGCCTTCGTCAAAGGCGAAGTCGTCACGCACAATCAGGCAGGCATTGGTGTAGGCGCGCACGTACTCGTGCTGAATCTTGTCGTTCTCCAGCAGCCAGCGCACCATGCCCATCAAAAAGGCGGTGTCCGAGCCGGCGCGGATGGGCGAGAAGATATCGGCAACAGCGGCTGTACGGTTAAAGCGTGGGTCCACCACAATGACCTTGGCCTTGTTCTTGATTTTGGCCTCAATCACCCATTTGAAGCCGACCGGATGGGCTTCGGCAGGGTTGCCGCCCATCACAATCACCACGTTGGCGTTCTTGATGTCCACCCAGTGGTTGGTCATGGCACCGCGCCCAAAGCTGGGGGCCAGGGCTGACACGGTCGGGGCGTGACAGAGTCGCGCCTGACAGTCGATACCCAGCATGCCTAAGGCACGGGTAAATTTGAAGTCCAGCAGGCCGGTTTCGTTGGACGCGGCCGAGGAAGCCAGAAAGCCCGAGGATAGCCAGCGGTTCACCACCTGGCCTTTTTCGTTCTTGGCAATGAAGTTGGCGTCACGGTCATCTTTGAGCAAACGGGCGATGCGCTTGGTGGCTTCGCTCCAACTGATCTTGACCCATTCTTTGGAGCCCGGGGCTCGGTATTCGGGGTGCAGCAGGCGATTCTTGGAGTGAATCATGTCCAGCAGGCCAGCGCCTTTGGGACAGAGCGAGCCACGGCTGACCGGATGGTCCGGGTCGCCTTCAATATGGAAGATGCGCGGTTTCGCGTTTTTGGAGCCATCGCCCATGGAATACATGAGGATGCCGCAGCCCACTGAACAGTATGTACAGTTGTTGCGTGTCTCTTTGGATCGAAGGAGTTTGTAGGGCCGGACGGCGGCGGGAACTTGAGCGGCGGCTGTCGAAAGTCCCATCGCGGTCGCTGACAGCGCAGCTGCCCCAGCACCAAGAATTTTGAGAAACTGACGCCGACCAAAACTTGGTACGTTGGTATTCATGAAAGGTTCTTCTTGCAGAAAATGTGTTGGCAAAAGGATCGCTAATTGCCGGGCCGGATTATAGCAGTCTGTGTATAAACTGCTTTTGCTGTGCTGATACTGTCGTTTTTAAAGCGGATAGCGTTTAAGGTTTATTCGCACAGCAGCGGCCAATGACTCGCCACAGGTAGTACACAGCGATGCCGCTAAAGATAAAGGCGGGCAAAGCCCAGACCATACCTGCGCCGATCAGGTTGTCTCCCTGCGCGTTCAGGCAACTGGAGGCAGCCGTTTCTATGCAGTCTTTATAGCGGTAGTAGCGCTCGTAAAATAGCCACCAGAAAAAACCAGCCAGACTAGAAAAAATAATCAGGCCAATCGTTGATTTAAGGCGGGGTGTCGAGCGGAAAATCATGCTTGGAAATGTGGACCCATTGGTGTGATGAAAAAAGGGCTTATGCCCCGATTGTTTTAGCTGATTGCATTTTGCTAGGTGATCAACAGCAAAAAGAATAGGTGCAGCACAGATGCAAAATTGTAGCGATTCTGTGTGTCGATTTTGATGCAAGAGCAGACTCTGGCACGATGAGGTCAACATAAAACTCCGTTAATTCAAGGCATTGCCGTACTCTTTGAATTCTTTAGAGGTGCCATATAATTGAGAATGTATGTTATTCTCAGTTGCATTGTGTCGGATGTTCTGTTCCCATCGGCCCGAGTGCCTTGAGCCCGTATCCGCCAGGCTGACATCGTTTTTTCTCTCTATTCCTATGATCAGATTCACAGTATCGGACTTTGACCGACTCGGTCGTCCGGCAGGCTTTCACTATTGTTTGCCTCACTATGTTGGCCCAGATCGGGAGAGGGAGCAGCTTTGCATTGCCGAGGGGCGTGTGCAGGAACACGAGGTCAGGCCGGGCATCAAGCTGGTGCTGTCAGATATCGTCACGCACCATCACTACGAATCCAGTTCCGTCAGCGCGCCGCAGTTCTCTGCCATTGTGATGCTGCAAGGCCGCGCGCAAGCCCGCCTGGCCAGTCAGAATCAACTGAGCCTGGTCGCGCAAAGTGGTGTCAGTATTGCGCATAGCGAATCGGTCGCGTTGACTGGGATACACCCGGCCGGGCAACGTTTGCGCTGTATTAACCTCTCTTTGCGTTCAGCGGAAAGCGTGGGCGACTCGCGCTTGGGCGACACCCTGTCCAAACTGATGGGCCCATCCGGACTGTGCATGCAGAAGTGGACGGTCCCGCCGCATTTGCTCAACACGCTCGAACAGTTGATAGACAGCCCCTGGCAGGGGACGACGTACGATTTGCTGCTGGAAGGTGTCAGCCTGCAAATGCTGGCTCATGCGCTGGACGGATTGGCTCCAAAGCCTGCTAAAGAGTCGCCGGCCACGGCCCGTGACCGACAGCTACTGGAGCGTGTGCGTGAACGTTTGTACAACGCGCCGGGTGACGATCATACTTTGGCGGATCTGGCCAAGCTGGCCTGCATGAGCCCGAGCACCTTGCGGGTGAAGTTTCAGGCAACCTACCAGTGTTCTGTGTTTGGCTGGTTACGTGAGCGTCGTCTGGAGTTGGCACGTGATTATCTGGCGCAAGGCTGGAGCGTACAGCAGGCGGCTCATTTTGTGGGCTATCGCCACGCCACCAACTTTGCCACAGCCTTTCGTGAGCGCTACGGGATTGCGCCCAGTGAATTGAATTGAGGTGGCCGGGCGGCCAGCTCTGTCATTGTTCAAAGCTTTTTAGGCGTTTGCCATTCCCCACTCTGGCGAGCCTGGTCCATCCTGAAAAAGACCTCCCCTATGCGGGTTTGTTTTCTTATTTCAGACAGAGCTGTGTTGCCTTCCTCGCTTCCCCCGTATCCCTTGATGGTGTTGATTCTGGGCCTGCTGGCCTGCGTTGCACCTGCCACTATTGACGCCTATTTACCTGCTTTCAGCGCGTTGGAGCGCGAGTTTCAGGTACCCCCCGAAAGCGTGCAGCAGACCTTGGGTGTGTATATGTCTGCCTATGCAGCGATGTTGCTGCTGCATGGCACTTTGTCCGATGCCTGGGGGCGCAAACCTGTGATTGTGGCGTCCCTGGCGGTGTATATCACTGGCTCGGTGATGGCGGCCTTGGCGCCCAGCATGGATTGGCTCTTGGCTGCTCGGGTACTGCAAGGCTTGTCGGCCGGAGCGGGTTTGGTGATTGGCCAGGCCATGGTGCGTGATTGCTATCAAGGTGAACAGGCGCAACGGACTCTGTCTTATATCGTCGTGGTCTTTAATGTCTCGCCCGCGCTGGCCCCGATTGTGGGTGGTCAATTGATTGCGCTTTTGGGTTGGCGCGCTGTGTTCTGGATGCTGGCCGCCCTGGCCGCTGCGGCGTGCTACTTGTGCCTGCGTCGCTTGCCTGAAACCTTGCCCAGCAGTAAGCGTCAGCCTTTGGCCTGGCGCCAGTTGCGTAGCGATATTGGGCAATTACTGGGCGATGTGCCTTTTATGGGCATGAGTGTGGCTTTAAGTTTGCTGATTGGGGCTCAGGCCTTTCTGATCGGCGCTGCTCCGGATTTCATTTCTCATACTTTGAACTTGCCTGAAACCGCCTTTGCCGTGTTGTTTGTGCCTTTGGTGGTCGGGGCCATGTTGGGGGCTTTGGCCTCTGCCCATCTTGTGCGACATTGGGGAGACATCACGATTATTCGCTGCGCCTATGGCTTGATGCTGGCCAGTTGCCTTGTCTATACCGGGTATCTGGCCAGCGCCTGGCATCCTGCCTTGCCGTGGGCCGTGTTGCTCCCCGCCTTTTTCACCGCAGGTCTGGCTATGTTGATGCCGGTGGTGACCATGCGTATTTTGGCCCAAGTTCCCAGTCGGGCCGGGTTGGCGGCCTCCTTATTGGGCTTTTGCCAGATGAGTACGTTTTCGCTGGTCAGCGGTTGGCTGGTGCCGTGGGTCTACGGCCAGCCTCTGCGGATGTCAGCCGCCATGCTGATCTGCGTCTTGCTCAGTGCCGTTAGCTGGTTTTGGCTGCAACTGCGCGCGGATCGATGCCCCTCCTAGAAGGAAAGCGGCAGGACTGATATTTGGAATAGGGTTTTTGCGTTTAGGGATACGCTCATGCAAACTCTGTAGATGATAATTGTTCGCATCTAAAACCTGTTCTGAGATCCTTGCTCATGCCTGCTGTTTCAACCTGCTATGCCCGTTCAAGATTGCGCTTGCTTGTCCCTGTCACTCGTTCTGCCATGTTGCTGGTTGCTGCCAGCAGCCCGGCCTGGGCGCAGGATTCCGTGGCTGATACGCCTGTAGAACTGTCCACCATTACGATCAAGGGCAATCGAGACCCAGGCGTGACGGAAACCGATCCGTCTTACACCACCAAGGCCATGAGCACGGCGACGGGGCTGTCTCTTTCTATCAAGGAGACGCCGCAATCGGTCAGTGTGGTCACCCGAAAAATGATGGATGATCGCGGCATGCAGACGACGGCGGATGCCTTGCAGAGCGCGCCGGGTATATCTGTGACACGCAGCGATACCAACCGTTATTCCTTTTCCTCGCGTGGTTTTGGTATCGACAACTATCAGTTTGATGGTTTGACGCAGCCAGTTTTGTCGCCCTGGGCCTTTGGTGAAAGCAACCTGGACCTGGTCGTTTTTGATCGGGTTGAAGTGGTGCGCGGCGCGACCGGTTTGATGACGGGGGCCGGTAATCCTTCGGCAGCCGTCAATTATGTACGTAAACGTCCTTTGCGGGACTTTGCCGCATCGGGGGGGATCAGTGTCGGAAGCTGGGACTTTGCGCGTGGATACGCAGATGTGTCTACCCCGATTACGGAAGATGGGCGTATCCGTGGCCGTATTGTAGGAGCTTATGGCAAGGCCAATAGCTATACCGATTTGCAGGATACTAAAACCCGTACATTGTATGGCGTGGTCACGGCTGACTTGATGCCTGGCATGGAGTTGACGGGGGGTGTTGCCTATCAGTCCAGCTCCAATAATGGTTTTGGCAGTGGTTTTCCGCTGTTCTATAGCGATGGCTCTCGTACGGATTTCAAGCGTTCGATTTCCAACAATACAAACTGGTCACGCGTCGAGAACAATACGACAACGGGTTTTGTGGATTTGAGCCACCAGTTCAAGAATAACTTGAGCTTGCGCTTGACCTATAACCAGTCCTACACCGATGCCTTCATGAAAAACCTGTTTCGGGGTGGGTATCCGGATCGGGAAACAGGGCTGGGTACATCGAACTCGTACTCTTATTACGAAGGCGATGTACGCCGCAAGGCATTGAATGCGTCCTTGTCCGGGCCATTTACCTTGTTTGGCAAAGAGCACGAGTTTTCGGTGGGCTGGATGATGTCCCAGGATCGCGTATCTTTCCCGCAGTATCGGGCCGTACCCCCATTGGCTGCGGCGGCCAGCTTCTATCAGCCAGGCCGAGAGCCGGAGCCGAACTGGTCCAGTGAGCCATCCCAGGCAGATGATACGGATAACAAACAGTCCGGCGCCTATGCCGTTGGCCGCTTTGCCTTGAGCGATAGTTTGCGCTTGATGGTGGGGGGGCGGCTGAGCAACTGGGAAACTGATCAGACCTACTTTGGTTCCAAGCGTCAGTATCGCCATCGTAACGAGTTCATCCCCTATGCCGGCCTGATCTATGACTTTGACGATACCTATACCGCTTACGCCAGCTATACCGAGATATTCAAGCCGCAGAACGCCCGCAACGAACAGGGTGCGATTCTGGCACCGATTACCGGTAAAAGCTATGAGTTGGGCTTGAAAGCGGCATGGATGGATGGCCGGCTCAATGGTGCGTTGTCCCTGTTCCAGACACGGCAGGACAATTTGGCGGAAGCCACAGGTAATAATGTGATTGGTGCACCACCTAATACGCCTGCTTACCGCCCGGTGTCGGGGGCCAAAGTAGAAGGGGTGGAGCTGGAGTTGGGCGGAGAACTGATGCCTGGCTGGAATCTGGCCACGAGTTTGACGACCTTTACCGCCAAGGATGCGAAAGGCAAGCCCATCAATACCAGCAAGCCACGTACCTTGTTCAAGCTCTATACCACCTATCGCTTGTCAGGGGATTGGCAAGGGCTGACTGTGGGCGGCGGCATTGATTGGCAAAATCGCATGTATCAGAACGCCACGGCACCAGGCCGCAAAGTGGTGAATGTTGAGCAGGGCAGCTATGCCATCGTGAATCTGATGGCAAGTTATGACTTCAACAAGCGCGTCTCGGCCACCTTGAACGTGAACAACCTGTTCGACAAAAAGTACTACTCGCAGATCGGTTTTTATAACCAGGGCTGGTACGGTGCTCCGCAAAACGTGATGCTGTCCTTGCGGGCGCAGTATTAAGGGTGGAGTGAGCAGACAGGCTTGCCTGATACAAAAGCCTGCTTGGCAAGGACAAGCAGGCTTTTTTCATTGGAAGCGGAGACCTGAGCGGCGTTATCTCAGACGCAAAAATCTTGTGGTCCTGGAGCGGCAAGCGTGGCGCTGTCCGTCTGCCTTGAGGCCTGCGGGCTACAACATTCAGGATACCAAGGCCATTAAATCAGTCACCCCAATATCGACACCCGCTTGATACAACAAGGTGCTGGCCTGACCACGATGGTGAGTCTGGTGATTAAAAAAGTGCGTCACCAAAAGCGCAACATCCTTCTCCATGCTCTGGCCCGCCATATTGTTATAGCGTAGCGTTTGGCCCAGTTGCTCGGGTGTCAGTGTGGCCGCCCAAGCAATAATAATCAGATCCAGTTTGCGACGGTACGGATCCAGTTCCGCCAAGGTGTCGAATAACTGCTGATCCAGTGTACGTGGCTTGGCAAATACCTCCATTTCTTCGCGCAAGCTGAGGGCATCAGGATGTTGGGCAAAGCGGTGCAGCCAGATCGTATCCCCCACTGCAATGTGCATCATCGTCTTGAACAAGGAGCCAAAGAAGGCGCCGCACTCTTGATGCTGCTTCTCTGGGGGCAAGCGAGCGGCGGCCTGATAAAGACGGCGGTTCATTTGGCTGTTGTAGTCAGCCATGCGGATGGCAGTTTGAGGTGTCATAAAGAGCAGTATCCGGCAAGATGAGGCATCCTGATGATTTCTTTAAATAGATAGCGGTACCAAGATCAAGGGCCATCTTTGCCAGTCATGAGTTGTTCGGTTGATCCCGCGTTGACTGCTTGCCTGGCGTGCGGAAAGTTAAGTGGGCCCTGGTGCTCGATAAATTGCGCTGTGAATGTTTCAGCTGAAACAGGTCTTCCAAAAAGATAGCCTTGTATTTCTGGGCATTCATTATTTTTAAGGAATACGAATTGCTCTTCCGTTTCCACGCCTTCTGCAATCACATCCAGGCCAAAGTTCTTGGCTAAGTAGATAATAGCCCTGACCAGTGCGGCATTTCCGGCATATTCGTAGACATGGTGGATGAATGACCGGTCGATTTTCAGGCGGCTGACTGGATATGTTTTTAGCAGGCTTAATGATGCGTAGCCTGTCCCGTAGTCGTCGAAGGCCAGACCAACGCCTATGTTTCGTAAACCGCGAAACAAGTTTTTGGTGACTGCTTCGTTGCGAAGCAAGGAGGTCTCCACGATTTCCAGCTCAAGAGAACTGGCAGGCAGACCTGTTTCAGCCAGTAGAGCGCTGACTGTGTAGAGCAGGCGATTGGTACGTAGCTGTGCCTCGAACAGGTTTACGCTGATACGAAAATCGGGGATGGTTGCTTGCCAGCGCACGGCCTGACGGCAGGCCGTTTGTAATATCCATTCTCCTATAGCAGGCGCAGATGGCTTTTCGTTGAGCACATCAATAAAAGAGAGCGGCGTTAACAAGCCCCTTGTGGGATGGTTCCACCGAATCAGTGCTTCTGCTCCGGTCAACTGCCTAGTGTGTGTTGATACTTGGGGTTGGTAGAAAAGCTCAAACTCATCGTTTTCAAAGGCCAGGCGTAATTCCCGCTCGAACGATCTGCGTGCGACAGCGACCTCGCGCAAGGCCGGAGAGAACACCTCGTAGTATCCCTTACCGGATGATTTCGCTTTGTAGAGCGCCAGATCGGCTGCGCTCAGAATATCCTCGGCGCTAGTGCCGTGCGTCGGCGCGAGAACCACGCCAATGCTGATACTAGTGTCAAAAGACTGGCCAGCAAAGTTATACGGCGTTGCAAAGACGTTGATCAGTGTTTGTGCGGCTCTTCGTGCCGCCTGCACGCCGTTTCCGGGCAGCAAGGCCATAAACTCGTCGCCACCGAATCGAGCAAGCTTAATGGCGTTGGGAAATGTCGACTTTAATTGCTGGGCGATGTGTTTGAGGGCGGCATCGCCAGCCGAGTGCCCGAAGGTATCGTTGATTTCCTTGAAGTCGTCCAGCTCAATTAACAATATGGTTGCAGGGGTTTCGTTGGCAAGCGTTTGGGCAAGGCGTGCCCGCCACATTTCCCGGTTGGCAAGGTTTGTTAGTGCGTCTAGCGAGGCCAGTTGAAACAGCCTTTCTTCATGATGCCGGCGCTCAGTGATGTCTCGCACAATGGCGCCGATATGGGTGGTGTCTGCTTCAACCCAGGTCGATAATGAGAACTCTGCCGGGAACTCGGTTCCGTCCTTACGCAAAGCGGATAGTTCGATCGTGCGGTCAGCAAGTTTCATTCGCTCGCCCTGTCGCAACCGTAAAAGCTCTGTCTCGTAAACCTTACGCCAGTTGTCGGGCAAAATAATCGATCCTGGCTGGTTGAGGGTCTCGTCAGCTAGATAGCCAAAGATTTTCTCTGCAGAGCGATTCCAGAACGTGATGCGGCCATGCTCGTCAGAGCAGATGATGGCATCAGGAGAGGTGGCTGCGATATTTTCAAAACGGGCTTTGCTGTCTGATTTGGTTTGTTCCAGGCGGTGCGCTTCCATTCGCGCCATTACCAGGGTTGCCAGATCGGAAAGGTTGGCACGATCAGTTTCGGTGAAGACATGGCGCGGCTTGGTATCCATCAGGCATACCGTGCCCAATCGCTCCCCCGTTGGGGCGAGCAGTGGTTTTCCCGCATAGAAGCGAACGTGTGGCGGCTTAGTGACTAACGGGTTCGGTGCAAAGTGGGGGGCGTTCAAGGCGTCCGGGACAAGCAAAATGTCATTGGATAGGATGGTAGTCGTGCAAAACGAATCAGCGCGCCTTGTTTCGCACAGATCAATACCAACACGTGCCTTGAAAAACTGTCGGTCCTTATCGATCAGCGAAATCAGAGCGATTGGTACCTTGAATAATCTGGCTGCCAGGTTAACGAGCCGGTCAAACTCTTCTGTAGGGGGAGTATCTAGCAGTTTGTACTCCGCTAGGATGCGTAGGCGACGATTTTCTTCGACAGGTACCGGGGAGGAGAGGGATTTCATAGTTGTCCTGTGCTCCATAGATTTAACTGTAAAAATAATCAATAACTGGTGGCCGTATCGATTACGTTTATGTTTGGGAGCTGGTGCCCCTCCGGTTTGTTCTGTGTAACTGCCGTTTACTGATATTTATACCCTCAGGCGGGCGGTGTTGTCTTATCTATATGTAGGTAGTTATACGTAACGGGCAGGCGGCAGCAGGCCGTGGCTGTGACAGAAGGGGGAGGAAATGGGGGGAGGCAGGACGAAAAAAAGCCCAAACCGAAGTTTGGGCTTTCTGAATTTGGAGCGGGAGACGAGTCTCGAACTCGCGACCTCAACCTTGGCAAGGTTGCGCTCTACCAACTGAGCTACTCCCGCATTTTTTACTGCACTACCGACTTGTGACCAGCATTACTGGAGGCGCAAGCCGGAATCGAACCGACCTAGACGGATTTGCAATCCGCTGCATAACCACTCTGCCATTGCGCCGTGGTCGATTAAAAAGGGAAGCCTAGGCTTCCCTTAGGAATCTGGAGCGGGAGACGAGTCTCGAACTCGCGACCTCAACCTTGGCAAGGTTGCGCTCTACCAACTGAGCTACTCCCGCATTTTGCTGTGCAGATTGAATCTGTTTTCAGCGATTTACTTATTAGCTTTTGCTTATTAAGTAAAGAAAGCTAGTTTAGAGTGGCTATCTTTGTTTGTCAAGAGTTTTTGATATTTTGCTTATGCTTTTTATCGCTTACGCTTTTTATCTGTACTGCCTAACAAACTAGCCTGCCTATAAACTGCCTTTTGCTGCGAAACCAACGCTGCGCTAAGCAAGAACGTAACTATAGACCGCAGGAAATATGCTTGTCAATAGATTCTGTAAATTTTTCCGGAAAATAGGCCGTCCGAGCTATGCTTACTGCTTTCTTTGATTGTGAGACAGGGCCGTGGACAGGCAGCGTAATGTGGATTTGAGCTCTTTTAATACCTTGGGTTTGGATAGCCGCGCGCGCGACCTGGTGGTGTATGACAATGTTACCCAGCTACCTGCCTTGCAAGCGCTGGTGGAGCAGGGCGAGCGTATCTTTGTGCTGGGCGGTGGCAGCAATGTGGTGCTGGCCGAGCACGTGGATGCCCTGGTGATCAAGGTGGAAAGCAAAGGGATCCGTCTGCTGCAAGAGCGGGACGATGTCTATGTTGTGGAGGCGCAGGCGGGCGAGTGCTGGCATGATTTTGTTCAGCATTGCTTGAATCTGGGCTGGCCTGGTTTGGAGAACCTGGCGTTGATTCCCGGTACGGTGGGTGCGGCTCCGGTTCAGAACATTGGTGCTTATGGCCTGGAACTGGAGCAGCGGGTGCACAGCGTGTTGGCCTGGAGCTTTAAAGAAGGCAAAGAGGTGGAACTGTCTGCGGCCGAGTGTGGCTTTGCCTATAGAGACAGCCGCTTCAAGCACGATCCGGCGGGTAGCTGGTTGATTCTGGCGGTGCGTTTTGCATTGCCGCGTCAGTGGACGCCGGTGCTGGAATATCCCGATCTTAATAAGCAAGCTCATTTGGCGGGCGAGCCAGACCCGCAACGCATTTTCGATGCAGTCTGCGAGATTCGCCGTCAAAAATTGCCTGATCCCCACGTCCTGGGTAATGCGGGCAGTTTCTTCAAGAATCCCGTGGTGCAGACCGAGCAGCGTGATGCCTTGAAGCAGCAATGGCCCGATCTGGTCTCTTATGACCTTGGGCAAGGCCAATGCAAGTTAGCGGCAGGCTGGTTGATTGACCAGTGTGGCTGGAAAGGCAAGCGCGATGGCGCGGTGGGTGTACACGACCGCCAGGCTTTGGTGCTGGTGAATCATGGCGGCGGGACCGCACATGATATTGAACATTTGGCCCAAGCAATTCGTGGCTCTGTTCGGGAACGCTTTGGCGTGGAGCTGGAACAAGAGCCCGTTATGGTGAATTAAGCGTCTACCGCGCCCCACCATCGCAGCGTTTGTGCCAGATGGTGGCGTACCGCTTCCATGGCCGCTTCGGGTTTGCCCGCCTGCAGCGTGTCCAGAATGTGCAAATGTTCCTTCATGGCGGGTACGATGCGCTCGGGCAAAGGCCGTCGCGAGTGCTGCAGCACATTGATGCGATCACAATTTTCTTCGTAAATTGTCATGGCCGAGCGGTTCTGCAACGCTTGTGCCAGATAGCGGTGCAAGGCCCAGTCCACTTCCATGGCCTGAATCTGCAAGGCGGTGGTGACAAGGCCGCTTTGCGCCTGCTCCAGGATTTTCTGGTGTTGTTCTCGCAAGCTCTCCAGTGCGGGCTGCGTGGCACGGCTTGCCAATACCCTGGCCCCTTCCTGATCGAAGACACAGCGCAACTGAAAACATTCCCGTAGGGCTTCCGTGGTTGCCTCCAAAACCAGAACGCCGCGCTTGGGCAAGATAGAGACCAGCCCGGCCGCCGCCGCCCGCTTGACGGCCTCGCGCACTGGAGCCAGTGGAAAGTCGCTCAGTTTCATCAGCTCCGCCATCGACACCATCTGCCCCGCGCGTACCTGCCCGGTCGCCAACAAATGACGAAATGCCTGGAAGGCTTGGGTAGCCAGCAACGTGTCAGCAGAGGAGGAGGGAATACTCATGTAGCGTCTCCGTGGGTGCGTAATGTAGCTTCATGGCTGATTTTGTAGGGGTGGCTCTGATTGTATTCGGTATTTCTTATTGAATATGTACTGATATTCAAGATGAAATCTCTGCTGCAGTCCAAACAATAAAATAAATGGCTGAAGTAGTGGGTCGCCAATAAGCGAAAAAGAAGGCCCAATGGCGTGATGTTGCGCGGCGTAAAAAAGCCGGCTCGAAAGCCGGCTTTTTATCAGAGCGTCTGCAAGTCAGGAACTTACAGGCCCAGTACGTCCTGCATGGTGTACAGGCCGGTGCTTTTATCGCCCAGGAAACGGGCGGCACGCAGGCTGCCATTGGCATAACCGGCACGGCTGCTGGAGCGATGCGAAATTTCGATGCGCTCGCCTTCACCGCAGAAAAACACGGTGTGGTCGCCCACAATGTCGCCACCACGGACAACGGAAAAACCAATGCGGCCATCCTGACGCGCCCCGGTATGTCCGTGACGGGCCCAGTCGGCTACATCGTTCAGGGATTCGCCCCAGGTCTGGGCGATGACTTCACCCATGGCCAAGGCGGTGCCCGAGGGTGCATCCACCTTGTTGCGATGGTGGGCTTCAAATACCTCGGCGTCGAAACCCTGGTTCAACAAGGCAGCGGCCATTTCAATCAGTTTCAAGGTGGCATTGACGCCCACGCTCATGTTCGGGGCGAAGACAATGGCAATCTCGCGGCCAGCGGCTTGGATCTGTTGTTTCTCCGCTTCAGAAAAGCCGGTGGTGCCAATCACCAGACGGGTGCCGTGTTGGACGCAGGCATCCAGATGGGCCAGGGTGCCTTCAGGGCGGGTGAAGTCAATCAGGCAGTCGGCTTGGGCCAGGGCGTTCAGATCGTCCGTGATCTTGATTCCCGTGTCTTTACCCAGAAAAGCTCCTGCATCCTGGCCGATGGCTTTGGAGCCGCTGTGGTCCAAGGCGGCGGCCAGTGTCAGGTCGGTACTGTTCAAAACAGCTTCAATCAGCATACGGCCCATACGGCCGTCTGCGCCAGCAATGGCAATGCGCATGTATCCAGTGTCCTTAACGTAAAGCTTAAAGCGTGGGCTGGTTGCCGGTCACGCTGGGCGTGGGGGCCGTGTTTTCGGCGTCAGCGGGAGGCGGCGTTTGTTTCTTGCCGGTATCGCTGCGCTCGAATGGTTGGCGATCAGGCTGTTCGTCGCCTTGCCAGCGAACCAGGGTGTCGCCTTCAAACCAGACGGTGAACGTGCGCTGCTCGATCTTGCCGTAGCCAGGTCGGTTCAGGTAAGGATAGTCCCAACGGTCGGCGTGGAAAATGTCTTGCAAGGTCGGTGAGCCCAGTAGATAACGTACCTGTTCGCGAGTCATCCCCGGTTGCAGGCGGGCCACTTGCTCGGCAGTGATCCAGTTCCCCTGCTGAATGTCTGCGCGGTATGGGAAGCCCCATTTGGAGGATCCGCAGGCGCTCAGGGCGGCGGCAGCCAAGCTGGCTGCGAGTATGGCGCGGATGACAGGAGTGAATGAATTGGCCTTCTTCTGCACGAAATGCCCCAGTAGGAATAAAATCGTTATCATATAAGGGTTTAGGAAAAAGCGCATGAATTGCGCGTTGAACCGCCTCAAGACGAGCTGGTTTTTAATCAGAACGGACTTGAGATCCATCCCCATCAAGATGCGATAATTTAGCCATGAACGATCAAAATGAACTGAAGAACATGGGGCTTAAGGCGACGTTTCCACGCCTGAAGATTCTGGATATTTTTCGCCGCTCCGATCAGGACGGCCAACGACACCTGAGCGCTGAAGACGTATACCGTTTGCTCATTGCTGAAGAAGTCGATATTGGTTTGGCCACGGTATACCGTGTGTTGACCCAGTTTGAACAAGCCGGCATTTTGGTGCGTAGCCAGTTTGACGGCGGCAAGGCCGTCTTTGAACTGAATGATGGCGATCACCACGATCACCTGATTTGCACCAATTGTGGCGTTGTCGAAGAGTTTACCGATAGCAATATCGAAGCCCGTCAGCATCAGGTCGCACAGGATCACGGTTTTGTGCTGGAGAGCCATACGATGCTGTTGTATGGTATTTGCCCCAAATGTTCGGAAGCGGGCAAGCAGGCCAAGCCCGGTTTGCGTAGTTAATTCGGTTGTAGCTGGCCCGCAGGCCCAGGATCTGACGATTGGGGGGCAGGATAGCCAGGACGGCATTCTGAAAATTCAAAGAACAGTCAGATTCAGGCCATAGGGCATCACAGCCGGACATGAAAAAACCACCAGTTGCTGCGGCGCTGGTGGTTTGGTTTGCGTTTCAAAAGCGGCTTTACTGTCGCGCCAGCATTTCCCGTGCATGTTCACGCGTGGTTTGCGTAATTTTCAGACCACCCAGCATACGGGCAATCTCATCTACCCGTTCATCTTGCGTCAAGGGGCGGATCGAGGAAAAAGTCTGGCCTTGTTCGGTCGTTTTCTCGACTTTCAGATGATGGTTCCCACAGGCAGCCACCTGGGGCAGGTGGGTCACGCACAGAACCTGATGGCGTGCGCCCAGCTCTTGCAGTAGACGTCCTACCACTTCGGCCACTGCGCCACCCACACCGGTATCGACTTCATCAAAAATCAAGGTAGGTACACGAGCCGCTTGACTGGCGATCACAGACAGCGCCAGGGAGATTCGAGCCAACTCACCTCCAGAGGCCACTTTGGCCAGTGGACGCGGTGTGACGCCTTCGTGACCTGCAACCAGGAACTCCACGTGCTCGACACCATGGACTTGAGGTTCGCAGGCGGTCAGGGCGACCTCGAAACGGCCGCCTTGCATGGCCATGGACTGCATGGCCTGGCTGACTTGTTTGCCAAGCTGCACACTGGTTTTGCGTCTTGCCGCACTAAGCTTGCCGCTAAGCTCCTGATACTGCTTCTGCGCGTGCTGGGCCTTGGCTTGCAAGGCCTCCAAATCAAAAGATTGCTGTAACTGTGCGAGCTGCTCCTGCCAGGAGTCCAGCAGACTGGGTAATTCCTCGGGCTCCACTTTTAGTTTGCGCGCGGCACTGAAAATGGCTGACACCCGCTCCTCTGCTTGAGCCAGGCGCTCGGGGTCCAGCTCCATATCGCTTAAGTAGCTGTTCAGATCCGAGGCCGCTTCGGTGACGGCAATTTGTGCCGACTCCAGCGCATCCACAATCGCTTGCAGGCCAGGGTCATGGCGCAATAGGGCGCTCATTTCGTGGCTGGCCTTGCCCAGCAGTTGCTGTACCGAGGTTTCCTCGCCATCCAGAGCGGTCAGGGCCAGCGCACTGCCATCAATCAGGGCTTGAGCATGAGACAGACGGGTGTGTTCTTGTTGTAGCTGGTCCCATTCCCCAGCGCGCAGATTCAGGCTGGAGAGCTCATTGATCTGCCATTCCAGGCGCTCTTGCTCGCGCTTGCCTTGTTCCGCACTTTGGCTGGCTTGTTTGACGGCTTTGCGCGCCTGGCTCAATTGCTGCCAGGATTGTGCCACTTGACGCGCCAGTGGCAAATGGCCGCCTTGGCTATCGAGCAGATCGTACTGACTTTGAGGATTCATCAGGCTTTGATGTGCGTGCTGGCCGTGAATATCCACCAGCAATTCGCCCAGCTCACGCAACTGGGTCAAGGTTGCTGCGCTGCCGTTGATGTAGCTGCGGTTGCGCCCTTGCAGGTCAATCAGACGACGCAAGATCAACTCGTCCGAAACATCGAAGTCACGCTCGCTCAGCCAGCGCTGAATGTCTTGTTCGCAATCGAAGTGTGCGCTGACTTCAGTGCGTGTGCAGCCTTCGCGTATGGCTTTGGCATCGCCGCGTGCTCCCAGAACCAGGGAGAGCGCGTCAATCAGGATGGATTTGCCAGCGCCGGTCTCCCCGGAAAAGACCGTGAAGCCGGTGTCGAAATCAATCGTGGCTTGATCCACGATGACAAAGTCTCGAACGTGCAGGGTACGGAGCATAGAGGTTTATTCGTTTTCGTCGTTAGGCAAAGGGATGTGATTCCAGCCCAGTTTTTGGCGCAGAGTGGAAAAAAAGCTGTAGCCCTTGGGATGGATAAAGCGAATGGTGTCCTGGGAGCGACGCACATCAATGCGGTCTCCCTGCTGACAGTCGGACCAGGTTTGCATGTCAAAGTGCACACTGCCACCCGATTCCACCCGGCCCAGTGCCGTAATGGTCAAGTTCAAGGTACCTGTGTCGGGTAGCACGATGGGCCGGTTAGACAGGGTTTGCGGCGCGACAGGCACCAGCAAAAAGGCTTTCAGGGACGGGTGCAGCAAGGGGCCGCTGGCGGCCAGGGCATAGGCGGTCGAGCCGGTGGGAGTGGAGATGATCAGGCCGTCCGAGCGCTGGCGATACATGAATACACCATCCAGTTCTACGCGCAGCTCGATCATGCCGCCACGGCCAGCGCGGTTGATGACCACATCGTTCAGGGCCACGCCTGAATACAGCACTTGTCCGTCGCGCACGACGCGGCCTTCCAGCATGGAGCGCTCTTCAACGTCATACTCGCCTTTGAGAACGCTCAGCAAGGCGTCGTTGGCGTCATTCAAGGGAATATCGGTAATAAAGCCCAGGCGACCATGGTTGATTCCGATCAGGGGGACTTTACTGTGGGCTAATTCGCGAGCCGCGCCTATCATGGTGCCGTCGCCGCCCATCACGATAGCCAGATCGGCGTGCTCGCCAATTTGGGCATAATCGCCGATGGGAAATTCGGTAATACCGGCATTCTGGGCGGTTGTGGCCTCAAGCAATACCGAGCAACCAGTGCTGACCAGGGTATTGGCCAGCGATCGGATGGGCGCATCCAAGCCGGAGTCCTGGTATCTGCCAACAATGGCAACCGTTTTGAAATGCATGGGGCGAAAACCTTAAGATTAATGAAATAATGGCGATCAGTGGATTATAGAGTTGCCACTCTAGGCTTGGCTGTAAGATTCTCCCCTTTATCATGCAGTGCTGGTGTTTTTAAGTGACGTACGCGACATGGATGACAGAGCAAATGCCTTGTTGAAGGTGCTGATCGAGCGTTACATCGCCGATGGTCAGCCGGTAGGGTCTCGTACCTTATCGACCGTTTTTGATTTTTCTCCGGCCACCATTCGAAATGTGATGGCCGAGTTGGAAGGCTTGGGACTGATTCACAGCCCGCACACCTCGGCGGGGCGTATTCCCACGCCCAAGGGTTACCGCTTGTTTGTGGATCGTCTATTAGCGGCAGAGCGTTTCGAGCGGCCTGATGCTCGCAACCTTAGCCAGTATCTGCCTTTTGATGAACCCAACCGGGCGGTCAGTTCCGCCGCTGCCTTGCTGTCGAATCTGTCGCAGTTTGCTGGCGTGGTGCTGGCACCGAAAAAAGCGCAGACCTTCCGGCAGATTGAGTTTATTCGCCTGTCCGACAAGCGGGTGTTGCTGATTATCGTCACACCAGATGGCGATGTGCAAAACCGTATCCTGTTTGTGCCGCGTGATTACCTGGAGCAGGAGCTGGTCGAGGCCAGCAACTTTTTCAATCAGCATTTCTCTGGCCTGTCTTTTGAGTCGGTCAAGCTGGCCTTGTCGCAGGAGCTTAGCTCTTTGCAGGCGGACATTTCGCGCCTGATGCAGCAAGCGGTGGATGTAGGCAGCCATCAGCCTGACAGTGAGGAGGCCGTGGTGATCGCTGGCGAGAGCAAGTTGTTAAATGTCTCGGAAATGGTGGCGGACATGGATCGTTTGCGCCGTCTGTTTTCCCTGTTCGAGAAAAAAACCGATCTGTTGCATCTGCTGGATGTGTCCAGCCAGGCTGAAGGGGTGCAGATTTATATCGGCGGAGACTCCCAGCTCCTGCCGCTGGATGATGTCTCTGTGATTACCGCCCCGTATGGAGTGGACGGCAAAGTCGTGGGTACGCTGGGTGTGATCGGGCCATCGCGGATGGCGTATGATCGTGTGATTCCGATCGTGGACATTACGGCTCGGCTATTGTCCAATGCCCTGAGCCATCACTCGGCCAGTTAATGGATAGATCTTCAACCTGTTGGCAGGCGGAAGGTTTGCTGGCTGTCTAAGGTATTAATCATCATGCCCAAGTTGTTTGCTTCTCCTTATTTGCCCGAAGAGCAGGACGCCGATATGTTCAATGACCAGGCTCCGGTACGCCAGGCTGGGCCGGTCGGTATCTTGCTGGTCAATCTGGGTACGCCGGATCAGCCCGATGCGGCATCCATTCGCCGTTATCTGGGCGAGTTTCTGTCTGATCCTCGGGTAATTGAAATCCCGCAGCCGGTCTGGCAGATTATTTTGCGCCTATTCATTTTGCCCCGCCGTCCCAGCAAGCTGGCGCCGCGTTACAAAGACATCTGGTTGCCGCAGGGCGCCCCCTTGCTGGTCTACAGCCAGGCCCAGGCCGATGGTTTACAAAAGTTGTTGCACTCGCAGGGCCACGATGTAAAGGTGGAGCTGGGGATGCGTTATGGCAACCCGTCCATTGCCAGCGGACTGGATAAATTGAAAGCTGCAGGTTGCGAGCGGATTTTGAGTTTGCCCCTCTATCCACAATATGCAGCCAGCACGACCGCGACAGCGGTCGATTGTGTCGCGGCGCATCTGGGCAAACAGCGCAATCAGCCAGAGCTGCGTTTTCTCAAGCGCTATCACACGCACCCGGATTACATTGGTTCCTTGGCAGCGCTGATTCGTCGTTATTGGGATGAACATGGCAAGCCAGAGCGTTTGTTGTTGAGTTTTCACGGTTTGCCACGCCGCTGCGTGGAACTGGGCGACCCTTATTATCGCGATTGCCGTGAAACGGCCAATGCCTTGCGTGCGGCGCTTGATGAGCCTGCTGTAGAGGTCCACATGGCTTTTCAAAGTCGCTTTGGTGCGCAGCGCTGGCTGGAGCCGTACACCGAGCCTACCTTGCGTGAGTGGGGTAAGCAGGGAGTAGGACGTATCGATGCCGTTTGCCCCGGTTTCTTGGCAGATTGCCTGGAAACCCTGGAGGAGATTCAGGTGGAGTGTCGCGACGCCTTTTTGGAAGAGGGTGGTCGCGAGTTCCATTACATTCCTTGCCTGAATGACGACCCGCAATGGATCGAAGGTCTGGGACGGCTGGCTGTGCAGCATTTGGGAGGCTGGTTGCCCAGCCGTCTGGTGTCAGCCCAGTAGTGGCCAGGGAAGGTTTTAACGGGCCGAGCGAGCAAAATACGAAAGCAGGTCTTGAACTGGGGGCAGATGCCCCCATTTTTATGCGATCAACGAATTCTGTAGTGGAGAAAAATCGAATGGCTACACACGCCGATCCCAATAAGCCTCTGGACGGGGAAGTGACGGAAAACACGCCTGAGCAGGCGCAAACGGGCACCGTCGAGCAAGACCAGCCAGAGATTTTGGCCCAGCAGCCTGAAGAGTGTTCGGCTGATCTGGCGACCGAATTGGCCCAGGCCCAGGAGAAAGTGTCGCAGTATTACGACCAGTTGCTGCGTGCCAAAGCTGAAGTGGAAAACATCCGTCGTCGTGCGGATGATGATGTTGCTAAAGCCCGTAAGTTCGGCACCGAGTCCTTTGCCGAAAGCCTGATTCCGGTGCGTGATAGCCTGGAAGCAGCCCTGGCCCAGGGCGAGCAAAGCCCTGAAACCTGGAAAGAAGGGGTGGAGACGACCTTGCGTCAACTGAACAAGGCTTTTGAACGCAATAGCTTGAAAGAAGTGGCTCCACAAGCTGGCGACAAGTTTGATCCGCATCTGCATCAGGCTATCTCGGCCGTGCCTTCGGAGTTTGAAGAGGGCGCAGTCGCCCAACTGCTGCAAAAGGGTTACACCATTTCGGATCGCGTGTTGCGTCCCGCCTTGGTGATGGTGTCAGCTCCCAAGTAATCAGAGCTTGCCTGACTGTGCCAGCAGGCTTTCCGGGCTAAACCCACTTTCAAGCTTCTTTTCCGGGTTTCTGGCAGGCACAGTGAAAAAAATAGGGCTGTTGCTCTTGAAATGCGTACACAGTTCCCCATATGCATTTCATCAAATAATTTGCTTTCGCAATCAATCTTTTAGTCAGGTAAAAAATCATGGGCAAAATCATTGGTATTGACCTTGGAACCACCAATAGCTGTGTATCGGTGTTGGACGGCGACCAGGTTCGTATTATCGAAAATGCCGAAGGTGGTCGTACGACCCCTTCCATCGTGGCTTACATGCAGGATGGTGAAATCCTGGTTGGCGCTCCTGCCAAACGTCAGGCTGTGACCAACCCTGCCAACACCATTTTCGCGGTCAAGCGTTTGATCGGTCGTAAGTTCACTGAAAAGGCTGTTCAGACAGATATTGAACACGTGCCTTACACCATTGTTGCCGCTGATAACGGTGACGCATGGGTAGAAGCACAGGGCAAGAAGATGGCACCTCAGCAAGTGTCTGCCGACATCTTGCGCAAAATGAAGAAAACTGCCGAAGACTACCTGGGCGAAGAAGTAACCGAGGCCGTGATTACCGTGCCTGCTTACTTTAACGACAGCCAGCGTCAGGCAACCAAGGACGCAGGCCGCATTGCCGGTCTGGATGTCAAACGCATCATCAACGAGCCAACCGCAGCGGCTTTGGCTTTCGGCCTGGACAAGGCTGAAAAGGGTGATCGCAAGATTGCGGTGTATGACTTGGGTGGCGGTACGTTTGACGTGTCCATCATCGAAATCGCCGACATCGACGGTGAAAAGCAGTTTGAAGTGCTCTCCACCAACGGCGACACCTTCCTGGGTGGCGAGGACTTTGACAAGCGCATCATCGACTACATCATCGACGAGTTCAAGAAAGAAAGCGGCGTTGATCTGTCCAAAGATGTGTTGGCCTTGCAGCGTCTGAAAGAATCCGCTGAAAAAGCCAAGATCGAGCTGTCTTCTACGCAGCAGACCGAAATCAACCTGCCTTATATCACGGCAGATGCTTCCGGTCCCAAGCACTTGAACCTGAAGATCACTCGCTCCAAGCTGGAAGCGCTGGTTGAAGACCTGATCGAACGCACGATCGAGCCTTGCCGCGTTGCCATCAAGGATGCTGGCGTGAAAGTGTCGGAAATCGACGATGTGATCCTGGTCGGCGGCATGAGCCGTATGCCCAAGGTGCAAGAGCGCGTTAAAGAGTTCTTTGGCCGTGACCCACGTAAAGACATCAACCCGGATGAAGCTGTGGCCGCTGGTGCCGCGATTCAAGGTTCCGTCTTGTCGGGCGACCGTACTGACGTCTTGCTGCTGGACGTGACTCCTCTGTCCCTGGGTATTGAAACCCTGGGTGGCGTCATGACCAAGATGATCCAGAAGAACACCACGATCCCTACGCGTCATTCGCAAGTGTTCTCCACGGCTGACGACAACCAGCCTGCGGTGACCATCAAGGTGTTCCAGGGCGAGCGTGAAATTGCTGCCGGTAACAAGGCTCTGGGTGAATTCAACCTGGAGGGTATTCCACCAGCAGCACGTGGTCTGCCACAGATTGAAGTGACGTTCGACATCGACGCCAACGGTATCTTGCATGTGTCAGCCAAAGACAAGGGCACAGGCAAAGAGAACAAGATCACCATCAAGGCAAACTCCGGTTTGTCCGACGAGGAGATCGAGCGTATGGTCAAGGATGCCGAGGTCAACGCAGCTGAAGACCACCGCATCGCTGAACTGGCCGTTGCTCGCAACCAGGCCGAAGCTTTGATTCACTCGACCCGCAAGTCCTTGACGGACTACGGCGACAAGCTGGAAGCGGCAGAGAAAGAAGCCATCGAAAAGGCAATCGCTGATCTGGAGGAAACTCTGAAAGAAGGCGATAAGGAAGCCATCGACGCCAAGGTGGAAGCTTTGGGTGTGGCCTCGCAGAAACTGGGCGAGAAGATGTACGCTGACATGCAGGCTCAAGCCGCAGCACAAGAAGGTGCTGAAGGTACAGCCCAGCAGCAGCCCGCCGATGAGAACGTGGTCGACGCTGACTTTAAAGAAGTCAAACGCGATCAGTAATTGAGAGCCTGATTCAGGTTCCCTGGCCCGATCTTTGGCGGCATACGCTGGAGATCGGGCATTATTATTCAAACAGCGGCGTTTGGACGTCGTTAATCAAACATGGCAAAACGCGACTTATACGAAATTCTCGGTGTGGCCAAAAATGCGACGCAGGATGAAATCCGCAAAGCGTATCGCAAGCTGGCCATGAAGTTCCACCCTGACCGTAATCCGGATAGCAAGGACGCCGAGGAAAAGTTCAAGGAAGCCAAGGAAGCGTACGAGATCCTGTCCGACGAACAGAAACGCGAAGCCTATGACCGCTATGGTCATGCCGGAGTCGATCCCAATGCCGGCATGGGCGGTATGGGTGGTGGCATGGGCGGGGCCGGATTTGCAGACGCCTTTGGTGATATTTTTGGTGAAATATTTGGTGGTGGCGGTGGACGTCGCGGCGGTGGCCCTCAGGTTTACCGTGGCGCGGATTTGCGCTATGCGCTTGATATCAGCCTGGAGCAGGCAGCAGCCGGTTTTGATACAGAAATTCGCGTACCAAGCTGGGAAAACTGTGAAACTTGCTCGGGTTCGGGTGCCAAACCCGGTACCTCTGCACAGACTTGCCGTACCTGCCAAGGCAGTGGCGCAGTCCGCATGCAGCAGGGCATTTTCAGCATGCAGCAAACCTGCCCGACCTGTCACGGTAGTGGCAAGGAGATTCCTGATCCCTGCGTGGTGTGCCACGGCGAAGGCAAGGTTAAAAAGACCAAGACTTTGCAGGTCAAGATTCCTGCTGGTATTGATGATGGCATGCGCATTCGCTCCAGCGGCAATGGCGAGCCTGGCGTTAACGGTGGTCCTGCCGGTGACTTGTATGTGGAAATCCGCATCAAGCCGCACGGTATTTTCCAGCGTGATGGCGAGGACCTGCATTGCGAGCTGACCATCCCCTTTACCACGGCAGCCTTGGGCGGAACGGTGGAAGTGCCTACCCTGACAGGGCGTGGCGAAATCACCATTCCAGAAGGTACTCAAGTGGGCAAGACATTCCGCTTGCGCGGCAAGGGTATCAAGGGCTTGCGCTCTAGTTACCCTGGTGACTTGTACTGCCACATTCAAATCGAGACACCTGTACGTCTGAACGAAGAGCAAAAGAAGTTGCTGCGTCAGTTTGAACAGGCCTTGAACGATGGTGGCGTCAAGCATTCGCCCAAAAGCGAGTCCTGGACGGATAAGGTGAAGGGTTTCTTCTCCTGAATCCTGCAAGGCAAAGCGCAGTAAAAAGCCCGGTACATGTGTACCGGGCTTTTTTATGCCTGCCTGAGCAGGCCCTGGGTTTCAGCTATCAGGGCTGGGCTTCCAGTGCAGCCGGGGCATCAGTTGGAGCTGGGGCGGGTGCCTGTCCTTGCTTTGTTTCCTGGGCTTCAGGAGCGGCAGCACCTTGTTTCTGGCGCTCGTGGTCTGCGGCAATTGCCACGACCATTTCCTTGGGTTTCAGGTATTTGCGCAAAGCCGCATTGACCTGTTCGGCATTGAGTTTTTGCAGCTCCTGGTCCATTTTCTCGGACCATTCAAAGCTACGACCCAGGTCCAGGTAGTTCAACCAGGCGCTGCTGACCACGGTGTCCTGGCTGCGCGACAAGCGACGATAATTCAGCAAAGCATTCACACCTTCTTTGACCTCTTGCTCGCTAAAGCCATCTTTTAGTGTTTGAGTCAGTACTTCGTCGATGGTCTTGCCCAGTTTTTCGCTGTTACTGGGGGCGTGGATGGCATAGACCTTCCACGAGCCATTGGGCTCATAGCTGGACGCCTCCACCTGACTGCGTACGTTGTAGGACAAGCCATCTTCCACTCGCACGCGGTTCCACAGGCGCGAAGTTTCAGACAGGCCCAGCAAGTAGTTGGCCAAGTAGACAGCCGGAAAGTCAGCATCGCTGTCTTGTAACTTCAGGCCCAGATCCGCTAGATAAAAGGCGTTGGCCTTGTCTGGGGTGTTGATATCGAAGACCTTGGGGGCCACGGTTTGCAGTGGGTCGTCCGGACGCTGGTAGGTCGGGGCTTTGCGCCAGCCCTTCAGACCCTCCGCCAAAGCCTTGCGAACTTCTTCCTTGTCAAAGTCGCCCACGGCGCTAAAGGCGACATCGCCCGTACCGTAGAATTTTTGATGGAAGTCCCGTACGTGCTTGATGTTTACCGCTTGGACTCGCTCTATGCCTTCCTCAAAGCTGGGCGTGTAGCGAATATCGTCTTTAGGCCAGGGGTTGGTATAGCGTTCAATGGCCTGGCTTGCCAGGGCTGCAGGCTCGGTACTGGCCGATTTCAGGTCGGTTACAACGGCTTGCTGATATTTCTTGAGCTCGTCTTCGGGGAAGTTCGCCTCGCGCAGCACATCCAGCGCCAGAGCAATGGCTTTAGGCAGGTTCTCTCGATTCGAGGATAGGCTCAGGTACAAACGGCCATTGGAGCCGCTGGTGCTGAACTGGGTTTGCATGGCGGTGAACTGGTCGGAAATCTGTTCCCGATTCAGCTTTTTGGTGCCGGTGCTCAGCAGGCTGGCCACGGCAGCGGCGGTAGCTGTCTGGTTCTTGAGTTGATCAGGTGAGCCAAACTTGAAGGACAAGCGGGCCTCCACACGTTCAGCGCGCGTTCCCTTGGGTAGCAGCGCCATTTTCACTTCGCCCAGGTCCTTGCCCAGGGACAGGGGCTGCAGATCAGTGCGGGCCATGATGTTGGCAGGGCTAGGATCAAAGGCCTCTACCGCTTTGCCACTGTCCTTGCCGGTATAGTCTTGCACCAGTTTGGCCACATCTACTGTAGTGGCTTGCGGGGCGCGCAGCGGTTTTTCTGTAGGGATGTATAAACCATTGCTGCGGTTGCTGGCTACCAACCAGGTCTCCAACGCCTTTTGAACGTTTGGCAGCTTGGCCGCTTCTACCCGGTCGCGCTGCAGAAAGAACAAACGCCAGTCCCCGCTGGCAGCCGCTTCAGACAGTGCGCTGGCCAAGCTGGAGGGATTGGCATAGGTCTGTGTCCAGCCTGTCATCCATTGGCTGCGGATGCGCTCCAGATCCGTCTCTTTCAGCGGGGACTTGGCTAAACCCTCCAGCGTGTCATTCATGACCTTCAAGGCCTTTTGCTGATCCATATCGGGTTTGAGCTCGGCACCAAACAAGGCGTAGCCCGGATCGTGGCTTTCGGAGTCAAAGCTAAATACGCTGGTAGCCAGGTTCTGGTTGACCAGGTTCTTGTACAACTGTCCGCTGGGGGTATCGCCCAAGGCGCTGATGCCCAGGCTCAAGTCCATATATTCCGGGCTGGCGGCGCTGGGCAGGTGGTACAGCGACATGATCAGGGGGGTACCACCGTGTCGGCGCAAGGTGACTGTGCGCGTGCCGTCTTGCACCGGCTCAACCGTGTATTCGGGGCGCAGTGTACGAGTTGGCTTGGGGATGGAGCCAAAGGCCTTGGCAATGTTTTCCAGGGTTTGATCGGTGTCGAACTGCCCGGTTATAAAAAGCACGGCATTATCGGGCTGATAGTAATCGTGGTAGAACTTGCGAAGCTGTTCAATATCCACATTTTCTACGTCGGAGCGGGCGCCGATCGTGGTCTTGCCGTAGCTATGCCATTGGTAGGCGGCAGCGGTCAGTTTTTGCATCAGAACACGGAAAGGGCTGTTTTCACCGCTTTCCATTTCATTGCGTACCACGGGCATTTCCGCTTCCAGATCCTGCTTGTCGATCAAGGCGTTGACCATGACATCGGCTTGCCAGTCCAGATACCATTTCAGGGTTTCGGGATCTGCAGCGAAGCTGGCAAAGTAATTGGTACGGTCGCTGGAGGTGGTGCCGTTGGCTTCCAGACCGCGTTTGGAAAATTCGCCCAGCGCATTGCGCAAGGTGGGCGTGCCGCGAAACAGCATGTGCTCCAGCAGGTGAGCCATGCCGGTTTGCCCGTAGTTCTCGTGTCGTGAGCCGACCAGATACGTCATATTGACCGTGGTCGTGGGTTTGGAGTCGTCTGGGGCCAGAACCAGGCGCAGGCCATTGTCCAGAGTGTATTGAGTGACGCCTTCGACAGAGGGGCCTTGGGCCAGACCTGCGGGTAGGGCATAGGCTGCCAGCGAAGTGGACAGCAGCGCAGCCCCTGCAAGATGGCGCAGGCGCAGGGCGGCAATCAGTACAGAGAGTTTCATGAACACATCCTTACGGTTTTAGCGATGAAAAAGCCAGCCAAGCCGACCAGTGTCTTTTGTAGCATGGGGTCGTTTGGCTGGGTAGGCAGCTTGCCTTACAAATGTCCGGCGTGATCGAAAAAAAACCCATCAGGGACACTGATGGGCAAAACAGCAAGAAAACGATGCCGCGTCTAGCTGGGTTTGTGTTTTAGCCTCTCCAAAGCCTCCTTGCGTAGGTGGCTTAGGCTCTTGAAGAGAAAATCGTAAAGTGCAGCCAATTGCTTGGGGTTGTAGTGTGCCGTGGCATCCATGATGTGATGGCCAGGCAGGTTCATATCAGTAATCAGGCGCTTGCAGCGCTCTTGGTTGGGATACAGGCTGGTCATGCGCCCGTCGCGCGGGTGCGGCTTGCGCAGCAGATATCCGGCGCTTTCCAAGCGTGTAATCAAAGCCTGCGTACCACTGGGACTCAAGTCCAGTAGCTGGGCCAGCTTGCCGGGAGACAGAGGTTTGAACTCCAGTACGAACTCCAGAGCCTTGTATTCATTCAGGCTCAAGCCCGCTGCTTGTGCCAACTGGGTTTTGTTTGCCTCCAGGTAGACATCAAACTGGCGCAGCATCATGCGCACAATGTCGCTTTGCATATGCCCTGATAAAACCTCGTCCCTTGCTTCTGGCTCGGTCCAATCCGTTCTCAGGGGCTGTTTATTAGGCATATGCACACATCCTTAGCGCGGGGGAGCGCCCAGCAAACCGTTAATCAGTCCGGTGACGGGGCTTAGTAGACCGACATTGGTGGTGGCGACTGTGTTGCCAGGAGGCGTTTCGGTCGTGGCCGCAGGTGGGCTAAGCAAACCATTGCCCAGCAGACCGGTGATGGGGGCCAACAAGCCTGGGTTATTGGCCATGTCGCCACCAAGACCACTCGTCACGCTGCTGACCAGGTGGGTGACGGGGGCGAGCAGGCCAGCGTTTTGTTCTGTGCCGTCCGCAAGTCCGCCAGTCAGGGAATGGGCCAGACCAGTAATGGGGGACAGAAGCCCGTCATTGCCGACGTTCCCGCCTGCTAAGCCACCAGTTAACCCGTCGACCAGATTGGTGACAGGGGTCAGTAAACCGGCGTTGTTATTGAGTGCTGTGGTTTGAGCACCGAGCAAAGGTTGTAGCTGATTGCTGTCATGCAAGAGTGCATCGCTTGTCGCGGCAAGGCTGCCCGTTAGGTTTTCCAGCGTGGAGCTAATCGGGTTGGGATTGTTGGGGTCGTTATGGAGCAGGCCTCTTGCGCTACCGACCGTATCACTGACTCCATACAGCAAGTTGCCCGCCGCTTGTCCTGCGTTGAGTGGGAGATTGGCGTTTTCAATGAGCTTGCCCACAATATCGATGCCATGTTCAGTTTCGTCCAGGGTGACGTTGACGCCCTCGCTGTCGATGATGGTGCCTAGATCAATTGCTTCCATTATTCGAGCTCTCCAGGGCTCTATATCCTGGATGTCTAGTATTTGATCAGCGCTTAATCCAACACGCTGTCCGTAATCGCGCAATCCGACAGGCAGAATGTTATCTACTGCTTGACCTGTATTTGCCAAGCTCGTTTCAAGCGGGCCGGGTTGGACGACCATTGTTTCTGCTGTTCTCAGGTTTTGACTCAGGTTCAGATTTGCTGGAACAGCGAGAGGGCTGGCTCCCAGCAAATCGGCCTGGGCAGTCGTAGAGAACAGACTGGCTGTCAGGCTGAGCAAAACGATCCTGCTGGACGTAAAACGTGTCTTTATAGTCATGACTTACTCCATCTGAAGATCAGGATTGCTCAGGCGTTTCAAATCTGAATGAGTGAGCTCCTGGGGATAAGGGATGGGGCGGTTGAGCGCCCCATCCTTCCGTTTAGCGGGGGCCGCCCAGCAAGCCGCCGAGCAGGCCGGTTACCGGGGCCAGCAAGCCGCCGTTGTTGGTGGTCCCACCACCGGCATTCACGCTGCCAGAGGCACCGCCATCTACCGAAGGGGCTGCTCCGCCCAAAAGCCCGCCGGTCAAACCACCGACCAAGCCAGTTACAGGAGCCAGCAAACCGCCGTTGGCGGCGTCACCACCACCCAGTCCCCCGGTCAGGCCACCCACCAGATTTGTGACGGGAGCCAGCAAACCGCCGTTGGCAGCATCACCACCACCCAGTCCTCCGGTCAGGCCACCCACCAGATTCGTGACGGGAGCCAGCAAACCGCCGTTGGCACCTTCGCCACCACCCAGTCCCCCGGTCAGGCCACCCACTAGATTCGTGACGGGAGCCAGCAAACCGCCGTTGGCACCTTCGCCACCACCCAAACCGCCGACCAAACCACCGACCAGACCCGTGACAGGAGCCAACAAGCCGCCGTTAGCGGCGTCACCACCACCCAGTCCTCCGGTCAGGCCACCGACCAGATTTGTGACGGGAGCCAGCAAACCGCCGTTGGCAGCGTCACCACCGCCCAAGCCTCCTGTCAGGCCGCCGAGCAAGCCGGTAACTGGTGAGAGCAAGCCACCTTCGCCGTTACCTGTCAGGCCACCGGTCAGGGAGGCGACGGCTTGTGTGGCGTGGTTCAAGGTGTTGCCCAGCGGGTTTGTATTGCTGTCAGTTTGGTGAACCAGTCCACCGACCGAGGCAACGGCCTGGCCCAAGTGTCCAACGACACCGCCCAGACCCAGCGGGGCGGCGCCATCGATCTGAGTACCCACATTGCCCAGGGCACTACCTACGCCGCCCAATAGGGCGTTGATGGGCTGGCCAACACCTAGGCCATCGCCCACTTGTTGAGTGATATTGGTCACCGTGGCACCTACAGGAGCGACCACGGTATCCAGGGTTTCACCGACATTGCCCAGGATGGGGTTCAAGCCAACAGGCAAGATGTTGTCGACAGTCTGGCCTACGTTGGCAAGGGAAGGTTCAAGAATGGGGGCGGCATCGGTACCGTCCAGCAAACCGCCCAAACCGAGTTGGCCGGTGATGGGATGCAACAAGCTGCCTTCGCCCAAGAGGGAGTCGGTCAGTGCCGCCACGCCACCTGTGGCGTGGCCCAGCACGGCGGTCAATGGATTAGGGTTGTTGGCGTCAGCATGCAGCAAACCGCCTGCACTGCCCACCGCGTTGCCCAATCCCGTTAAGAGACCGCCTACGCCTTGGCCTAGATTCAGGGGCAGGCCACTATTGCCCAGTTGCTCGCCCAGATTGGTCACAACACCACCTACTTGCTGTGTTAGACCATTGATGGGCTGGCCCAAGCCGGTTGCGCCGCCAATTTGTTGAGTCAGACCCGTGGCTGTGTCCACGACAGGAGCAACCACGGTGTCCAGTGTTTTGCCCAGTTTGCCACCGGTATCTTGTAGACCGACTGGCAGGACATTGTCGACGGCTTCGCCGACATTATTCAGCGTAGTTTCAAGGGGGCCTGGAGTGTGAGGGTTTCCGCCGTTATCACCACCGCCGTTATCACCACCGCCGTTATCACCGCCGCCGTTATCGCCACCGCCGTTGTCGCCGCCGCCGTTGTCGCCGCCGCCGTTGTCGCCGCCGCCGTTGTCGCCGCCGCCGTTGTCGCCGCCGCCGTTGTCGCCGCCGCCGTTGTCGCCGCCGCCGTTATCACCACCGCCGTTGTCGCCGCCGCCGTTGTCGCCACCGCCGTTATCACCGCCGCCGTTATCACCACCGCCGTTGTCGCCGCCGCCGTTGTCGCCACCGCCGTTGTCGCCACCGCCGTTATCGCCGCCGTTACCTGGTCCGCCCGTACCTGGGCCAGGGTTGGTGGGGGTTTCTCCACCGCCACCACCACTGCCGCCTCCTAATAAGCTGCCGCAGGCGGTCAAGGTCAATGTGCTGGCCATTAAGGTGGCCAGGAGTGTCAGGCGTAGGCCTGGTTTCTTGCTGTCTGTATTTTTATGCATTGCTTGCTCCAATAAATGATCGGGGTACTTGCTTGCTTCCTGATTCTTGTATAAGCAATTTGCATGCCAATTAATTGGGTTTGCGATAGGCCGCATGTGCTCTTGGTTTGGCGCAAAGTAAGCAAAAAAAAGAGGGCTATTTGTTACGGGTTTTGGGCTTTGGGTGGAACGTGTTACGTAACAAAAAAAGAACCGCTGACAAGCAGCGGTTCGGTAGAGGGAGGGCAGGGCGCTCAGGAGGTTCGTGGCACCAGGGCCTTGGCATCCAGCCAGGCTTTGGTGTTCTGCCTGAAGGTGCTCATGCTATCGACCAGAAAGTCGTACATGGCAATTAGCTGGGCCGGGTTTTGATTCGCTGCGGTGTTGATGGCCTGATTAATGGCACGCTCTTTCACAGCCAGAACCTCGCGACACTTTTCCATCACCGGGTGCAAGGCAATTACGCGCTTGTCCAGGGGGTGACGGCCCCGTGTGATGTAACCCCGATGTTCAAGGCGGTTGATCAGGGCGCTGACACCGCTGGCACTCAAGTCCATCAGGTGTGCTAACTGACCAGTGGGCAAGGCATCGAATTCCATGATGTATTCCAAGGCCTTGAAATCGTTCAGAGGCATGTTTGCCTCTTCGGCCAAGCTGGCTTTCAGAGCTTCTGCGTAGATGGTGAACTGACGACCCAGCATCTTGCCCAGATCCATCAGCATCTTTTCTGAAAGCATGCTGTGTTCATCGTTGTGCGAGGACCAGTTGGAGCGGGCCCCGGCACTTTGTGCGCCAGGGTGACGGCTCACCGGCAAACTGACCGGGTTCATGACTTTATTCATCATTGACGGCCACCTCCCAGCAGGCCACCGAGCAAGCCGGTTACGGGCGCCAGCAAGCCGCCATTGGCTTGCCCACCGCCGCTTGTGTCTGCATTTGCCTGCACGTTGACGCCGCCGGTCAATCCACCCACCAGGCCGCCGACCAAACCGGTAACCGGTGCCAGTAAGCCGCCACCTGCCTGGCCTTCTACGGCGGCGCCACCACCAATCGAAACACTGCCTGTGATACCGCCCAGAAGGCCGGTTACAGGGGCTAGCAAGCCACCGTTGGATGCGTCACCACCAGTCAAGCCACCCGTTAAACCGCCAACCAGGTTAGTGACGGGGGCCAATAGTCCGCCGTTGGCGACCTCACCACCGCCCAAGCCTCCGGTCAAGCCACCGACCAGGTTGGTAACCGGGGCCAGTAGCCCACCGTTCGCGCCGTCGCCGCCGCCCAAGCCGCCAGTGAGTCCACTGACCAAACCAGTAACCGGGGCCAGCAGCCCACCGTTGGCAGCATCACCGCCGCCCAAACCGCCGGTCAAACCACCGACCAGGTTAGTGACGGGTGCCAGCAAACCGCCGTTCGCTCCATCTCCGCCACCAAGGCCACCTAGCAGCCCGGTTACAGGTGCCAGCAGGCCACCCCCTTCACCGCCTGTGATGCCGCCTAAGCCACCTGTCAGGGAAGCGACGGCTTGGGTGGCGTGATTCAAGGTGTTGCCCAAGGGATTGGTGTTTGCATCTGTCGCGTGCAACAACCCGCCTGCCGAGGCGACAGCCTGTCCCAGATGTCCTACGACACCGCCCAGTCCAAGAGGCGCTGCATTGTCCAACTGGCTACCCACGTTCCCCAAGGCACTACCGACACCCCCGAGCAACGCATTGATGGGTTGGCCTACTCCTAGGCCATCACCCACTTGCTGAGTCACATTGGTGACGGTGGCAACGACCGGTGCCACCGTGTTATCCAAGGCGCCACCCACATCACCCAGAATCGGGTTCAGGCCCAGCGGCAGAATGTTGTCCACGGTTTGCCCGACATTGCCCAGTGCAGGTTGCAGGATGGGTTCGCCGCTGCCCGCCAACAAGATTCCGTCCAGGCCCAGTTGTGAGGTCAATGGGTGCAGCAGGCTGCCTTCACCCAGCAAGGAGCCGGTCAGCACTTCTACGCCTTTGGTGGCGTGGTGCAGGGTGTTGCCCAGCGGGTTGGGGTTGTTGGGATCGTTAACCAGCAAGCCGCCGACCGAACCGACGGCTTGACCCAGATGGGATAGCAGGCCGCCAGCGCCTTCACCCAGATTCAGGGGCAGGCCTGTCTGACCTAATTGCTCGCCCAGATTGGTCACAACGCCACCGACTTGATTTGTCAGACCGTTGACCGGTTGGCCCAGTCCAGTCACGCCGCCGACGGTGCGTGTGGTGTCGGTCACGATGTCGGTGACGGGTTTGAGTGCGCTATCGAGCGTTTTGCCCAGTTGATTGCCCGTTTTGCTCAGGTTCAAGGGCACTACGTTGTCCACTGCCTGGCCCAGATTGCCCAGCGCATTTTGTGTCAGGCTAGTGTCCTTGCCGCCGTTATCGCCGCCACCATTGTCCCCACCGCCGTTATCTCCACCGCCGTTGTCTCCGCCGCCATGGTCGCCATCGCCGGGGTTGGGCAGGTTGGGATCAACAACAGGTGGGCGAACCGATACATCCAGACCATCGCGTACCCCACCGCGCGAGGAGCAACCGGCCAGAACGGCGGCGCTGATGACTAAGGTAGCGACAACGGCGCGTTGCAGCTTGCGTTGGGTCGAGGCGTTTCTTGCTGAATTCCTTGCTTTCATGTCTGACTCCGATCTGAAGTGTGAGCACGCCCTCAAGGGGCTCTTGATAGACATTAAGCAAGTATCGTGCCAGATTTGTTTGGTGATGCTTTGTTTTGGTTTTATTGTTTTTAATCAAATGGTTAGGTTGGTTTTTTGTTTTCTTTTGAAATCATGCTGCCAGGTTTCAAGGCTCATTTAAGCTTGTTGAAGGCTGTTTTTGTGGAGTGTTCCGTTCCTGTTACGTAACGTTTTTCGTAACACCTGAGCTTGAAATTCGTTGGAATGCAAAACAAAAAAGGCCATCTTGTGATGGCCTTGGGGGAACTGTGCAACAGGTGCCGTGTTTAAAACCCGTCGTAAAAGAACAGGAAGTTAGTGTTTAAACGTAGCTTGCGTTCATCGGAGTTAACCGGCAAATCTCCCAGTGGTTTGGCGACATTGATGTCAAACAAATAATGCTTGTTGTTCGATAGCCGGACCCCAATCGCAGCAGATCGCAGGTTGCGGTTGTTGTAGCTGTTGAGTCGGTCCAGGTTGTACCAGGCGCGCGCCCAGTCATAGGCGATATACGGCTGAATGTTGTTGAGCCAGGTGGAAGAGTTTGTGAAGCGTCGGTTGATCTCCAGCGTAGCGCCCACGCCTTTGTCGCCCGCCAGTTCGCCTTGTGGGTAACCATAGCCATGCCGCCAGGCGCCAAAAGAAATCTGTTCGGAGTTTGGTAAGACGTTCGAGCTGTACTGGCCGCTGGCTGAGAAACTCATGCCGAACTGGCCTGGCAAAGCCAGGTTCTGTTTGAAAGAGGCTGTCCAGCGGGTGAAGTCCAAATCCAGATCCGATTCGGCATCACGCTGCAAATAGGTGTTCAGGGATTTGCGGGCGCCCATGGCATCCAGGCCTTTATATACCCCGAAATTGACCTCGCGAGATTGGCGTGGCGAGGCATCGGTATAGCGCAATTCGGCCTTCAGAGCGCGTACGTCCGTGGTGTTTTCAATCCAGACATTATCCAGCGTTTTGTGGGTGTAATCGTCCAGGGAGCGGCTGGCATAAAAGCCCGCTGTGCCTTTAAGGCTGCGCTGATTGTTCAGAATAAAGGGATAACTGATCGCCGCCCCGATGCGTTCGTTGATGACCTTACGGTTCCAGCCCTGGCTTTCCAGCACTTCGTCGCGCGGCTCGGAGCGGTAGTGATAACCGTCAATTTCCAGGTTCAAGCCGTTGCCGGTCAGGGGGATGGTCAGGTTACCGCTGACATATTTGACGTCTTCGGAGTGGGTAGGAATGGCGGCGGTCAGTTTTAGCTCTTCGCCCAAGGGAGTCAGGCTATTGGCGCTCAGTTGTACCAGAGCCTGCTTGCTGGAGCCCATTTCCGCGACACTGGCATTGGCTCTGAAGGATTTGTGCTGGGCATTGATGAGCAGTTCAGAGGCGCCATCGGTGCGTACGGGCATGTCCAGCTTGGGATCGATTTTCAGGCCAGGGATGGTACGCAGCAGATTCATGGTGCGCTCCAGCGTGCGCTGGGTCAGCGGCTTTTCATCCACCATGGCCTGGGCAATGCGTTCGATGCGTGCCTGGCTGCGTCCTGGATCGCCCTCAATACGAACACTGCCCACATGGCCCTCCACCACCGTGACCTTGATATGTCCTTGCGAGAAGTCCTGCTGCTGCAAGATGGCAAAGGACAGCGGGTAGCCTTGTTGTTGATACAGGGCGGTGATTTTGTTCACCTCATTGATCAACTGGGCAATGCTCAGTGTTTTGCCGGCCAGGGGTTCCAAAATAGCGGTGATCTGCTCAAAAGGAATACTGCGACTGCCGCTGACATCAAAGCTGCGCACCACCACTTGCAGTTGCAGTTGTTGTTGCAACTGACTTTGGGCTGCTGCGGGCGGGATATGTAAAGAGGGCGTGCGGGTGCTGGGTGTAGGCGCATTAATAGGCGGCAAAGAGTCAACCGGGTTCCCCCGCAAGGGGGCGTCTGCCCAGCTTTCTGAACCTGTTGTGGCCAGACCCATGCATAAACCCAAGCTGATGATGATATCGGGGGTTTTTTTTCTGGGCAGGGCCAGCGACAAGTGGTGCTTGAGATTCATGTTCATTAATGAGTATTCGCTAGAAATCGGGCGCTTTTTTCTACTGTGCCGTAGTTTATCTTCGCTGTCACTTTTTGGTGTTTGAAAGCAGGGAATTCCTTCTTGCCGCTTTAAAAAGCGTTAACTATTACATTCTGAAACGTAAAAAAAATAGGCATGATTTAGCTCGTTAGCGAACAGTCCTTTATCACTGTATTCATGCTTACTTAAGGGGGTTCTGGTTTTCCCTTGTGGGTAGCGACGAATCGAAAAAAAACCGCTTTCTTTCAAGTAATTAAAGCTGTATTCCTGGTGTTCTACAACAATGGGTTTCCGTTTGTTCTGTTTCATTTTGAAATGATAAAAACGGTAACATTAACAAGATTCGACACAAAACAGGTAAGTAAAAGTTTCAAATTAGCTGTTTTTTAGCCTTTTTTCATGGGAATTTGGCTGTTGTAAATACACAATCATGCGTTTTTCGTATCTTTAGGCTAGAATTCGTTTGTGTATTTAACGGTTGTTACACGTAAACCCTAGTAAAAACATAGACATACCTGGGTTTAAGATGATTTCATCTGAAAAATACAAAAATTGATAACAGTTAGCGGTGAAAGTTGCCAAATTTGGCAAAGTGTTGTGCCCCGAGGGGCCTCTAGCCCTCGCCATTGAGGGTGGTTTTTTCTTTTTAAATGGGGACGGTCATGAAGACTCAACTTCAGCAATTCTGGAACGATGAAGACGGTGCAACGGCTATTGAATATGGCCTGATCGCGGGGCTGATCGCTGTGGCGATTATTGCTACGCTGACCGCTGTAGGAACAGATCTTAAAGCTATGTTTAAGGCGGTCTCTGATGCTATTAAGGGTGGTACTTCCGCAGGAGCTCCTGGAACAGGCGGTACGCCCTAATTGTAGTTTTGTTCGAGCATCAGCCAATTCAAGAATGGCTGTGCCTTTTAGCTTGAATGGCTGATGCTTATGTCTGTTTTAATTAATCTTTCTTTTGTTTTTATTCTGTTTTTCTTTTCCGTTCAGATTATTTATAACGATCTGAGATTACGGAAAATCCCTAATGCCTTATTAGTTTTTTATGGTTTAGCGGTTCTGCTGCATAAGCTTGTTGTCAGCCTGTCTTATGGCCTTCCTTTGGGATGGGTGGCGGGCTGGGGGGACTCCTTGATCGGTTTTGCAGCCGCCCTGATCGTGTTTTATCCAGTCTGGTTATTACGTTTGATGGGGGCAGCCGATGTAAAGCTGATGGCGGTGCTGGGCCTGGCCTTGGGGTGGAAAGAAGCCGGCATGGTGGTGTTGTTTGGCACGGTATTGGCCGGTTTGCATGCCTTGGTACTGGTGCTGATTCCATCGTTGGAACGTAAGTACGGATTTGCTTTGCCGGGCGTCCGGGTCAAGGCACGTAGTGTGCCTTTGGGGGCCTGGTTATGCCTTGCAACAATGGGGTGGGTATGGATTCACAATCAATAAAGCCCCCACGAGAGGGCCAATTCGCAAAACGGCGTGGTGTCGATAAAAAGTATCAACAAGGAGCCTACGCGCTGGAGTTTGCATTGGTTTTTCCCCTGCTGTTTCTCTTTATGTATGGCTTGCTGACGTTCGGTTTGATCATGACCGCCCAGCAGTCTTTGAATTTTGCGGCCGAATCCGGTGCCCGTGCTGCCCTGATTGAGCCAGGTGCTGGGCCGGGCGGCCCTATGCTTAACCCGGATCGTTTGCAGGCACGCGCGGATCGCGCCAAGGCAGTGGCTGCCGATCAGGTGCAGTGGTTAAGCAGTTGGGTGGGCAGTGAGCATGTACGCATCACCACGGATTTGCATAGTGAAGAGCTGCGTGTTGGCATTGTGTACGACTATCTTCAAGCCCCGCTGATTCCCCGTTTCGCTCCCGATACCTTGTTTGCCTTGGTGGTGCCCGAACAATTAAAGGGCAATGCGCAAATTAATTTGCTGGTCGCTGGCGAAGTGGGCGCAATGGGGGGCACGCCATGACTCGGTTAGCCCAGTCCTTGCCTGCCACGCAGCACCAGCAAGGCATTGCTGCTATCGAATTCGCCTTGATGGTGGGGGTTCTACTGCTGATCTTCAGCGGCATCATCACGTTTAGCTCTTTGTTTTTGGCCAAGCAGAAAATGAGCCATCTGGTCGGTGACCTTTCCCGGCAAGTGACGATGCACGTCAAAACCGTGGATGAAATTGCCCCCTTTTTGAATGACGTACTGGCGAAAGATTATGGCAAGGGCCAAGCCAAGAGCGATGCGTTTTTGCATTGGTTTGGCGATCTTAGTGCGGATGTTCAGTCCCAGGCCTGTACCTCGGAGCCGCAGTACGACTGCGCCCAGCTTTCCCTGACGCTGGATATTGAACCCGGAATCCTTTCTCAAACCCTGGATCTGCTCAGACCTGAAGAAGATCAGGCAGATCCATTGCGCAGCTTAAGCGCCAAGACATTACTCGTACTACGGAGACCACATTAATGAGCGGCATTATGAAGGGGGCAGCAGTCCTTTTATTGCTGATCGCAGCCGTGCTGGTTGCGTTTGCCTTGTACCTGGGTATGAAGCCCAAACCCGAGGTCATCCAGCCAGTAGTCAGCACGCAAAACACAGAGCCTGCGGCCAGCTTGCAGGCGGTGGTTCTGGTCAAACGAGATGTGAAAGCCGGGGAAACCTTGCAGGCCGATGCCCTGGAGCTGGCGCAGTGGCCTGCCGCTCCCGCTCAGTCTTTCAATAACTTGGAGGCCTTGACCGGCAAAACCTTGCGTTTTGATTTGGGCCAGGGCCAGCCGGTGCTCAGTAGTTTCATCGCCAAAAGCCTGGCCAGTTATCTGGAGGATGGCGAGCGTGCCGTTACCATCCCCATTGATGTCATTACCGGCGCCAGTCATAGGGTGGAGCCGGGCGATCTGGTTGATATTTTCATCACCTTCAATAGTGGTAACGAGGTCAACGACACGCAAGCCCGTTTGTTGATGCCGCGTGTGCGCGTGCTGGCCTACGGCGGTGCCTCGCTGTCCGGGCCGGATCCGGTGCAAGCCAATACCAACAATCGTGCCGAGACCCAAGCCCGCCATGCCATGTTGGCGGTCCCTGTGGAGTCGGTCAATGAGCTTTTGCTGGCCAGCCGCAGCGGCGGCCTGCAATTGGTCTTGCGTGCGCCCCAGGACGAAAACCTGCCTGATGCTTCTTTATTCCCCGAATTTGCGGGCTTGATTCCAGCGCGTGCGGGGCTGGACGCGGATCAACGCGACGCCTTGAAATTGCCGGAAAACCGTGCGATGGCCGGTTTGGGCTTGCGCGAGTTTGCCATCAGCCAGACTGAAAAAGAGCAGGTTCAGGCACGAGCCAAAGCCAATGGTGAACCGTATGCGGCGCCGCCGCGCCGCACGGAAGTCATCCGCGGGGGCCGTTTAGAGGTCATTCAGTATTAAGCAATACACATCTTGTTGTGGGGACGGGTCAGCCAAGCTGTGGGGGCTGACGGGAAGCGACGCAAGGCAGCATGGATTAAACACATGAGACAGAAAATCAAAAAAGCGGGTCTGGGTTTGGGGTGCTGGTACGCGCTCTGCTTGTTGGGTCTGGCACCGATTCCAGCCATGGCACAAACGACGCAGACCAGCGCCAGCCAGAAGGTGATTCGCCTGGTCGCTAACGATCAGGATGTTTTGCGCTTGTCGCAAGTGCCGCAGCGTGTGGCGATCAGCGATGAAAGTGTGGCGGATGTGCAGATCCTGTCTGCGTCGGCCGGACAGCGGGGCGAGGTTCTGCTGATTGGCAAGCGCGCAGGCACAGCGGATTTGCGTGTCTGGATGCCGGGTCGCACCAACCCGGATCGCTGGACTATTGAAGTGACCAGCCAGGTGCAGCAGCAACTGGCGCAATCGGGCAGCCCTCTGTCGGCACAGATCTCCAGTGCCGGGCAGCAGTCCTTGATTACGGGGAGTAGTCCGTCTTTGCTGGATCATCAAAATGCCATGGCCGCAGCACGTTCTGGCTCCGGCCCGGATGCGGATGTGCTGGACCTGTCCGAGGTCAGCACCAGTGGCATGGTGCAGGTAGAAGTCAAAGTGGTGGAGGTTTCCCGTGAAGTGATGAAGGACATCGGCCTGAGTGCCAATGCCATTGGCGGTAAACCCTGGTCGGGCGGGGTGAACTTGCTGCCTCAGGCTTTAAGCGGCGGTTTGAGTCTGGCGTATAACTCGCGCAACTTTAGTGCGGCCTTGAATCTGCTGGAACAAAATGGCTTGGCCCGTGTGCTGGCCGAGCCGACTTTGGTCGCCATGTCCGGCCATAGCGCCAGCTTTCTGTCCGGTGGCGAAATCCCTATCCCCAGCTCGGGCGGTTTGGGAACGACCACGGTGGAATACAAGCCTTTCGGGATTGGTTTGACGGTGACGCCAACCGTGCTGTCTGCCGAACGTATTGCCTTGAAGGTTGCCCCGGAAGCCAGTGATCTGGATTACTCACGTGTGGTGGAAATGCCCGGTGGCGGCGTGATGCCCTCCCTGCGCACCCGCCGTGCCGATACCACGATCGAGCTGGGTGATGGCCAGAGCTACATCATCAGTGGCCTGGTGTCGCGCCAAACCGCAGCCGCCGTCAAAAAGATCCCCTTCCTGGGTGATCTGCCGATTCTTGGCAGTTTTTTCCGTAACGTGCAGTACAGCCAGAAAGAGCTGGAACTGGTCATTGTCGTCACGCCCCGTCTGATCAAACCTATCCAGAAAGGTGCCACGATTGCCTTGCCGGGTGGTCGTCAGGAAAAGCTGGATGACGCACCCAATGCCTGGGGCTACTTCTTGCTGGGCCGTCATGGTTACGAGCAGATGCCAGGGTTTTCGCGCTAAGCGCGTGGAGTGGTGACGTGCAACGATATCGGGAATATCTCTTGTGTACAGAGCACCCCGAGCTGGCTGTGATGATCAATACGGCAGCCGCCGGCTTGCTGACGGTAAGGGCGATTGAGCCCACGACCGAGAGTTTGCGCCGGGAGTTGGCCAAGCAAGCAGAACCTTTGGTGTTTTTTGACTTTGTGCATGGACAGCATGGGGATGAAAACGGACCGGTCATGACTTTGGTGCGCGGCCTGGCCCGACTCGATGCCAGTGTGCAGCGTGTGGCGGTGGGACGGGCCTCGGTGCCGCAGGGGCCTGTGAATGCCTTGCGTGCGGGTGCCAATGAGTTCCTGAACCTGGATACGACTGAAGACCTGCATCATCAGTTGCAGGTGCTGATAGAAAAACTGGGGCAGGCCCAGCATAGCCCTTTGCTGGACAAGCCTTTTCGCAGTGTCTTGTTGATGGGCGCGCGTATTGGCGTCGGTTGCAGCACCGCCGCCAGCAGTCTGGCCTGGCTCTTGCAGCAAGAGATGAATCGCGTGGGCAAGGAAGTTCGCGGTGTGTCTTCGGCCAAGCCTTTACCGATTGAGCTGGTGCCGCTGACCGAGCGGGTGGGTTTGCTGGATCTGGGAGCGCCTACCGGAGACTGTGCGTTGTACATGGGCTTGGGGTCGGATTTTGACTTTATTCAGGCCGCCTCGCAGCGTCATCGCATGGACGACACCATGCTGCACTCGGCGCTGGCGCAGCACAGTAGCGGTTTGAACCTGCTGTCTTTGCCCGCCGATGTGAACACCTTGAATCAGATCAGTCTGGAGGATTCGCTGGGCCTGTGCAGTTATTTGCGTGAACGCATGGGCTGTCTGGTCATTGATGCCGGTGGCTTTCCTAATCCGCGTTTTCTGGTGGAACTGGAGTCGCTGGTGGACGAGGTGCTGGTGGTAACCGACCAAAGTATGGGAGCGCTGGTATCCCTGGCGGAATTCATGGCTGTGCGTGCGCAGTTCGATGCGCTGGCCAATGTGCGTCTGGTGGTCAATCAGTTTGATCCGGCTTACGGCTTTTCGGGGCAAGCCATTGCAGAGCGCTTTGGCCTGGAACTGGCAGCCGTTCTACCGGATCGGCGTCTTGGGCATATGCGCAGCGCCGGGCTGGGCAAGATTTTGGTGCAAGTGGATGAGAAGGACCCGTATACCCGTGCCTTGCAAAGTCTGGCATCGGGGCTGACGGGACGCAGGCAGGGGCTGTCACAAAACAAGGTCAGTTCGGTTTTGGGACGGTTGAAATTCAGGTTCGGGGGCTGAACAGGCCCAAGCATGGAAAAGTAAAGCATGAACAATACTTCATTGCTCGGTGGTCGTCCCGACCTGATTCAGGTTCGGGAACAGGCCCATGAACATTTGCTGGCTCGCATCGAGGAGTTGGGAGCCGAGTTTGGCCGCTGGACACGGCAGGCCATTCAGGATTTTGTGGGTATCGAATTAGCCAGCTTTGTGCGTTTGAAGCGGGTGCCTGTCAACGAACAGGAAGTGCGCGAGATCGTGCAGGCGCTGACTCGTGAACTGGCGGGTTTGGGGCCTTTGGAGGATCTGCTGGAAGATCCTGGGGTCGAAGATATTCTGATCAACGGCTACGACAAGCTGTTTGTGTCGCGTGGTGGCGTTCTGGGGCGTGAACCCAGCGGCTTTACCGACGATCAGCATGTGCTGCGCATTGTGCGTCGTATTTTGGCTCCGCTGGGACGCAGGTTGGACGAGTCGGTTCCGATGGTCGATGCCCGTTTGCCCGATGGTGGTCGCCTGAACGTGGTCATTCACCCCTTGGCGGTGGATGGCCCCATGGTCTCCATCCGCAAGTTCCGCAAGGATCCGCTCAAACCGGAAGACTTGCTGCGCCTGGGGGCCTTTGACGAACCGGTTGACCGCTTGCTGCAAGCGGCCGTGGCTTCGCGTTGCAATATTTTGATTTCTGGCGGGACCAGCTCGGGCAAGACCTCTTTGCTAAATGCGCTGGCCTTTTACATCCCCAAGACCGAGCGCGTTGTCACAGTAGAGGATACCGCCGAACTGGCCTTGAACCACCCGCATGTGGTGCGTCTGGAAGCGCGTCAGGCAGGATATGACGGCAGTGGCGAGATTTCGATTCGTGAACTGTTGCGTAACAGCCTGCGTATGCGTCCTGACCGGGTGGTGGTGGGTGAGGTGCGAGGTGCCGAAGTCATCGACATGCTGCAGGCCATGAACACCGGCCATGAAGGTTCCATGGCCACAATCCACGCCAACTCGCCGCGTGAATGTGTATATCGAGTGGAAATGCTGGCCGGTTTTGCGGGTTTCCAGGGTAGTGAAGACAGCTTGCGCCGGCAGATTGCCAGTGCGCTGGACTTCATTATTCAGATTGGTCGCTTGCCCAACGGCAAGCGCCGGGTGCTGTCTATTACCGAAGTGACCGGCATGGGCGATGGCGTGATTGCCATGCAAGAGCTGTATCGCCACGAATCCTATGTGCTGGACGATGGCACCGAACAGGATCGTTGGGTCAGCCTGGGCATTCATCCGCATACCCGCAAGTTGCTGCAGTATCGCGACCAACTGGCTAACGAGCAAGTTCAGGCCCAGGAAAACACGCCTAAAGAAGGCGGTGGTTTTTGGGATTGGAGACGCTAAATGATGGCGTTGTATATCGCTTTGGCGGCTGTGATTTTAATGCTGGGGGCGTTGCTGCTTTGGGCCAAAGGTGCCCAGCACCAGCAGGCACAGCGTTCAGCCCACGTTCTGGAGCAGCAGTTGGCTTTGCGCCCGGCGGTACAGAGCAGCGTACGGGTACAGCCCGGCACCCAGGATGCCTGGTTGGGCGCACCGAAAGGGTGGCGTGAGTTCATGCTGCGCACCGGGATTCGGCCCTCGCAGCGTTTTTATCTGACCCTTTTGCTGTGCATCGTGGTGCCGCCTGCTGTCTTGCTGGTGCTGGTTGGCCCTGTGGCGGGGGGCGCCATGCTGCTTGCGACGGTGCTGGGAGCCTATACCTTTTTGTGGTTTCGCAGCGATAAGCGTCACCGCAAAATCGTTTCGCAGATTCCGGACTTTCTGGATCTGATGGTTCGCTTGATCACCATCGGTAACAGTATGGGCGCGGCCTTTTTAAGTGCGGCTGACAACACGCCGCAACCTTTGGGCCAGGTGTTGCAGGATGCCAACTCCCTGCATCGGTCTGGTCAGGATCTGGATGTGGCCTTGCGTGCGGTGTCGCGCCAACACGGCTTGCATGAGCTGTTTTTGGTGGCTGCCGTTATCAGCGTAGCGATGCGTTTTGGTGGCCGTAGTGACCAGACCATGGAACGTATGGCGGGTTTCATGCGTGACCGGGAAAATGCGCGCAGTGAGCTGGTCGCCTTGTCGGCTGAAGTACGCCTGTCCGCCTGGATTTTGGCTTTATTGCCGATCCTGATCGGGGTCTACATTCTGATTTTCAATAACGAGCTGTTCCTGACGATGTGGAATGACCCGGTGGGTTTTCGCATGCTGTTGTTCGCAGCAGTCCTGCAGTGTGTGGGTTGTTATTGGCTGTATTGGATGGCACGCAATGTCTAGGAGCAAGACATGATGGCCTTGGAAGCACAAACCGTTCTGGTCTGGGGAGCCGTGGCTTGCGCATTGGCAGGCTTGATTCTGTTTGCTTTGTGGTTTCACCACCATTGGCAGCAGCGTCAGCAAGCCACGCGTTTAAGCCAGGTCGTTGATGAACGCCTGAAAGGTGCAGCGCATACGTCGCAGGCGCCTAGCCAGTCTCGTCAAACGGTGGAACAGATCAAGATGCAGGCAGGCAGTTTGGGGGAGCGTTGGCTTAAAGGGCGCTTCGGATCCAGCCTGCTTAGTGAAGAAGATCGCGTGCTCGTCATGAATGCTGGCTTCAAGCATATTGATGTGGCGCGGCAGTATTTCGTCTTGAGTCGAGTGGGCCTGAGCATTTTCCTGATCATCTTGTTCAGCTTGCTGCCCATGACGCGCAGGCTAAATGAGTATGTGCCGTTTGTGTCCGTGTTCATTGGTTTTGCCCTGGGCTGGATGTTACCCAAATGGTGGCTGGTACGCCGCGTCTCGCAGCGTCGTTTGCGTATCGCTGCCGAGCTGCCTTTGTTTGTGGACTTGCTGCGTTTGTTGCAAGGCGTGGGCCTGTCCATGGACCAGACCTTGCACACCATCGAGCGTGAATTTCATGACGTGATTCCCGTTATGGGTTCCGAGCTGACCATTGCGGTTGAGCAATACGCCCGTGGCCGTACTCGTGAGCAGTCTTTGGAGCGGATTGCCAGCGGCTTTACCAACGAGGATCTGGCCGTGATCTGCCGCCTGATTGTGCAGGTGGATCAGCACGGCGGTGCCATGCAAGAACCCTTGCACCGCTTCGGTGTGCGCTTGCGCGAGCAGCGTCGTCTGGAGCTGAAGGCCAAAGTGGGCAAATTGACGGTGAAGATGACGGGCGTCATGGTGCTGACTTTGTTGCCTGCCTTGTTGATTATTACTGCAGGGTCGGGTTTTCTGGCCTTGTTCCGTGGCTTGAGCCAAGTGGCCGGAGGATGATTTTAATGAAAACGTCGACATGGATTCGTCCCGTAATGCGCTGGGCTGCACTGGGTTTGGGCAGTACCTTGCTGGTGGCGTGCTCCACCACGGATTCGGCTTACGAGCTGGTGCGTCAGCAACAGGAGCAGGAAGCCTTTTTGCAGAGCAAAGAGATTGAGCACTGGGAAAAGCGCAAGCCCACCGACAAGCAGATGGCGGTACGCATGCTGCAAGAGACGCAGAAGCAGGGACGTTACTTTGCGTCCCTGGCCTATGCCGAGGCCATGGAAAAAGAATACGGCACCGATCCAGAGGTCATGGTGTTGCGGGCCGAGGCGCAGCGTCAAACCGGGCAGTTGGAACAAGCCGCGCATACGTTTAAGGCTCTGTTGAATACGCCAGTGGCCGGGAGGGCCTATCAAGGCTTGGGTTTGATCGCTGGTTCGCAAGAGCACTTTGATCAGGCCGCCCATTTTCTGAAACAGGCCGCTCAGCAAGACCCTACGAACGCGATTGTCCAAAGCGATCTGGCCTATGCCTACTTGCGTTCCGGCCGCCCCCAGGAAGCACGTCTGGCCTTGGGCAAGGCCGCAGAACTGGCCCCGGACAATCCCAAGATCTTGAGCAATATGGCCTTGTATCTGCTGGTTAGCCAGGAGACGCAGCGGGCAGATTTTGTGATGCAGCAGGCGGGTATGGACCCGGCAACCCAGCAAGCCATTGTGCAGATGGCCGAGCAAATTGGGCAGGAACTAGAGCAATTGCATGCGCGTCAGCAAATGCAGAAACACCAAGAGCTGCGCATGGCAGCGGCTGCAAAGGATGAGCAGGCCAGAGCTCAGGCGGTGGCATTGAGCTCAGCCCCCTCGGTGGCAGCGGATCAAGTGGTCTTGAATCGATCCGCTCAGCCTCAGCGTCAGGTTGTGGCTCGTCCCGCCTCTGTTGTGGTTTCCTCCACGCAAGCGGGCTTGAACCGACCCTTGCTCGAGAGCCTGGGCCCTGTGTCCTCGTCAATGAATTGATTGCCGTTTTTTCAAGGATATCGCAATGAACCGATCCCGCATTTTGGCCTGCTGCACCTTGTTGATGGCCAGTAGTGCCTGGGCGCAGACACAAGCTCCGCTGACTGGAACCATGGTTTCAGGCACCAGCACCTACCCGGTCAGCACCAGCCCGGCAGCAGCCAGCAATCAGGGTGTGCATACACCGGCCGCTCCGGTGGCGGAAACAGTGCCCGCTGAACGTCAGCCTTACGAGAAGTACCGCTTGAGTGATGAGGAAGTACATCCTTGGCCTGAAGTGGAAGGCCTGCCTGTGCATGTGCAGAACGAGCGTCGCCATATCCCACCACGCATCGAGGTGGGCCCTGATACCCGCAGCCTACTTAGCATGCAGGCCGACCCGGACCGGGAAGGCAAGGCCTTGCCCGTGCACGGAGCCGCAGCCAATCTGGTGTGGGAGCGTTACTTGAACAGCTTCAAGCATCCCATTCCTGAGTACATGAAAGAACGCATCAAAACAAACAGTAGTGATTAAGCCTATAGGGCTGGAGCAGGCCAGGAGAGCGAGATGAAATGGGGAATAACTCGAACCCAAAACGAGCAGGCACACAAGCAGCAAGGTTCCATTATTGTGCCTGCGGCTGCAGCTTTGCTGGTGGGGCTGGTGCTGCTGGGGGCGGCGCACCTGGGACATAACTTCCATGTGAAGCGGGGGCTGCAAAACGCGGCTGACCTGGCTGCCTTGGCGGGGGCGCAGGCCCTGGGTTCTGGGGATGCACTGGGCTGTCAGCAAGGTGAGAACATGGCCAGGTTCAGCCTGCGTAGCCAACCCGATTCGCCTGCGGCGGGTTTGACGGGCGATGGCGCCAAAGTCCTTTGTGGTCAATGGAACAGCAACCAAAGTGACCCGACCCAGCGCTTCGTGCCGGCCTTGCCCGCTGACTCGGTGCGCGTCCACTTGAGTTATCAACCCCCTTCCTTGTTTCCCTTTTTCACCTCCTCGGTGATCGAAGCGGTTGCCACTGCCAAGAACAGCGAGCCGGTTGCGACCTTTTCCGTGGGCAGTCGATTGCTGTCCTTAAAACGCAATGGCCTGGTCTATAACCTGCTGCGCGGCGTAGGTCTGCGTCCGGATCAATTGACGGTGCTGGACTCAGCCGGTCTGGTCAATGCCAAAATTACGCCTTCCGGTTTGTTGAAAGCCCTGGGATTGCCTGCCACTGTCATTGCCGGTGTCGGAACGCCGCAGGAGTTGGCGCAACTGGAACAACTGACCTTGGCTGATTTGCTAAGTGCCAGTCTGGATTTGCTGGATCAGCAAAAAACACTGGGTCTGGATGTTGGCGCCTTACAGGACTATATTCGCTTGCTGCTGGGTGTCGGCCCCCTGGATTTGCCGATCAAGCTGCTGGGGGATGGCGGTATCTTGGCCCTGATCAATGGTGTGGATCCTCTGTCGGCCTTGAATGTGAATCTGGATGTGCTGCAATTGGTCAACACCGGTTTGGTGGTGGCCAATGGTCAGAACCTGATCGATCTGAACCTGACGGCGCTGCCAGCCGGTTTGACCGATATGTTCAATAATGCCCTGGATTTGCGAGTACGGATCGTAGAGCCGCCTAGTATTGCCATGGGCGGGGTAGGCACTAAAGCGAATTCGGCAGGTGTACGTGTTTATCTGAATCTGGATACCTCCAAGATTCCGCTGGCAGGCCCGATTTTGAAAATCCTGGGGACGGAAGTCAGCCTGCCGGTCATTATCGAATTGTCCCAGGCCTCTGGCGAACTGGTGAATATCTGCCGCGCTCCGATTGCCGAGAATCAGGCCACCATTGCGGTCAGTTCCTCCTTGGTGAACGTGTGTCTGGGCAAATTTCCGCATTCGGATTTCTTCTCGACCAGCAACAGTTGCAAGGATGAGTCCTTTGGGGATATTCAGCGTCACCGCATCATTAACGTGCTGGGTATTTTGCCCTTGACGGCCAAAGTGACCTTACCCCTGATTGATACCAAAGATCCGGTTCACGTGACGCTGACGGCACCTCCGGGCGAGCCTTCGGAAGCGACTGTCAATGCCACTCAACTGGACCTGTCCCGTAGTGTGCGTCTGCTCTCTGATGCCGTTCTTTCCGGCATTCTTGGTGATTTGTTGAACACCCCATGGAGCGGTGCATCCGGCAAGCGTCAGATGGCAGAAAGTCTGGTGGGGGATGGGGCAGGTCGATCAGTGTCGGCTGTTGTGAACGAGATGAACTGGTCCAAGGAGCGCATGGAGCAATTGTCTCGAACCATGAGCCAGAACGGCTTAATTGGTGTGCTGGGCGGAACTCTGGGCTTTGTCGATAATTTGCTGACCACCTTGCTGGGTGCGCCCTTGAGTGATCTGGCCTGCGTGATCGGTGGTATTGGTGGTCAGCAAGCGATGCGCGAGTGCCGGACAGGTGCGGTCGAGGTATTGGTCTTTAAAGACTCCAACCTGGTCGGTGCCGTATTAAGTCTGGTCGTCGCTTTGTTGGACCCTGTGTTGCAAGGTTTGAGTGCGCTGCTGGAGGGGTTGCTAAAGCTGCTGGGCCTGAGTCTGGTCGAGGCTGATGTGAAACTTCACGATGTGCAGTGTGGTACTGCCTATCTGGTGCAATAGGGCGGGAGGCGAACACAGCAATGAGTGTCAGCTTTATGGGTAATGAACCTGTTTTATACGTCTGGGAGGGCAGCTCCGATCTGGTGACGCGCGCTGAGCGTGCCATGGAGCCCAGTTCGGTAGCGGTCATGCGCGTAGAGCCTTCCTTGGTGCTGGACGCCGAGCGTCATCCCACGCGTCATGCGGTTGCTTTGGTGTCTGTCAGTGTGATGGCCCAGGGGCGTTTTGAGCAGCACCAATGGCTGGTTGAGCATGCCATTCCGGTGATCTGGGTCGCTTCGGAGAACCGGGGCTATGACCCCCGTTTTTACCCGTCGGCGTACTCCTATACTTTGCCGCTTTCTTTCAGTCAGGCCGAGTTGCGTACCCTGGTTGCCAAGTTGGCCGGCTTGACCGCACAGGTCGAGCGTGAAGGGCAGGGTGGCCCTCAGCCATTAGTTGCCGTCTCGCCTGTGATGCGAGCCTTGATTGCTGAGGCGGATATGTACGCCGATAGCGGGGCCAGTGTGCTGATTCATGGCGAAACAGGCGTGGGTAAAGAGCGTATTGCCCAACTGTTGCACGAGCGCTCCTCACGTGCCCAAGGCCCTTTCGTTCCGGTGAACTGCGGGGCAGTGCCCGAGGGTTTGTTCGAGGCTCATTTCTTCGGCCATGCGAAAGGGGCCTTTACGGGCGCAATTGGCGCTCATAAAGGCTATTTCGAGCAGGCAGATCAAGGCACCCTGTTCCTGGACGAAATCGGGGATTTGCCCTTGCATCAACAGGTCAAACTACTGCGCGTTCTGGAGCAGCGCTGCGTGACGCGCCTGGGGTCGACGCAACAGATCCCGGTCGATTTTCGTATGGTCGCGGCCACCAATAAAAACCTCTTGGGTTTGGTGCAGCAGGGTCAGTTTCGCGCTGATCTGTATTACCGTCTGGCCGTGGTTGAGCTGCTGATTCCGAACCTGGAGCAGCGCGGCTCTCAGGAAAAGATCGCTATTTTCTGCGCCTTGCTGGAACAGGCGCTGGAGTGTGACGTTGAAGATATTCCGCAATGGGTGCTGGATGCCGTAGGCAACATGCGCTTTAACGGTAATGTGCGGGAACTGGCTAATCTGGTTGAACGTGTTGCTGTCATGAGTAAACAGTTCGGTGCCTGGGAGTCGGTACAACTGCGACAAGTGCTGGAACGCTTTAACGCCCCGGTGATGGCTCCGGCCATGGCTTTGCCTGAAGGGGCGCCTATTTTGGAGCGGCCCGAGCCGGTCATCAGTCTGAGTGCGCAGGAGCAGGAGGAGCGCGCTCGCATTATCAATGTTCTGGATACGCAGAACTGGCGACGCCAGGATACGGCTGCTGTATTAGGAATTTCTCGCAAAGTCTTGTGGGAAAAGATGCGCAAATTCAACATAAAGGCACAAGATGCGACAACGCGCGTTTAGAATACGGGCTGATTCTGTGTATCAAGCTAAACACAAAAAAATGGATTATCAAGGGATGGGTATGGTGAACCTTAGTCAGAAGACGGCGGCGTTGCTGTCCTTGGGAGGACTTTTTTTATTGTCAGGGTGCAGCTCGATGTCTTTGGTGCAGGAGCCAGAGCGGCCTGTAGTGGCGCAAACTCAAGAGCAAGATGTCCAGGAAGTGGCGCCTGTCGCTTCGCCGGAAGTGGCCCCTACACCGGCACCCGCTCCGGCTCCGGCCTATCAGAACACCACAGTGGCCCAGTTGCAGCAGTTGATTCAGGCGCGTGCCGTCCAAGAGCTGCGTACCGCCTATAACGGTCGTTTTGGTGCCAGCTTGCTGTTCTCTGCCGAGAGCATGACGTATTACGTGGCCCTGTTTCAGCAGCGTGAATTCTGGCGTGTGTTCAAGACCACCGACGAATCCCTGGCCGAGCGTATGTACACCCAGTACCGTCAGGACACGGTAGACTATGCCGCCGCTGATCTGGAGCGCATCAAGCTGCAGGCCGAAGTGGCTGATGCTGAAAAGAAATTGAATGAAAGCGCGGACCAGTTGACTGTTTTGCAAAACGATCTGGCTTTGCAGCGTCAGCAAGAAGCTTTGGCCATCGCCCAGCGTGAAGAGTCCCGCCGTGAAGCTCAGGCTCTGGCCGAGCAGGAACGTGAAGCCCGTGAGCAGCTGCGTGAATTGCAGCGTCAGATCAATGAGTTGGAGAAGCAGCGCGCTGGGATGTTGCAGCGTCAGAAAGGGCGTTGATGGCTTGAAAAGCGTGATGAAAAACCCGCAGCAGTTTTGTAACTGTGCGGGTTTTTTTATGTCTGAAGGGAAAGCGCCCTTGGCTGACCTTATGCCCTTGTCTTTGGCGCCTCGGGTGTTGATTTCCTGTCCGTCGTCGAACAGAAGGTGGTTGTTTAGCGCGACAAGTAACGCATCGCCTCTTCCAGCCCTGCGCTGGTAACGGGGTACATATGGTCGGACATCAGGTTCTGAATGATGGCGATGGATTGTCGATACGGCCAATAAGCCTGCGGTTCCGGGTTGAGCCAGGCGATACGTGGCCAGTGATCGTTCAGCCTTTGCAGCCAGGCTGCGCCGGTTTCCTTGTTGTAGTGCTCAACAGAACCACCTGGAGCCATGATCTCGTAAGGACTCATGGTGGCATCGCCTACGATAATGATGCGCCAGTCCTCGTTGTACTTGCGCAGCAAATCCCAGGTATCCAGCCTCTCGCTTTGACGGCGAGCATTGTTCCGCCAGACTGATTCATACACGCAGTTATGGAAGTAATACGCTTCCAGGTGCTTGAATTCAGAGCGTGCAGCCGAGAACAGGGATTCTACCTGGGCGATGTGGTCATCCATGCTGCCGCCAATATCCAGTAGCATCAGCACATTGACCCGGTTTTGTCGCTCGGCCTGCATGTGTAGATCCAGCATGCCGGCATTGCGAGCTGTCTCGCGTATGGTGCTGTCCAGATCCAGCTCGGTGGGGGCGCCCTGGCGGGCAAAGCGGCGCAGGCGTCGCAACGCCATTTTGAAGTTGCGTGTGCCCAGCTCTTGCTGGTCGTCGTAATCCACGAACTCGCGCTTTTCCCAGACCTTGATGGCGGTACGGTTTCCTGCAGAGGGGCCGCCGATACGGATCCCTTCGGGGTGATAGCCACCATGTCCAAACGGTGAGGAGCCACCCGTGCCAATCCATTTGCTGCCGCCCGCATGTCGCCCTTGCTGTTCGTTCAGACGTTCCTTGAACATCTCCAGCAGTTTTTCCAGCCCATGCTTTTCCAATGCAGCTTTCTGTTCAGGTGTCAGGTTGCGGGTCAGTGTTTTGCGTAGCCAGTCCTCGGGCAAGGTCTTGTCCTTGGCCAGCGCCTCCAACTGTGGCTGATAGAACTCACCAAAGGCCAAATCAAAGCGGTCGTAAAGGGTTTCGTCCTTGATCAGCACCAGTCTGGACAGATGGTAAAAATCGTCCAGCGTGGGGGGCATGATCCCTTTGCACAATGCGTCCAGCAGCGTCAGGTGTTCCTGAATGGAAACCGGCAGGCCGCGCTCGCGCAGGTGGTAGAAGAAATCAAGCAACATGGCCGTGCTGCCTTAGTTTGTCCAGCAAGTGGGCGCGGACATCCGGCCACTCGCCTGCCATCAGGCTGTAGAACAGGGTGTCGCGTATCGTGCCGTCGCGGCGCATAGCATGGTGGCGAACTCGTCCGTCGAAACGAGCTCCCAGGCGGGTGATGGCTTGCTGGGATTGGAAGTTCAGGTGGTCGGTACGCCAGCCTACGACGCCAGCTCCCAAGGTCTCGAAAGCATGTTGCAGCAAGAGCAGCTTGGTCGCGGTATTGACGTGGCTGCGCTGGGCGCTGCGAGCATACCAGGTGTAGCCGATTTCCAGGCGGCCCACTGGCGCAATAATGTCGTGATAACGCGTGGTGCCGACAGCTCGGTCTGTGCTCAGGTCCCATACCAGAAAGGGCAGCATATGGCCCTGTTCCAGACCGTCCAGAGCTTTATTGACATAGTCCTGGGTCTGGCCGGGGGCGGGGACGCTGGTCACACGCACATTCCAAAGTTCGCCATCGGCCGCAGCCGCTTCCAGCAATTTCACATGCGCCAGTTGCAAAGGCTCCAGACGCACGCCCCATCCTTGCAGCGTCAAGGGAGCCAGTGGCTGGGAAAAAGCGCTTGTTTGCATATCAGCTCCGGCGCTGGCTGCGTTGGCTCATGGCGGCCAGACGCTGCATCAAGGACAAGTCTTGTTCGTTTTTCAGCAAGGCACCGGCCATGGGGGGCAGGCCTTCATCCAGCTCATGCAGGGCATCGGCCGGAATGTCGTTAGCCAGTAGCAGACGCAGCCAGTCCAGAAATTCCGAGGTGGAGGGTTTTTTCTTCAAGCCAGGGACATCGCGCAGGGCAAAGAAGGTATCTAGGGCGCTGGACAGGATGTCGCTGCGCAGGTTGGGATAGTGCACGGCCACAATCTGTTCCATGGTCTCGCGCTCCGGGAAGCGGATGTAATGAAAGAAACAGCGGCGCAGGAAGGCGTCAGGCAGATCTTTTTCGTTATTGGACGTGATGATGATCAATGGGCGGTGGCGCGCCTTGACGGTCTGGCGAGTCTCATAGACATGAAACTCCATGCGGTCCAGTTCCTGCAGCAAGTCATTGGGGAACTCGATATCGGCCTTGTCGATTTCGTCGATCAGAACGACGGTGGGCTCCTCGGACTCGAAGGCTTGCCACAAGGTGCCTTGCACAATGTAGTTGCCGATATCGTGGACTTTCTCATCGCCCAATTGGGAGTCGCGCAGACGCGAGACCGCGTCATATTCATACAGACCCTGATGCGCTTTGGTGGTGGACTTGATATGCCATTGCAGCAGGGGACGTCCCAGGGCACGGGCCACTTCCAGGGCGAGCAGTGTCTTGCCGGTACCCGGCTCGCCTTTGATCAGCAAAGGACGTTGTAGCGTCAAAGCGGCGTTGACGGCCAGCTTCAAATCATCGGTGGCAACGTACTGGTCGGTGCCTTCAAAACGGGTCGTAGTAGTCATAAATCGGCTCAAACTTGTACTTAAAATGTTGATCTGTCAAGAATAGAAACTCGGGTATAAATACTAGTATCAGTCATCCTTGGCAATTATCATACAATCGTCTCAGTACTCGTCGGTCAGCATCACAGAGCCAGGTGTCGCGTTGATTCACCTTTTGCTGCAATAGACGCAGAGCCTGACCCGGACCGTTTTCAACTCCACGACAAAGCGAATAGCGATGATGAAGTTGCAAATGAAGCGGTGTGTCTCTTTCTTTCTTCTGGCCTCCAGCTCCTGTCTGCCCTGGGCAGCCCAGGCGCAGGATTCCGAGCCGATCAAGGCCAATCCCGAGGCGGCGCGCGACAAGATCTCCATGTGTATAGGCTGTCATGGCTTGCCCGGTTACAAGGCCAGCTTTCCCGAGGTCTATCACGTTCCCATGATTGCCGGGCAGGGTGCTGCGTATATAGAAGCGGCGCTCAAGGAGTATGCCAGCGGTGCTCGAACCTTCCCCACCATGCAAGCCATTGCGCTGAGCTTGTCCGAACAGGACATGGCGGACATTGCCGCGTATTACGCGGGCAACAAACCTTAAGGACGGGGAGGTACGTATGAGAAAAACAGTCTTACTGGTGGCAATGGGGCTGATGGCCGCAGGGGGCGGTCAGGCAATGGCTGCTGACGATTTGGTCAATGCAGGCGGACAAGCCTGGAAGAACCTGAATTGTGCCTCCTGTCATGGCGAGGATGCGAAAACGCCCTTGAATCCGGAGTATCCCATTCTGGCTGGCCAGCATGCGGATTATTTACGTCAGACCTTGATGGCGTACAAGCGTGGGCAGGCCGGAGCGCCGGCAACGTCCAATATTCGCAAGAACGCGATCATGGGAGCGATGGCCAACACCATGAGCCAAGCGGATATTGACAGTATTTCCGTGTGGCTGTCGCGTCAGCCCGGCCCCTTGAGCCATAGGAAGTAAAGCTGCTTGCGGCGTTAGTCGCGCGTGCTGTGGCGCAAAATCAATTCGATATAGCGCTCATTGTTTAGCGGCGTGCCCAGACGTTGTGCTTCCCAGATCACCTCGCCCAGTGCCTCCATGATGATGTGCGCTGCGGCATGCTGATCGTGCTTGGTCAATAAGCGCTGATACGCTGCCTTGATGCCCGGAGGCTGGTCAATCGACAGTTGCTCATTGATGGCCAGGTGCATGGACAGGTGCAAGAAAGGGTTGCTGCGTCCTTGCTCCACGGAATAGTCCTGACTGACGGCATCGGCGTTACGTAAATCGTCGTGGTACTCGGGGTGCTGCTGTACCAGATCCACTGCCATGGTCTCTAGAGCGGTCAGCAGATGACCACTTTGGTGTTTGTCCCAAGCTTCAATGAAAAATTGGCGAACCTGCTCGCGAGAGGGGTTGAACATGGTGGAGTCGAGAAAAAAATGGTCAGAAAATGCGAATCTTTGGCGCGCATTTTACGGGAAACGGTGAGAATGACTGGCTGGTACAAGCCACCATCGGGGCCGTGTAGAATAGATAAGTTGTCAAGAATGCAAGCATTTTTGACAAGCTTTGAGTTTACAGGTGCCTGAATACGCGCGAATTAAGTTAAACTCTTATATAAGACTTCGGAAACGCAAAAGCGTTCCGTGTTTAGCTATCCCTAATATTGGAGCACAACTGGAGCATCCATGTCCTATCAGCATATCAAGATCCCCGCGTCGGGGCAGAAAATTACAGTTAACGCGGATTTTTCCCTGAATGTTCCCGATCAACCCATTATTCCCTACATCGAGGGTGATGGTACGGGCGTGGATATTTCGCCAGTCATGATCAAAGTGGTCGATGCTGCGGTTGCCAAAGCGTATGGCGGCAAGCGCAAGATCGAATGGATGGAAGTGTTCGCCGGTGAAAAATCCACCAAGGTGTACGGTTCCGACGTCTGGCTGCCAGAAGAAACTCTGGATGCCGTTAAAGACTACGTCGTGTCCATCAAAGGCCCTCTGACCACCCCCGTTGGCGGCGGCATCCGTTCCCTGAACGTGGCCCTGCGTCAGCAACTGGACCTGTACGTCTGCCTGCGCCCTGTGCGCTACTTCAAGGGTGTTCCTTCGCCTGTGCGTGAGCCAGAAAAGACCGAAATGGTCATTTTCCGCGAGAACTCCGAAGACATTTACGCCGGTATCGAATTTGCTGCTGAGTCCGAAAGCGCCAAGAAGCTGATCGACTTCCTGCAAACCACTCTGGGCGTGAACAAGATCCGCTTCCCCAATACTTCCGGTATCGGTGTCAAGCCTGTTTCCCGCGAAGGTACCGAGCGCCTGGTGCGCAAGGCCATCCAGTACGCCATCGACAACGATCGCTCTTCCGTGACCATCGTTCACAAGGGCAACATCATGAAGTTCACCGAAGGTGGCTTCCGTGATTGGGCCTACGAACTGGCTCAAAAAGAATTCGGCGCTGAATTGATCGACGGCGGCCCATGGTGCAAATTCAAGAATCCCAAGACCGGTCGCGAGATCATCGTCAAGGATTCGATTGCTGACGCCTTCTTGCAACAGATCCTGCTGCGTCCTGCCGAGTACGACGTTATCGCCACACTGAACCTGAATGGCGACTACATCTCCGACGCTCTGGCTGCTCAAGTCGGTGGTATTGGTATCGCTCCCGGCGCCAACCTGTCCGACTCCGTGGCCATGTTCGAAGCTACCCACGGTACTGCTCCCAAGTACGCTGGCAAAGACTACGTGAACCCAGGTTCGCTGATTTTGTCCGCTGAAATGATGCTGCGTCACATGGGCTGGACCGAAGCTGCTGATCTGATCATCTCCAGCATGGAAAAATCCATCACCTCGCGTAAAGTGACTTATGACTTTGCCCGTCTGATGGAAGGCGCTACTCAAGTGTCCTGCTCCGGTTTTGGCGATGTCATGATCGAAAACATGTAATGAAAACAGGCTGTTAAAGCCAGTTTTCCACATGAAAAACCGTCGACCTTCGGGTCGGCGGTTTTTTTTCGCCTCATGCTTTGGCGGGCCGTTCCGCTCCTGTCTTTTTCTTCTATCATTGCGCTCATATTATTTTTGATCGTTAGTTTTATGCAATTAAAAATAAAAAGAAGGTGTGATTTTTACTAGGTAAAAACCCGGATAAATCCAATAAAACAAGAGTTTTCGACTGTTTCCATAATTATTGATATTGCGATTAATTGACGATGGCTATAAATTTGCTACATCAAATAATTCTAAGGAGCAGTTATGACTATCACAGGAGCTACGTTGGTCGCCGAGCACGAGCGGGTCACCGTTACTCAGGCCCCATCCCGTCAGGAGACAGAGGAGATTCTGGAACGTATCCATGAGATCGGTCCGCTGTTACGCGAGCTGGCCCCACAGGCTGACCGTAATCGCGTGTTGTCGGATGAGGCGGTTCAGGCTTTGGAGTCCACCGGGGCCTGGCGCATTTCGACCTTGAAGCGCTACGGCGGGTACGAGGGTGGCGCGGACATGCTCTTGCAGTGCGCCAGCGCCGTGGGCTATTACGATCCGGCAGCCGCCTGGTGTGTGGTGATCTCGAATGGTTCGGTCATGCTGGCCAACCGTTTTAGCGATGCGATGCTCGATGAGGTGTTTGCAGATGGCCCTATCCGTGCTGCGTCCATTTTTGCTCAACCGCAAGGCACGGCAACGCCGGATGGCGATGGCTGGCGCATTACGGGCAAGTGGCCTTTTGCATCGAACAGCAACCATTCGGACTGGGCGCTGGGGATTCTGTTCATCAAGGAAAGCGAGCTGGTCGAGCCTACCGTGGGCTTTGTGTTGATGCGTCGTGATGAGTTTGACATTCAGGACACCTGGTACACCATCGGTATGCGCGGTTCTGGCTCCAACACCATGGTGGCTGAAAACCTGTGGGTGCCCAAAGAGCGCTTGATCACGTTTCAGCAATTGATGGGTGATGTGCAGGAGCAAGATCCTTCGGCCACGTTTGGCCGTCGTTTGACGCCGCACCTGACCATGTCCACCTGCATTCAAGCGCCATCTTTGGGAGCGGCTCAAGCTGCCGTGGATTTCACCAGTGGCGTCAGTGGCAAGCGTGGCATTACCTATACCCATTACAAGAAACAGTCGGACTCGGGGGCGTTTGTGCAGAACTTGGGCTCGGCCAGTATCCAGATTGATGGCGCCCGTTTATTGTTGGAACGTGCTGCGGCGCAGATTGATGCGGCTGCCTCTGGCATAGTGCCCATGCCCTTGGAACTGCGTGCGCGTCATCGCGCCGGGATCGGCCATGCCGGACACGAACTGGTGGATGCGGTGAACAATCTTTGCTGGTTGCATGGCACCGCTTCGTTTGCGGAAAACAGCCCGCTGGGCCGGATGTGGCGCGATATTAATACCGGTACTCGCCATGCCTCGATTACCGCGCCCATGGGATACGAGCTGCACGGCAACGGCATGACCGGTACGCCTTATATTTCCAACAAGCTCTAAGCCATGACGGCGACATTGCTGATCAATGCGCCCTCGCGCCGTTGTCGTGCCGATGGCGTAGAGGTGCAGGCCTGGTATGGCCTGCGTTACGCCCAAGGCACGCATCGTTTTGAAGCGGCGCAGGCGGCGACGGGGCGGGTGGCAGCGACATCTCTGGGTCAGGTGCCTTTATTTCCGCAGCGCCCCAGCCGCCTTGCTGCGGTCATGGGCGCAGGCAGTGCCAACCCCCAATCTGAAGATGCTTACTTTCTGAATGTGTGGGCGCCAGCTCAAGCGCAAGGTCTGCCTGTCGTCTTTTTTATCCACGGTGGTGCCTGGATGAGTGGTGGTGCTTCTTTGAATTGGTATGACGGCACCCGTTTGGCAGCGCAGGGCATGGTGGTCGTCAATGTGAATTATCGTCTGGGCGCCTTGGGGCACTTGGGTGATGCACAGGCGGATGATTTGCCTTTACCAGCAGCCGATTTGCTCTTGGCGCTGCAATGGGTGAAAGATCGCATCCACGCCTTTGGTGGCGACCCGGACAAGATCACCTTGATGGGGCAGTCGGCGGGTGGCTGGTACGCGCATTTGCTCAGTGTGCTGGAGTCCACGCGAGGCTGGATTGATCGCGTGGCTTTGCTCAGCATGGGGACGCGCACACCGTGGACGCCCGAGCAACAAAGAAAAACCACGGAGCGTGTGCGACAAAGCCTGGGCGATCAGTGGTTGATGGCGGACGTGGATACCTTGATGCAGCATGGCATGCTGGCCTTGGGTAAAGAGCCACCACGCTTGGCTCATGCTCCTTCGGCATTCCTGCCTGTGGCCAGTGCCGGGATGCCGCCGGATTTATTGAATCCTGACTGGGCGGCACAAACCTGCCATGCGCAGGCGGTGTATCTGCGTTGTACTGCCCAAGAGTCCTCGGTGTTCTTTTTTGACGTGCCTTTTCATCGGCAGGCGACGCAAGAGCAGGTCGATCAGGCTTTGGGTGTATGGCCTGCGGAAGATTTACCCGCCAACCTGCTGCGAAACGGCGTGTATCAGGGAGCAGAGTCGGGCTTGACACCGTATCAGCAAGTTGTGGCGGCGTCTTCCTGGTTGCAGTTTCAGCGCTTTCCTACCCAGTATGCGGCTAGCCTGAAAGCAGCGGGGCGAGCTGTGGTGTGGAGTGGCTTTACAGAGCAAAGCCCACTTGATGCGGTGTTCAGTGGGCATTGTTTTGATCTGCCGTTTCAGTTTGGCAACTTCCTGGCTTGGCAGGATGCCCCTATGATGCAGGGGGTAACGCAGGAACGATTTGAGTGTGTTTCCCAGGACTTGAGGGGGGACATTGCTCGTTTTGTAGGGGCATGACTCCAGAAGCTGATCTACTCCGCGCGGTGGGCCTTCCAGTTTGGAATGGCCTGTTGCACGTGTTGCGAACTCAAGGGGCTAAGCAGGCGGTGTAGGTCACCAAATAATTTACGGGCCGTATTGCCGACCCAGTTGTCAGGCAATAGCTCGGGTGCCAGGCCGGGATCCAGAAAGGGCAGTCTGCGCCAGCGGGTCACCATGGGCATATAGAGGCGGAAGGCTTCCAGCGGGTCGCCCGTGCCCTGGCGCAAAGCGGTTTGCCAGACCTCAACCTCGTGCTGATATGAGTTTAAAAAGGACTGGTACTCGTTGGCCAATTTGTCCCAATTCCACCAGCGGGAAATTTTTTCCTGAATATCGCTCAGGCCACTGGGTTCGCAGGTGAACAACTCAATATAGGGCCAGAGCTGGTGCTCGCGTATGTACTCGACAGCCTCTGCCTGCAAGCGCGCCGGACCTATATACAGGCCCGCATTCACCGTGCCAAAACCCATGCGGGCCAAGCCGGTACGAATCTTGTGACGGTTCTGGCGTTCGCTTTCTGGAACAGAGAAGGAGACCAGTAGCCAGGGATCCCGAATATTCATGGAGGGCGAGGAGAAAATCCGCTCGTCACCGGCTTGCATATGCGGTTCCAGCTCGGCGGCCAAGGCATAGCCTTTGCCTGAGGCGGCTTGTTGGCTGACCAGTACGCCTTTTTTCTTGAGTCGGGAAATAGCGGATCGCACACTGGATGGCTCAGCGCCCAGGTCAGCTAGCAGTTGGACCACGCTGGCCACCGGAATGATGACGCCCGTGGGACGGGCGAACAGACCGTAGAGCGTCAGAATGTAGTGGTGCGGGGCAAGTTGCTCGTGCTCGCCATGGTCTCGGCTGGCGATGAACTCATCAATCGCGACGCTTGCTTTCATTCTGTTTTCCGGTGGAGGGGCTGATCGCTACCCATTTTTGATAGTAGGTTTGTAGCGGGCCATTTTACCGTGCGTGCCCCGGCGGCGCTAGCGTGGCCGCATTCGAGGCTTGTTACGTCTTGTACGACAGGGCTGCGACATGGCCTTTCAGGGCAGGTTTTCCTCCAGCACGCTGTCCAGCACCACGATGTCCTGAATATGCGCAGCGATGGCATCGAGCATGGCCTGATGAGCGTCACTCTCCCGGTAAGCGTCCAAAGCTTCCTGCGTGCGGAATACGGACAGCAGGGCATGGCTGTAGCGCGCAGAGCTGCGCGACAAATTCGGCACCCACTCAAAGCGCTCTATGCCTGGGCACTCCTGGCGTATGCGGATAAAGGCGTGATCCAGCTTGGGGACCAGCTCCGGGCTGAGCGGGGTGTGGGGCGCCATCAAAACGATATGTAGATACATGCTGTCCTTCTTGTCAGGGATAGGCCCTGTTGCCGTAGTTCAGGGCTTTATTAATTGGTGTTTTATTGCAAATAAATAATTACAGATCATTATTCGCAATAAATTACAGGCAAATTGTATAGGCCTATAGTGTTTAAAACGACGATTTTTCATAGGGTTAATACCTAAAATAAACAAAAAAAGACATTGATTGTCTATTTTGTTATTGCAAATAAATGACGATCGAAACAGAATTTAGGCCAAGCGAGCAGGCTACAGGAGCGCTCGCCTCATTTTGGGTTTTGGGTCTTTAACGCCTGAGCAGAGTCATCGTCATGAAAGAAAACATAAGTGGGTTGGGAGCCAGGGCGGTACGCGAAGCCTTTGGGCACTTTCCGTCGGGGGTTGCCGCTATTGCGGCTGTGCTCGATGGCAAGCCGCACGTCATTGTGGCGTCCAGTTTTTCCGTAGGGGTATCGCTGGATCCGCCTTTGGCCGCCTTTTTTGTACAGAAAAGTTCCTCGACCTGGGCGCTGCTGTCGAGCGCCTCGCGTCTGGGGGTGTCAATTTTGAGTGCTGAACATGCGGCTATTTGCCATCAGCTGGCTGGGCCGGACAAGGACAGCCGCTTCAGCGATATCGAGGTCGAGCTGACCGAGGAGGGGGCTGTCCATATCCAAGGGGCATCAGTCTGGTTTGACTGCAGTGTTTTTCAAGTGCATCCGGCCGGGGACCACGATGCCGTGCAATTGCTTATCCACGATGTGCAGATCGAACGCGAAATCTCGCCACTGATCTTTCATCGTTCTCGTTTCACGCAGTTGGTGGCCTGAGCCACCGGATCAAAAACAAACAACAAGAAGCATAACTATCACAGTGAAGGGGACATCTCTTGGACGCACCTACATCATCTTTGCGCGAGCAGCCCATGACTGCTGCGCAGCGTCGACGCGTTATTTTGGGGGTTGGGGCGGGTAACGCCCTGGAGTGGTACGACTGGACGGCGTATTCGATTTTTGCCGCCTATTTTGCCAAGCAGTTTTTTCATAGCGAGGACCCGCTGGCGGCCTTGCTGGGCACGCTGGCAGTATTTGCCGTGGGCTTTTTCATGCGCCCTTTGGGAGGCATCTTTTTTGGCTGGCTGGCCGACCGCAAGGGGCGACGTTTCACCATGACTTTGTCCATGCTGGTGACAGCCTTGGGCAGTTTGGTAATTGGTGTTGCACCGACTTATGACATGGTAGGGCCGATTGCTGCCTTGTTCTTGTTGATGGGCCGCTTGTTGCAAGGCATTGGTCATGGTGGGGAGGTGGTGTCCTCTTTCACTTACGTCACTGAAATGGCACCTGCCCATAAACGCGGGCTGTGGTCTTCCTCCGTCTTTGTGTTTGTCACGATCGGGGTTCTGGCGGCTGTCTTGCTCAGTGCCTGCCTGACCAGCCTGCTGGGTGAAGAGGTTGTGCGGGCCTGGGCATGGCGTGTGCCCTTTGTTCTGGGTGGTGCTTTGGGGGTATATGCGCTGTATCTGCGCAGAAAACTGGACGAAACCCCCATGTTCAAAGCCCGTCAGGCTGCCCAGGCTTCGGGGAAAACGGCACGTCCTGGTGCGCGGGTGTTCTGGTCAGAGGTCTGGAAATACCGCAGCGCCTGCTTGCGCGTTTTTGCCTTGTCGGCAGGCGGCACGGTGCTGTATTACGTCTGGGCCATTATGGCACCCACCTTTGCCATTACCTCTTTGGGCATGCCTGCTGCCAAGGTGATGTGGGTAGGCGTTGGGGCCAATCTGTTCCTGATCCTGTGTTTGATTTTCTGGGGGGCATTTTCGGATCGCTTTGGTCGCAAGGCGAACTGGTACTTCTTTTCTATCGGCTCCATCATCAGCATCATCCCGCTGACCATGGTGCTGACTGGCGGCCAGGGCGAGATCTGGCGTTTGGTGGTGTTCATGGTAGGCGGCATGTTTTTAATCTCTGCCCCTACTGCGATCATGCCCGCCTTTTTCCCCGAGCAGTTTCCGACTCGTATCCGGGCGGTCGCCATGGGTTTGCCGTATTCGGTCGCTGGTGCCCTGACGGGCGGGACTGCCCCCTATTTGCAAGCCTGGCTGCATTCCATCAATCAAAAGCAGGTGTTTGACTGGTACCTGATTGGTCTGTGCATTCTGGCCTTGTGGGCCACCATTGCCTCGCCCGAGACCAAGGGCAAGGACTTGCACGACTGATGTGTACAGGCGCTGCCCGGCTGAAAAAGCTGTGCAGCGTTTTTTTGAATTTTCTAGGAGTAGTGAGATGTTGCGTGAGCATATTGAAGGCAAGTGGATTGCTGATTTTGTAGAAGTGTTTGGACTGTGCAAGGTGCAGCCCGGCGAGATGGCCGTTGTGCTGTCCGAGACGCAATCGCGCTCCGTGCTGGCCGAGCTGGCCGAGTTGGCCCTGACGCAAATGGGCGCACGGGTTTGTCATGTGAAATTAGTCTCGCCACGTCTGAAAAGCAATATTGCCTTGCGCTCGACTGGGACTTCTTTGGCTCTGGAGGGTATGGACCCGATTGTTCAGGCTTTGGCAGGCAGCCAGTTCATCGTGGACTGCACGGTAGAAGGGTTGCTGCATTCGCCCGAGCGTGCGGCTCTGCTGGCCAACGGTGCCCGCATCATGATGATCAGCGACGAGCATCCCGAGATTCTGGAGCGGGTCAAACCCAGTCCTTACTTGCAAAGCAAGTGCGATATTGGCGGCAAACTAATTAGCGATGCCAGCGTCATGCACATCAGCTCCGAGGCCGGTACGGGTTTGACGGTCAGCCTGGCGGGGGTGATCGGACGCGGCAGCGCCGGGATTGCCGACAAGCCGGGCAGTTTTGGGTACTGGCCTGCCGGCTTATGTATTTGCTACCCCAGCAATGGCAGTGTGAATGGCACGCTGGTGCTCGATAGCGGGGATGTGAACCTGACCTTCAAGCGTTATCTGGAATCGGCGGTGACCCTGCGTATCGAAAACGATTATGTCGTGGCTATTGAGGGCAAGGGCGTGGATGCCGATTTGATCCGTTCCTACTACGCAAGCTGGAATGACAAGGATGCCTATGCGGTCAGCCATGTGGGCTGGGGCATGGCACCGGCAGCTCGTTGGGATTCCTTGGCCATGTACGACAAGCGCGATACCAACGGAACGGAGTTGCGTGCCTTTGCGGGTAACTTTCTCTTTTCTACTGGCGCCAATCCTGCGGCAGGTCGTTTTTCCGATTGCCACTTCGACTATCCGATGCGTAATTGCACGGTGAGCCTGGATGGCCGTGAAGTGGTCAGCAAGGGGGTGTTGCAAGGCGATCTGGCCTAAAGCGCTAGCCAAGGCGGTACCGGCAGGGGAATGGGCCTACCGAGCCTGGGCTGCTTGGTTGCTCGTTGATATTCCGTGCTACAAAACCAAGCTTAAAGATTGATGGTTATATTGTTTGATAGCCATCAAGCTGTTCAGGCTTATCGCTGTCGCTATTTTGCTTTGTGCGAAGGCAACGCGGCCAAGTCTTGCTGGGTTTTCAGAGGTACGGATTATGCGCGAAGGATTGGAGAAATTACTGGCCGCAGGCAAGGATAATGCCTTGCTGCGCTTTGGCTTGGGCAATGCGTGTATGGGCGAGGGTGATTTGGAAGCCGCTCGTGAACATTTGTCCAAAGCGGTGGAAATGAATCCGCGTTACACCGCAGCCTGGAAGCTATTGGGCCGGGTGCTGGTGAATCTGCAGCAATTCAAACAGGCCAGGGAAATTCTGGAGCAGGGTTTGGTAATTGCCCAGGAACAGGGCGATAAGCAGGCTGAGAAAGAAATGCAGGTGTTTTTGAAACGGGCCGTAAAGGCTTTGGAGCAGGCAGCCGAATAAACATTACGAATGGGCGACGGATCTTTTCTTGCGATGCGGGTATCAGTGCATTCCCTAAGTGTGACAGCGTTATAAATGGGGCACAATACGTTTCATGCAGGTGAGGAGACATAGCCCGCGAAGCTGGGCAACAAAGACCGGAACAAAACGGTCACTATTATAAAAGCAATAGGCAGTACAACATAACAACAACAAAAAAAAGGCCAGCGAAAGCTGGCCTTTTTTACGTCTGTACTCAATAAAGAAAATCAAACACCGGGTTCAGACATGGCTTGCAGCACCAGTTTGACGGCACCTTGCCCACCTTCATTGGGCGCGCATTCCATATAGGCCAGAACGCTGGGCAACTGGGTTAGCCAGCGACGCACGGCATGACGCAAAACGGGTTCGCCATTGCGTGAGCCGTAGCCCGTGCCATGGACAATTCGTACACAGCGCACACCGTGTTCCAGACAGGAACGTAGAAAGTTGTCCAGTCGCTCTCGGGCCTGCTCCAGATCGGAGCCATGCAAGTCCAGGCTGGACTCAATCGGCCAACGGTTGCGCTCCAGGTCGCGCAAGACATCGGGGCCACAGCTGGCACGCAAATGTCGTATATCGTTGCTCTCGCCTTGCACGCTGACATATTGGTCAGAGGCTTGGGGCAGGGCAGGTGTGTTGACGGGCGCACCTACCGCGTGGCGACGACGTTGCTCCAACTGTTCCGGGCTGGCTGTAGGGCGGCTCATAAGCATGCTTTGACCGCGTTTTTTCAAGGGAGCGACGTCACGCATGGACTGGCGTAGCCAGGCCCTGTCGCTGGGGTCCAATAAAGAAATGGGGTCTTGGGCTGCTGCGGCGCTGCTGGCAGGAGCCGGCTTGGCCGGCTTGCCACCGGGATCCGGTGGACGGGGACGCTTGCGAGCTTGAGGACGAGCGGGGGCCGGGGGCGGGTTGAGATCCTGGCGGACCTGACCTTGCAACTTCTTCAGGTCTGCCAGGCTGCGGCCTACGGCTTTGGGCTTATTTGTTTTCATCCAACCAGCGCTGTGCATCCAAGGCGGCCATGCAACCGCTGGCTGCACTGGTAATGGCCTGACGATAGATATTGTCTTGCACGTCACCTGCGGCAAACACACCGGGAACGGAGGTCATGGTTGCCATGCCTTTCAGGCCGCTACGAGTGGTGATGTAGCCATCGTGCATATCCAGTTTGCCTTCGAAGATCCCGGTGTTGGGTTTATGGCCGATGGCGATAAAAGCGCCGGTCACGGCCAGATCTTCAGTGGCTTGGGTTTGCTTGTTGATAATGCGCACACCGGTCACGCCAGAAGCATCGCCCAGCACTTCTTGCAATTCGCTGTGCAGTTTCAGGCGGATATTGCCGTTCTGGACGCGATCCATCAGTTTGTCGGTGAGGATGGGCTCGGAGCGGAAAGTGTCGCGACGGTGAATCAGTGTCACGGTTTTGCAAATATTGGACAGGTACAGGGCTTCTTCTACGGCGGTATTGCCACCACCGACGACCACCACGTCTTGATTCTTGTAGAAGAAACCGTCACATGTTGCACAACCGGAGACGCCACGGCCCATGAACTCCTGTTCCGATGGCAAGCCCAGGTATTGCGCCGACGCACCTGTTGCAATAATCAGCGAATCGCAGGTGTAGACTGTGCCACTATCCCCATTCAAGGTCAGCGGGCGGGTGGACAGGTCAACCGAGGACACCATGTCAAAGATTAATTCTGTTTCGAATCGTTCCGCATGCGCCTGGAAACGTGCCATAAGATCAGGTCCCTGGACGCCTTGGGCATCGGCTGGCCAGTTATCTACATCCGTGGTGGTCATCAGTTGGCCACCTTGCTCCATGCCGGTGACCAAGACAGGGTTGAGGTTGGCGCGGGCTGCGTAGATCGCTGCGGTATAGCCGGCCGGGCCTGAGCCCAGAATGAGTACTTTTGCGTGCTTAGTAGTCGACATCACAGAAAATCCGAAAAAGACGATCTCCAATTATAATGAGTCCATGGCAAGAATACCTGCAACATCCCCTCGTTCGTCCCGGTCATCCAAAAATGTGCGTAATGGGCCTTCCGCCCTGCAACAGCGCCTGACAGGACTGCTGCGCGAAGCGCGGTGGATTATCTTCGCTGCGCTGGCAGCCTGGCTCGGTCTGGTACTGGCGACCTGGGATCCGGGCGACCCTGGCTGGTCGCATTCCGTGCATTCGGGGCTGACTCAAAATGGCGGGGGCATTTTTGGTGCCCATATCGCCGATTTCCTCTTGTATCTATTTGGCCTGACAGCCTGGCTCTGGGTGGTGCTGCTGGTACAGCGCGTGGCTGTGGGCTTTTATCGTCTGACCGCTTTACTCTTGCCCGGCACCAAGAGCGAGGACGTCTTGCCGCGGGTGCATTGGGAAATTGGCATCGGCTTTTTCTTTTTGTTTCTGGGCAGTATGGGCCTGGAGTCGCTGTTCTTTAAAGATCTGGGGCAGCAATGGCAGCTTCCGGCGGGGGCTGGTGGGCAGTTAGGCCAATTGTTTTCGCAACTATTGGTAACGTCGATAGGCTTTGGCGGTGCCACTTTAGTGCTGATGGGCCTGCTCGCCGGTGGGGCCAGCTTGTTCTTCGGTTTTTCCTGGCTGACGCTGGCTGAACGACTGGGCGGATTGATCGAAGGGGCGATTCGTCGTGTGATGATCTTGTGGTCGGCGCGTCAGGATCGCCGGGTAGGCGAGGTCAAACGTGCCGAGCGTACGGAAAGCGTGGTGGCCAAGCAGGAGCAGTTGGTACATGAACAACCTGTTCGTATCGAACCTGCGTTTGTGGCCGTGCCCAAATCCGAGCGCGTCGAGAAAGAAAAGCAGCAGACCTTGTTCAAGGTGCCTCGTCAGGCTGGCGAAGCGGGCGATTTGCCTCCGCTGTCTTTGCTGGACCCGGCTACAGACAATGTAGAGACCGTGTCGCAGGAAACGATAGAATTCACCTCGCGCCTGATTGAAAAGAAATTGTCCGACTTCGGTGTCGCGGTAACGGTGGTGGCGGCTCAGGCTGGCCCCGTGATTACCCGTTACGAGATCGAGCCTGCTACGGGTGTGAAGGGTAGCCAGATCGTGAATCTGGCCAAAGACCTGGCCCGTGCCTTGAGTCTGGTCAGCATTCGGGTGGTGGAAACCATTCCCGGCAAAAACCTGATGGGTCTGGAGCTACCCAATCCCCGCCGCCAAATGGTGCGTCTGGAGGAAATCGTCGGCTCGCAAACTTATCACAGCAGTGCTTCTTTGCTGACCATGGCTTTGGGCAAGGATATTGCTGGTAAGCCCGTGGTAGCGGATTTGGCCAAGATGCCCCACCTGCTGGTAGCCGGTACCACGGGCTCCGGTAAGTCGGTGGGTATCAACGCCATGATTCTGTCGCTGCTGTACAAGGCAGACCCGGCCGATGTGCGCCTGATCCTGATTGACCCCAAGATGCTGGAGATGAGTGTCTATGAAGGCATTCCTCATTTGCTGGCACCGGTGGTCACGGATATGCGATTGGCGTCCAACGCCTTGAACTGGTGTGTGGCGGAAATGGAAAAACGCTACCGCTTGATGAGCAAGCTGGGCGTGCGCAATCTGGCCGGTTACAACGCCAAAATACGCGAGGCGCAAAAGCGTGAAGAGCCTATCCCTAATCCTTTCTCTTTGACGCCGGATGCTCCCGAGCCGTTGTCCGTGTTGCCCATGATCGTTGTCATTATCGACGAGCTGGCTGACCTGATGATGGTGCAGGGCAAGAAGATCGAAGAGTTGATTGCCCGTTTGGCCCAGAAGGCCCGTGCCGCTGGCATCCACCTGATTCTGGCCACGCAGCGCCCGAGTGTGGATGTGATTACGGGTCTGATCAAAGCGAACATTCCTACCCGTATTGCTTTCCAGGTGTCCTCCAAGATCGACTCGCGCACCATTCTGGATCAGATGGGGGCGGAAACCTTGCTGGGCATGGGCGATATGCTCTACCTCCCCCCTGGTACAGGTTTGCCTAAACGAGTACACGGCGCTTTTGTCAGCGATGAGGAAGTTCACCGTGTTGTCGAGCACTTGAAAGAACATGGCGAGCCCGATTACATCGAGGGCCTGCTGGAAGGTGCTGTCGAAGGCGAATCGGGTGAGGGAGTCAACCCTGTGACGGGTATGGCGGATGCAGAAGCCGACCCGCTGTATGACCAGGCTGTTCAAGTCATTATCAAAAATCGCCGCGCCTCGATTTCCTCGGTGCAGCGTCATTTGCGTATCGGTTATAACCGAGCCGCCCGACTGTTGGAACAAATGGAGCAGGCAGGCTTGGTGTCGGCCATGCAGCCCAACGGTAACCGCGAAATTCTGGTCCCCGCAGGAGGTGCCAAAGATGAAGATTAAGACACTGTTGGCCAGCATGCTGCTGGCCGCTACACCTGCCTTGACCATGGCCGCGTCGGCCAGCGAGCAATTGCGCTCTTTTGTGCAAGATGTGCATGCCGCAAAAGGCGAATTTTCCCAGCGCACGGTCGATAGCAATGGCCAGTCCAAAGGTGCGCCGCAGTCCGGGCAATTCGTGTTTCAGCGCCCCGGCCAGTTCAAATGGCATGTGCAACGCCCTTATGAGCAGTTGATCGTGTCTGACGGCAAGCTGCTCTATCAATACGACCCGGATCTGGCCCAAGTTACCGAGCGTGGTGTGGACCAGTCCATTGGCGCCTCGCCTGCCGCGATCTTGTTTGGTACCGGCAATCTGGAAGATTCCTTCCGTCTGGTTGAACAAGATGCGCGGGATGGGCTGGAGTGGATCCGAGCCACGCCTTTGCAAAGCGATGCTGGCTTTTCCTACGTAGACATCGGCTTCAAGGATCGTGAGCCACGTCGTCTGGAATTGCAGGACTCGTTCGGGCAAACCACGTATATCGACTTCACCGGCTTGGAACCGAACCCTCGGATTACCTTGGGTACCTTTACGTTCAAGGCTCCTGCCGGAGTGGATGTCGTCTCCATGCCTTGATGCACATTCTGTTTTTGTGCAGCTATCGTCAGAGGCAGCGCTTAGCTGGCTCTGACAAAACAAGTTTTCAATACAGACCTGGTCCGCTTTGACCAGGTCTTGCCATTTTAGGAAGGGCGATCGCCATGCGTGATTTGTTCGCTCAGGAACCCGCCGCACCCTTAGCCGAAGCGCTGCGCCCCAAAACCCTCGATCAGGTGGTGGGCCAGTCTCACCTGTTGGGCGAGGGCAAGCCACTACGTTTGGCTTTTCAGTCCGGGAAACCACACTCCATGATTTTCTGGGGGCCTCCCGGTGTGGGTAAAACCACGCTGGCGCGTTTGACGGCCAGTGCATTCGAGTGCGAGTTCATCGCCTTGTCCGCCGTCTTTTCAGGCGTGAAAGACATTCGTGCGGCCATGGAGCAGGCCCAGCAGAATCTGGCCATGGGCAAGCACACCATCCTGTTCGTGGACGAGATACATCGCTTCAACAAATCTCAGCAGGACGCGCTTCTCCCTTATGCCGAAAGTGGCTTGGTGACCTTTATTGGCGCCACTACAGAAAATCCATCGTTCGAGGTCAATTCGGCTTTGCTGTCGCGGGCGCAGGTCTATGTGCTCAAGTCTTTGACGGATGATGAACTCAAGCTGCTGCTGCGCCGCGTACAGGAGCAAAATGCGCTGGATGGTCTGGCGTTCGACGATCAAGCTGTTGATACCTTGATCGGCTATGCCGACGGTGATGCCCGGCGTTTCTTGAACCTGCTGGAGCAGACTAATACGGCCGCCAAGACCTCCGGCACCGAGCGGGTCACAACGGACTTTCTGCAAAACGCGCTGACCTTGAACTCTCGGCGTTTTGACAAGGGGGGCGACAATTTCTACGACCAGATTTCTGCTTTGCATAAATCGGTGCGTGGTTCCAACCCGGATGCCGCCTTGTATTGGCTGACCCGGATGCTGGATGGTGGGGCAGATGCCCGTTATTTGTCGCGCCGCATCATCCGCATGGCTTGGGAGGATATCGGTCTGGCCGATCCGCGCGCCATGCAAATTGCCAATGATGCCGCCTTGACCTTTGAGCGCCTAGGCAGCCCTGAAGGAGAACTGGCGCTGGGGCAGGCCGTGATTTATCTGGCTATCGCCGCCAAGAGCAATGCCGGTTATATGGCATACAACCAGGCCCGCGCCTTTGTGAAGCAGGATAAAAGCCGTGAAGTGCCCGTGCATTTGCGCAACGCCCCGACCAAGCTGATGAAAGAGCTGGGCCACGGTCATGCGTATCGCTATGCTCATGACGAGCCCAATGCTTACGCGGCGGGTGAGACTTACTTGCCGGAGGGTATTCCCGATCCGCATTGGTATCAGCCCGTGCCCCGTGGTCTGGAAATCAAGATTGCTGAAAAAATGGAGCGCCTGCGTCAGCTGGACGAGCAGGCCGGTAAAAAAGATACCTAAGACAGGACAGGCGCTTGCTTGACCTGCCACCTCCGTATTTCCCGATATCCCGCTACGGCTTGCGCTGTGCTGCGCTTGTGGTGGCTTGTGGTTAAAATCACCAGATCAATCGGGATTGAACCATCACCTATATGGCTATTAAATGTTAGATCTGAACCAATTACGCAAAGACTTGGAGCCGCTGGTACAGGGCTTGGCGAAACGTGGCGTGCAATTTGACACCGAGCGTTTCCAGCAGCTGGAAGCCCGCCGCAAAGCGGTACAGGTGGAAACCGAAACCCTGCAGGCCGAGCGCAATGCACTGGCCAAACGCATTGGCCAGCTCAAGTCCAAGGGCGAAGACGCCAGCGAGGCATTGGCTCAATCCCAGCAAATCCCGGTGCGCCTGAAGCAGTTGGAGCAGGACCTGTCCCAAGTACAGGCCGAGCTGTCCTCCTGGTTTGCCACGATACCTAACCTGCCGCACGACAGCGTGCCGGTGGGCGAGTCCGAAGAAGACAACGTCGAAGTACGCCGCTGGATTCCCGGTCCTAAAGATGATCAGGGCAAACCTGCACATATCACTTTTGCGCCGCGTGATCACGTGGACCTGGGCGAACAATTTGGCCTGGATTTTGAAGCCGCCCGTAAGTTGGCTGGTGCCCGTTTCATGGTTCTGCGTGGCCCTCTGGCCCGTTTGCACCGTGCTCTGGCTCAGTTCATGTTGGATACTCAAGTGGAAGAGCACGGCTACACCGAGTGCTACACCCCTTACATCGTGAACGCGTCTACCTTGTACGGCACAGGCCAACTGCCCAAGTTCAAGGACGATATGTTCTGGGTTACCAAAGGTGGTCAGGACAACGAACCAACTGATCCGGCCGAATCCAAGCCTGAAGACCTGTACCTGATCTCCACCTCCGAAATCAGCTTGACGGGCATGGTGCGCGACGAGATTCTGGCTGGTGATGCGTTGCCTATGCGTCTGACTGCTCACTCGCCTTGTTTCCGTTCGGAAGCCGGTAGCGGTGGTCGTGATACCCGTGGCGTCATTCGTCAGCACCAGTTCGACAAAGTGGAAATGGTGCAGATCGTTCACCCCGAACAATCCTACGAAGCGTTGGAGTCCATGGTCGGCCATGCCGAGCATGTTCTACAAGCTCTGGAACTGCCATACCGTGTGGTGCAGCTGTGTACCGGCGATATGGGTTTTTCTGCCGCCAAAACCTACGATCTGGAGGTGTGGCTGCCAGCACAAGACACGTTCCGCGAGATTTCCTCGGTCTCGAACTGCGAGGCTTTCCAGGCCCGTCGCCTGCAAGCCCGTTTCCGTGCCGACAGCAAGGCTCGACCCGAGTTTGTGCATACATTGAACGGCTCTGGTCTGGCTGTAGGCCGTGCTTTGGTAGCCGTCCTGGAAAATCACCAGCAAGAAGATGGCAGCGTCATTGTGCCCAAGGTTCTGCGTCCTTATATGGGCGGTCTGGAACGCCTGGTGCCTGCGCAGTAAAAGCATCTGCCTGAATCGCAAAAGGGCTGATGACCTTCATGGTCCTCAGCCCTTTTTTATTCCTGGTTCCGTCGTGAAGGATTAGTCATCATCCCAGTCGCGTTCCTGGTGCTTGCGCCAGCGCTTGTGTGCGCGTCGCTGCTCCTTGCGCCATTCCTTGTTGGAGCGGCCATATTCCACGTAGCCGGGACGATAGACATAGCGGGGAGGGTGGTAAACCACCGGCGGTGGAGCGACATAAACCGGGCGTTCCACAACATGAGCGGGCGGGTAGTAGATCGGTCCGTAACCGATACCGGGAATACCGACATTGATGTCCACACTTACACCACCTGCAAAGGCAGTGTGGGTGCCCAAGACCATCAAGCCAGCTAATAGTAGCTTTTTCATATGCTGCACCTCTCGTGACTCTAGCTGCAGCGATTGTTGCTTGAAATCGGTGTACCAAACGTTAGGCAATCCTGGCAAAGCACTTCCAAACGCAACATGGCTCGTATGAGCTATGCGGCAGGTTTACCTTTCTTAACACATGTTTCCCCTGCCCGACAGGACAGGGGAGGTGCATGAGCGGATTCAGAAGGTGTGGCGTTCAACCTGACGATGGCGGATGGGGCGACGATTGTAATTCGCATGCAATTGTCGACCGTGTACGGAATCCATTTGCTTGTTCAGGTGTGGGGTACGGCGTGGGTTGCGTTGCGCAGGCTCTGTGCGCGGCTTGGAGCTGACCTCCAGAAACCAGAGACAGAGAGAAGCCCAGAAAAAGAGTGACAGGATATTGACCAGCCCACCTCGCAGCGAGGCGTAACCTGTCGCATCCGAGGCCCGAATATTGAGCAGGTCTGCTAAGGCTGGAATAGAACCCAGGGTTTCGATGATCAGGCTACCCGGTATCCGGAATCCCCAGCGCATAGTCTGAAGGATCTCATTCAGGCTATATATACCGTCGCCATTCGCGTCAATAATCCATTGGAAGGTTTGCATGACAACTCCTTTTATCAAGTCCAGCGCGTGGCACTGGAATTCCAAGGGCTGCCCCCAAAAGGCAGGGCTATGATGCATCAATGTCTGTTTTCACTATAGGCTCACCCCATGCGCCGGACAAGCCAGGAAGGCCGAAATACAGGGTAAACCCTTGATTATTCAGCCTTCTTTTTTTGGGGTTAATATCCGCTACGCATGAAGCTGCCACCTGATAAATCTTCAGCGAAGTATTCAGTACGCAGGCCCGTTACGTTGCCGACCGGGTTGACCGTGAAATCCAGATACGAGACCGAGCCCTCGACGGCGTTTTCACCCAGCAGACTGAAAACGAAGCGAGAGCCGTCCCAGTGGCGTAGCTTGTAGGACGATTGGCCTTGTTTGCCCAGACTGAGTGTCAGCGTACCGTTGGCGAGGGTGATGGACGCCTGACCGTAGTAATCGTTGTCGTACGTGCCCGTGTAGCGCTCCAGCGGTAAGGGCTGGACAGGTGTGGCAGGGGGTGTTTGGCCCGCTAATGAGCCGAAAGGTTGGAACATTTCCTGCTGGAATTGATCATGAAGGACGGTGTACCAGTCTTGTGAGGTGGAGCCGTTACGCACCAGCTCGATAAAGGAAATTGCACTGGCCTCGGCGACGCCGCTGGGGGCTGCATTTGTAAGTACCACAATGCCAAGTGCAGAATCGGGCCAGTGCATGAAAACGGTAGAGGCGCCCAGTAGAAAAGCTCCCGAGTGTGAGTTCAGTCGCTGGCCATAGGGATCATTACCGACATTAAAGCCAAAGCCGTATTGGTGGCCGGGCGGAGACTGGCGCACCAGTGCGGGTTCCAGAGCAGCCGGTGCGAATAGTTTGCGACCTTCGGCACTGGTGCCCATGCCTTGCAACAGGGCTAGCCAGCGCGCCATATCGCGTGCGCTAGAACTGACGCCACCAGCGGGGGATTGTGCATCGGGCTGGCGTTGATATAAAGCCTGGTAGCGCCCGTCTTGCCAACTATGTCCTATGGCACGGTTATCCTGGGCGATGAAGTCAGCAAAGCGCGAGCTGCTGCGGCTCATTCCTAAAGGTTGGTATAGCTCACGCTCCGAAAGTGTGGCCCATTCGGTGCCTGCGGCGTTGGCAACGGCCTGAGCCGCCGCAGTCAGACCAAAGTTGGTGTAGGCGTAGTGGCTACCCAGTTGTTTGACAGGCACATACCGCAGGCGGTGCAAAATCGTGTCGCGGTCATAGCCCAGATCTTCCAACTGGTCCCCTGCGTGGTCGGGCAAGCCTGATCGATGGGCGTAAAGATCACCGACGCTAGGTTGGGGGCCACCGCCAGCAAGCAGAAAGTCCGGTAGCTGTGTGGCTACGGGAGTGTCCCAGGTGATGACGCCTGCATCCACTTGCGTGGCAACGACGGTGGCGCCCACAGATTTGGAGACTGAGGCAAGCTGGAACACAGTGTCTGGCGTGATAGGCTCGGGTTTGCCTGTTTCGCGCACACCAAAGCCTTGGGCATAACGCAGCTCTCCATTCCAGACAACGGCCACGGCAACGCCAGGCACGCCAGAGCGCTCCATCAATTGTGGCACCAGGGTTTGCAGGCCTTGTAGGCCGCGCTCAAGCTGTGCTTCAGTCAGGTCGTTGGAAGGCGCATGATCATAGTTGCCGCTGCAAGCGGCTAGCAGCAGGCTGGTGGTGCTGAGCAGTGGAATCAGCAGGCGTTGTGGTGAGAGCAGGGAAATAGGCATGGTCAAAGGCTTAGAGGGGAGAGGGGGACAGGTTCGTGCGGCTCCAGACATGTTTATGCCATTCCGATGGACAAACATGAAAGCGTGCTTTGAAGAGCTTGCTAAAGCTGGACTGATCCGTGAAGCCGCAGCGCCAGGATAAGGCGCCCAAGTGAAGTTGAGGAGTTTGTTCGATGAGCGATTTAGTGCGTTGCAGACGAATTTCACGCAGGGTTTGCATGACCGAGGTGTTCTGTTGGGCGAAGGCCGCATATAGACGCGTGCGTGAACAGCCTATACCTGTAGCGATGGCGGTAGCGTCCAGTTCGTGTCGATGTATGTTGCGCTCCATCAGACGTATAGCCGCTTGGTAACGCCCTTGGTGCAGGTTTGCGGTAGTGTCCGCAGGCTTGCTCAAGAACTGTTTACCCAAGTTGTGCAGCATGAGCATTGCCATTGAACGGGTTTGTTCGAGTAGCGTCGCATACTCACTTGCTGCCAGTGTGGTTGGGCTCTGTAATAGCAGGGCCATTTGGCTCAGTTGGGTGCTCAGGATGGGGGCTAGCACAGATCGTGGCGGAACTAGGAGCATGGCACCGGGTTCGTGCCCCAAGGCGGTGAGAACTTCTTGACGTGGAAGTGCCAGAAAGACTTCACGCGCGTTTGGGCTCCAGTGGTAGTCGCACATGCGCCAGGGGTCATACAGGCCCAGCGCCCCCCTTCCTATGGATTGTTGTTCGCCCGCCGCAGCATCACGCAGGACTTCACCGGATTCTATAAGGGTAAGGACCAGCATTTCAGGGGCGCCTGCTAGGCGGCGGGGAGCGGCGCGCATACTATAAGCTGACGAGCGCATTGTGCCCAATAAGCAGTTATCAGCGCGCAGCGTGGTCAGTTCTGCATTTAGCTCGACACCAGGTGGCAACGGCAGCATGTCGACCCATCGGTGTGCTTGTTCACGCCACGCCTCAAAGCGTAGTGCAGGCTCTGTATCGCAAGAGGATAGGCGTTGTGGCAGGCAGAGCTCGGTAGTCGGCGGCATTCGAGGATTTTGTCGTCGGAAAAGGCGTTGGTTGGCTAGGGGAGGGAGCGTATCACTGTCTTGTGATGCTAGAGAGCTTGATTCTGCTTGTCTATCGTTGAAAACACCGTTTGGTGTCACTTGCTATTAGTCCAGGCGCAGGCTTCTTACCTTGCTGTCGCCGCCCTGGCTCTTGTCCTAGCTCGGACAGAACAGGGACGGCCAACCATTGGGAAAATGTCATGATGGCTGGGTTTTTTATAACGTGGAACTCTGTTTGGTATATCAGTTAGCCAAAGGCCAATTGATTTTGCCACGATCCCGATCGTGGATGGCTGCTGGCTTTGGTCCTCCTATCCCAAGTTTTGGCGACTTGTCCCAGAGGGGGAGGGGCAAGTAGTCCAGCATGCCGTGCTGGCGTCGATCCGAGAGCTGTCAATCAGCCGTGCAGTGGCGGTGAGGTATGGGATTGCCTTCTCTTAGTGTCGCTTGCTCAAGCTGATTTTGTTAAAGCATTCCTCGGTATTCATTTTTAATGCTTGTCATCACCTCCTATTTCATCTATATTTATGGGCTTGCTTGTAATCATATAAGCAATCGCGGACAGGTGGCAGAGTGGTCGAATGTACCTGACTCGAAATCAGGCGTACGTGCAAGCGTACCGTGGGTTCGAATCCCACCCTGTCCGCCACCTAAGATTTTAAAAGCCCTTGATTATTCAAGGGCTTTTTTGTTTTCTGCCGGTCTGAATATCCTGTTCTCTGTGCTTGGTTTGTTTGCCGTTTTGTCACATGAGCACGTTAAGGTAAAAGTGTCAGTGGCAGCCGATGTCCGGGAAATTCACCCGTCACATTTTGCATGGCCGACTTTTTTGCAGCGTAGGCAGAAGATATATAGGGCAATGCGCTAACACCGGGGCCGATGGTGTTTGACTTTGCTCTGGAGGCCTTGAGGATTCCGGACAAAAGGATCCCATTGCATTTCCCGGCAGTGGGGGCGGCGAGTACACTTGAGGTTTCAGTTCTCTGTTGTCAATACTCACGAGGTATCTATGCTGAAAGGTAAAAAAGCAGTTGTAACAGGATCGACCAGCGGTATCGGTCTGGCCATGGCCACCGAATTGGCAAAAGCCGGTGCAGATGTGGTGATCAATGGTTTTGGTCAGCCTGAAGATATCGAGCGCGAGCGCAGCACGCTGGAGTCCACGTTTGGTGTCAAAGCCTATTATCTGAATGCAGATCTGAGCGACGCACAGGCCACGCGTGACTTTATTGCCAAGGCGCAAGAGGTCCTGGGGGGGCTGGATATTCTGGTCAATAACGCTGGGATCCAGTACACGGCACCTATCGAAGAGTTCCCCGTCGATAAGTGGAATGCCATTATTGCCTTGAACTTGTCGGCCGTATTTCACGGCACTGCTGCTGCCTTGCCCATCATGCAAAAGCAGGGTTGGGGGCGCATTATCAATATTGCCTCGGCTCACGGTCTGGTGGCCTCGGTGAATAAATCGGCTTATGTGGCTGCCAAGCACGGTGTAGTGGGCCTGACCAAGGTGACGGCGCTGGAAAATGCTGGCAAGGGTATTACTTGCAACGCAATCTGCCCGGGCTGGGTACGTACACCCTTAGTAGAAAAACAGATTGAAGCGATCAGCCAGCAAAAAGGTATTGATATTGAGGCCGCCGCTCGCGAGCTGCTGGCTGAGAAACAACCTTCCCTGCAGTTTGTCACCCCCGAGCAATTGGGCGGTGCCGCTGTGTTCTTGTCGTCTCCCGCTGCGGATCAAATGACGGGTACGACGCTAAGCCTGGATGGTGGCTGGACGGCTCGCTAATTGTTGTCAGAGCGTATTGTGTGGATAACAGATAAAGGGCTTGGCCCTTTATCTGTTTGTATAGAAAGGATATAGGCGCATGTTGTTATTGCTCTCGCCAGCAAAAAAGCTGGATTACGACTCCCCTGTACGCACGGAGCTGGCGACCCAGCCTCTGTTTGTGGAGCAGGCGCAAGGCTTGATTGATATTTTGCGCACTCAGTCCGAAGAGGATATCGCTGGTTTGATGAAGCTAAGCGACGATCTGGCTCGTTTGAATGTTCAGCGCTACCATGAATGGGAGCCCAAGTTTGACCGCTCCAACGCCCGTCAGGCCATTCTGGCTTTCAATGGTGATGTGTACGAAGGTATGGCTGCGACAGACTTGTCGGACAAGGAACTGCAGTGGGCGCAGGACCACATTGTGATTCTCAGTGGTTTGTACGGCGTATTGCGTCCCTTGGACTTGATGCGCCCTTATCGTCTGGAAATGGGGACTCGCTTGAAGAACCCCGGTGGTGCGAATCTGTACGCGTACTGGGGCAGCCGCATTGCCAACTATCTGAACGAGCGTCAGGACGGGGAAACCAAGCCCGTCGTTTTGAACCTTGCCTCCGAAGAGTATTTCAAGGCGGTGGATCAGAAAGCCCTGCGTGCGCGTGTGGTGCAGTGTGTATTCCAGGACGAGAAAAACGGTGTCTGGAAGATTATCAGCTTTTACGCCAAGAAAGCCCGTGGTTTGATGGCACGCTTTGTTATCGATAAGCGTGTTCAAACGGTGGAAGGTTTGAAAGCGTTTGATCGTGAAGGCTATGTATTTCAGCCCGAGTTGTCCAGCGAGGATAAGCTGGTGTTTCGTCGCTCCGAACAGGACGTCAAGGCTGGATAAGCATTTAGCTTTATTACTTTCGTAGTAGGGGCAGATCTTTAGTTGCTCTGCAGTCTTGCTGGTACGAAGAGGAAAGGCAGGGCCATATATTGCGCCTTGCTTTTTTTTGGCCAGCGGCCTGAGGAAGGCTTGGTGCCCTATGCTCTTGTGCTTTGTGCTTTGTGCTTTGTGCTTTGTGCTTTGTGCTTTTGCGTATTTGGCCTTGATAGCGAGTTCCCCATGTATACGGGATAGGGCCATCACGCCCCTTGCTGTTTCAATTCCTGCTTGCGCTCCGGTGGCAACTGCGGGCCAGTGCTGTATTCCAGACCTCTCATGTCCTGACGTATCAATTGGGCGGCCTTGCTCATTTGGCGGATAGGGTAGGCGAGCATGGCCAGTTCGCCTTCGGTTTCGATAGAGGCGGGCGGCTCTGCATCCTGATCGTTGATCAGTGCGCCAATCGCATCCAAAGAGTTCTGTATGCCCGGCGGGATCTGGCTCAAATTAGCCAGAAGTGGCGTGGCGGCGCTGATTTGCGAGGCCAGTACATGGTTTTGAATCAGCAGATTATTCAGTAGGGATACATTGGCTTGACGGCTGACAGGCTCATCCATCATGCGATAAAAGGCCGAGGCAAAATTGCTGAAGGCAATGTGTACGTTTTTGTTGGCCACTTGCCAAGCGGTATCGGCTTCCATCAAGTCTAGATCCACTTGTTCTTTCTGGGCTTCTGTCATCGTGGGCTGGCCATCCTGCCCGCTCTTGAGGCTCTGGTTGTGCAGACGACTCAAACGAGCGAATTCCAGACCGGCACGCCAGAATTCTTTGTTTGCGGCCAAGGCCGCGCGAGCCAGTCCTGTCATGGCGCTGGACTCCCAGTTGGGCAGCAAGTAGCTGGCTGCCATGGCGATACCGCAACCAATCAGCGTATCCACCAAACGTTCTCCAATAATGAAGGAGCCACCCGTGGACAGGAACTGGAAGGACAGGATCACAAAGATCGTGTTGAACAGAGCCGATAGCAGGAAGTTCAACTGGACCAGACTGTTGCCCAAGAGGTAGGCCAGTAACATGGCAATCAGATACAGCTCGCGGTTGTTGGTCAGTTTCAGAAGCAGGAAAGCGGCCGCACAGCCCAGCACCGTGCCAAAGAGACGCCAGCCATTGCGCTGGCGGGTAATGGCAAAGCCCGGTTTCATGATGACCAGAATCGTCAGGATGATCCAGTAGCTGTGGGCGGTCAGGGCACTGACCAGGCCCAATTCGCTTTGGAAGTGAGTGCTGAGTGCGCCGACACCCAGTGCCACCATGGAAGCAATACTGACCCGTGCCGCATAGCGAAAGTGCGAGGACTTCAGCTTGAAATTGCTGGTCAGCATGCCCAGCCGTAGCTCCTCGCGCGACAGCATTCGGCTTAGCGATTTATTCAGGTACTGATCAACTGGAAGATTCTGGCTGGCCCGGTGAGACAGGCTGGCCATATGCTCGACGATCCGGTTCAGGTTACGCAGGCGGCGTAACACCTGAACTAATAGTGCATACGTTTCCGGGTCTGATTGAGACATGCCCTGGCGCTTGTATTTCTCCAGCTCGTATTCCATGGCGCGGATCTCTGCTTTGACGCTGGAGCGACGAGTTGTGCGAGCACTGCGTGAAACATTCATGGCAATGCGGCCAATATCCAGCGACAGCTTGTGCAAGCCATCACGCGCAAAAACCATGAAATCGCTGTCGGAAAGCTGGCGGCGCAGGACGGTGTAGTCGGTATAGGTCGCGACCAGCGAGTCCAGAATGCTGACCATATTCAAGAAGATTGTCAGCAGTGCCTTGCGGTGGTGATCGCCTCGTCCATAACCGCGTGGCAGTTCACGCAGCACCACATCACGGGCGGCCTGATGCTTTTCGGTCATATTGGATTGCAGATTGATCAGCCGTCGATAGCAGGCGTCCAGGTCCGAGGTGGAGTCATAGAACTGTGAGCGCGCTTCCATGTATTCCGCTGTGGCAAACAGGGCTACCGCCAGTGTCTGGCGCTCTTCCCGATACCAGAACAGGCGTCGGAACAGGGTGCTGAACAGGTAATAGGACAGGCCACCGGCAAAGGAGTACAGCGTATGGGCCAGCACCTCGTGAGGCTGCATGGGAAAGCGCATCGTCAAGGTCATCAGCAGCAGGGCGGCAAAACCAATCAGCCCGCCACGACGGCCAAAGACGGAGAACATACTGTACAGAAAGCACAGAAAGGGGACGCACAGCACCAGGAGCAGGGGCGAGCTGGAGGCCAGACCCGTCAGGCCGACTGTGACCGTGCCCAGTGCAATGCCACCGAGCATTTCATTGTTGCGGTAGCGGCGCGGGCCGCCCGGCTGGTCAATGATGGCCACACAGGTGGCCCCCATGGAGGCAATGACGCCAATATCATAGTGACCGAAGAAACGGCCCAAAATAATGACCGGCAACAACACGCCGATGGACTGGCGCAGCCCACCGAAAAAATAGTGGCTATACAGGAATTGTTTTAATTGTGGGATGGGCGATGCCATAAAATACCCGGACAGCTCGTCATGGGTAGACAGTATATCGTTTTACGTATGTAAGCTTTAAGCCTGTTTTTTTGCACTTTACCAACAATCACAGTTGCTCGCTTTGTGCAGTCAAGGTAAAGTAACTAGGTGTTTTTGCTCCATATCCGAGCAAATTGTAGCGAGGCACTGTTAACCGGGCCATCCGCCCGGTTTTTTGCGCCTAAAAACTTTGTTGCTGGCCGCGTCACAAGCGTGGGATGCCAGGACTTCCGTTTCAAGCTAACGCATACGTTTTTGTGTGCACGCACTGGGTGTCGAAGAGTGCAGGCCGGACGGTAATGTGTCTGGGTGGTGTGGTCCTGTGGGCCATGAAGCGCCAGATCATGTTGCTGACATCGGTTCAAGCTCGGACCGTCGTGGTCGATCGATATTGCAGAGCAAGACTGAAAGGAAAACTCATGTCTGAATTAAATGGCGCAGATATTGTCGTGCGCACGCTCGCGGACGAAGGCGTGGAACACGTTTTCGGTTATCCGGGTGGTGCCGTTCTCTATATCTACGACGCAATCTTCAAGCAGGACCGCTTCCAGCACATTCTTGTGCGCCATGAACAGGCCGCTGTTCATGCTGCGGATGCCTATTCCCGTTCGTCTCAAAAAGTGGGTGTGGCACTGGTAACCAGTGGCCCGGGCGTCACCAATGCTGTCACCGGTATTGCAACCGCTTACCTGGACTCCATTCCGATGGTCATCATCAGTGGACAGGTCAGCACCCAGGCAATTGGTGAAGATGCTTTCCAGGAATGTGATGCCATCGGTATCACCCGCCCTTGCGTCAAGCACAACTTTTTGGTGCGCGATGTTCGTGATTTGGCCGATACCATTCGCAAGGCATTTTTCATTGCCACGACGGGCCGCCCTGGTCCTGTGCTGATTGATATCCCCAAAGATATTACGACCGCAACGTGTAAATACACGCCCAAGCGTGGCGAGGTCAAGATGCGCTCCTACGCGCCTGTGACCAAAGGCCACCAGGGGCAGATCAAGAAAGCCGTCCAGATTCTCAATAGCGCCGAGCGCCCACTGATTTACGTCGGTGGTGGCGTGGTGCTGGGTAATGCCGAAAACGAGCTCAATGAGCTGGTCAAGTTAAGCGGTGCTCCGTGCACGACTACCTTGATGGGGCTGGGCGCTTATCCAGGCACGGCCGACCAGTACATCGGCATGCCTGGCATGCACGGTACCTACGAAGCCAATATGACCATGCAGCATTGCGACGTTCTGGTCGCTGTCGGTGCACGGTTTGATGACCGCGTGATCGGCAATACCCGTCACTTTGGTCAGAATCCACGCAAGATCATTCATATTGATATTGATCCCTCCGTGATCTCCAAGCGCGTGAAAGTGGATGTGCCTATCGTAGGCTGTGTTAAAGACGTGCTGACCGAGCTCAACGAGCTGTATGCGCAAAGCCGTCAGGAAGCGCAAAGCCGTCAGGAAGCGCAAAACCCGCCTTCCTTGAACGACTGGTGGAAACAGATCAATGTCTGGCGTGGCAAGAACTCCTTGGCCTACGCCAAGTCGGACGAACTGATCAAGCCGCAATACGTGGTGGAATCCCTGTGGGAAGTGACGGGCGGCAACGCTTTCGTGACCTCCGACGTAGGACAGCATCAGATGTGGGCGGCTCAGTACTACAAATTCAATAAGCCCCGTCGCTGGATCAATTCCGGTGGCCTGGGCACGATGGGCGTAGGCTTGCCTTACGCAATGGGTGTGCAAATGGCCAACCCTGGCCAGGATGTTGCGGTCATCACGGGTGAAGGTTCTATCCAGATGAACATCCAGGAACTGTCTACGTGTAAACAGTACCGCTTGAGCCCCAAGGTTCTTTGCCTGAACAATCGTTATTTGGGCATGGTGCGCCAGTGGCAGCAAATCGACTACGGCTCGCGTTATTCCGAGTCCTATGTGGATGCACTGCCTGACTTTGTCAAACTGGTGGAAAGCTATGGTCACGTGGGTCTGGAGATCGACAAGCCCGCCGATGTGGTCCCCGCTATTCGCGAAGCCTTCACCACGCACAAAGACCGCCTGGTATTTCTGAACTTCATCACGGATCAAACCGAAAACGTGTTCCCGATGGTGAAAGCAGGCCGCGGCCTGACAGAAATGCTTTTGGGCCCGGACGATCTGTAAGGAGAGAACCATGAAACACGTCATTTCTATCCTTCTGGAAAACGAGCCCGGCGCACTGTCCCGTGTGGTCGGCCTGTTTTCGGCCCGTGGCTATAACATCGAGACCTTGACGGTTGCTCCAACCGAGGACGACACCCTGTCTCGCATGACGATCGTTACCCGAGGGGCGGACGACGTCATCGAGCAGATCACCAAGCACTTGAATCGTCTGGTTGACGTGGTCAAGGTGGTGGATCTGTCCGAAGGCCCTCACATCGAGCGTGAACTCATGCTGATCAAAGTGCGGGCGGTGGGCAAGGAACGTGAAGAGATGAAGCGCATGGCGGATATTTTCCGTGGCCGCATCATTGATGTTACGGACAAGACATACACCATCGAACTGACCGGTGTTCAAGACAAAATTGCTGCTTTCATCAATGCGCTGGATCGTACGGCCATTCTTGAAACAGTGCGCACCGGGGTCTCTGGTGTCAGCCGTGGCGAACGTGTCTTAAAGCTGTAAGCCAAGGCTTTTTCAGGACATAATTACCGCTTTTATTCAGGGGGCTGCTTTTCAAGGCGGCTCCTTGTAAAGGGTAAACACGGCCTGGTGCTGTGTAGACCGCGGTGGCCTGTTCTGGAAGTAATGAGTCAAGGTCTTTTTTGTGCCGCTGCTGCATGAGCGGCCATTCTCGAATTGCTGTTTAAGCGAAATTATTAAATTTGGAGCACCTGAAATGAAAGTTTTCTACGACAAGGATTGTGATCTTTCCCTGATCAAAGGCAAGACCGTTGCCATCATCGGTTACGGCTCGCAAGGCCACGCCCACGCCCTGAACCTGCACGAATCCGGCGTGAACGTGGTTGTTGGTCTGCGTAAAGGCGGCGCCTCCTGGAGCAAAGCCGAGAATGCTGGCCTGAAAGTTCAGGAAGTGGCTGAGGCCGTCAAGGGTGCTGATGTCGTCATGATCTTGTTGCCTGACGAAAACATTGCTGAGGTTTACCGCAACCAGGTTGCTGAAAACATCAAGCCCGGCGCTGCTCTGGCATTTGCTCACGGCTTTAACGTTCACTACGGCCAAGTTGTGCCACGTGACGATATCGACGTCATCATGATTGCTCCCAAGGCTCCAGGTCACACCGTTCGCGGTACTTACAGCCAAGGCGGCGGTGTTCCTCACCTGATCGCTGTGTACCAGGACAAGACCGGCGCTGCTCGCGACGTGGCTCTGTCTTACGCATCCGCTAACGGTGGTGGCCGTGCCGGTATCATCGAAACCAACTTCCGCGAAGAAACCGAAACCGACTTGTTCGGCGAACAGGCTGTTCTGTGCGGTGGTGCAGTTGAGCTGATCAAGGCTGGCTTCGACACGCTGGTTGACGCGGGTTACGCTCCTGAAATGGCTTACTTCGAGTGCTTGCACGAGCTCAAGCTGATCGTGGACTTGATCTACGAAGGCGGTATCGCCAACATGAACTACTCGATCTCCAACAACGCTGAATACGGCGAATACGAGACCGGTCCGAAGATTGTTACCGACGAAACCCGCAAAGCCATGCGTCAGTGCCTGGAAGACATCCAGACTGGTGTGTACGCCAAGAACTTCATCCTGGAAAACGCCGCTGGCGCTCCTACTCTGATCTCGCGTCGTCGTATCAACGCCGAATCGCAGATCGAGCAAGTGGGTAGCAAGCTGCGCTCCATGATGCCTTGGATTGCCGCTAACAAGCTGGTTGATAAGTCCAAGAACTAAGTTTGATATCGGGGCAGTTCCATAAGCTGTCCTGGTCTTGAACCTGAACCGGCTGACGTCTTGCGGCGTCAGCCGGTTTTTTATTGCTGCAAGAATTTGACCTTCAACGCAGCTTCTGCTTGGGCTAAAAGCAAGCGTGGAAGCGCCTTGTTCTCGTCTTATAGCCGTATTGGTGAGGGCGCGATAAAATGCAGTGCTTGATTGGTCTATCGTGCCCCTGTCGGGGTGGCGCGCAAGCGGGTTCGATAAAATCCATTATTTATCCGCGAACTCCCTGGCCGCAGGCCCCTTGGCCATTTCTGTTCGCTCTGGCTTATATTTGCTGGAATTATTCGCACTCTGTAGCTTTGTGGACAATGCTACATTTGAGTGTTCAGTCCTTAGCAACAACTCTTAAAGCATAAATTATGCCCAATTTGCTCAATGATGAAACACGTCGTCGGCGTAGCATCTATCTTCTGCCCAACGCATTTACGACCGCCAATCTGTTTGCGGGGTTTTATGCCGTTGTGCAGGCCATGAATGGCCGTTTTGAAGCGGCGGCCATCGCCATTTTCCTGGCGCTGGTATTTGATGGCATGGATGGGCGGGTCGCTCGTTTAACCAACACCCAGTCCGCCTTTGGCGAGCAGTACGACTCCATGGCTGACATGATTTCTTTTGGTGCAGCACCCGCGCTGGTCATGTATGTCTGGGCCATGCAGGGTTTGGGGCGCTGGGGATGGTTGGCTGCCTTTATTTACGTGGCCGGTGGAGCATTGCGCCTGGCTCGTTTCAATACCAATATTGAAGTGGTCGACAAGCGCTTTTTCCAGGGTTTGCCAAGCCCGGCCGCTGCTGCGCTGGTGGCCGGCTTTGTTTGGCTGGCCGTGGACAACAAGCTGTCCTTGCAAGTGAACGTCATTCCCTGGGTTGCCTTTGGCTTGACCATTTATGCCGGTCTGGCCATGGTGTCCAATGCGCCTTTCTATAGTGGCAAGTCCTTTGCGGTCAGCCGTAGCGTACCGTTCTGGGCCATGCTGCTTTTTGTGCTGGTCTTTGTGTTTGTCTCTACTGATCCCCCTGTGTTCCTGTTTGGCTTGTTCTGCCTGTATGGTTTGTCGGGTTGGTTCGTTATGGCCTGGCGCTGGCGTCGGGCCCGAGCCTTGGCACGACTTCGGCGTGGAAACAACTAAAATACTCGGCTTGCGCGGGTTTTCAGGTCGAAATGCTTAACGCCTTCTCCAGTTTTTAGCTATAATCATTTGCTTGCATCGGACCCTGTGGTCTGGTGCGTTCAATTTCATTTTCAACACGTTAGGGCACCTCGGTCCTAACGCAAGTCTTAGAGGCTAAATAAAATGGCAGTTGCAGATATCAAAAAAGTCGATATCGTTTCCGAGTTTCAGCGTAAACAAGGCGATACAGGCTCCCCAGAAGTGCAAGTGGCTTTGCTGACCGCTCGCATCAACGAATTGACTGGCCACTTCAAGGCTCACAACAAAGATCACCACTCCCGTCGTGGTCTGTTGCGCATGGTTAGCCGTCGTCGCAAATTGCTGGATTACCTGAAAGGTCGTAATCCAGACGCTTACCGTGCTTTGATCGAAAAACTCGGTCTGCGTAAGTGATACCGGGGCTGGCTCCCCGCTAAACAACCGTGCATTCGGCGAACTGGTTTCGCTGTGTGCACGGTTTTTTTATTGTAAGGATTCTCCTAATGTTCAATAAAGTCACCAAGTCTTTCCAGTACGGCGAACATACCGTCGTTCTGGAAACCGGCGAAATCGCACGTCAGGCGTCAGGTGCCGTGCTGGTTTCGATTGAAGACACGGTTGTGTTGGCCACTGTTGTTGGCAAAAGTGAAGCGAAAGCAGGTCAGGATTTTTTCCCTCTGACCGTTGATTACGTCGAAAAAACCTACTCCGCTGGCAAGATCCCTGGTGGTTTCTTCAAGCGTGAAGGCCGTCAGTCCGAGCGCGAAATCCTGATCTCTCGCTTGATCGACCGCCCACTGCGCCCTCTGTTTCCTGAAGGCTTCTACAACGAAGTTCAGGTCATTATTCACACGGTATCGGTCAATCCCGAAATTGATCCTGATATCGCTGCCATGATTGGTGCCTCGGCTGCCCTGGCTATTTCCGGCATTCCTTTCAACGGTCCTGTGGGCGCTGCTCGCGTGGGTTACGTTGATGGCCAGTACGTGCTGAACCCATCCGCCACTCAGCTGAAATCCTCGGCTCTGGATCTGGTTGTGGCCGGTACCGAACAAGCTGTGCTGATGGTTGAGTCCGAAGCCAAGCAATTGTCTGAAGAGATCATGCTGGGTGGTGTGGTGTTTGCTCACGAGCAAATGCAAGCAGCCATCAACTGCATTCACGAACTGGTTGAAGAAGCTGGCAAGCCCGAGTGGGATTGGCAGCCTGCTGCTGTTAACGAAAGCCTGTTGGCTGCGGTAACCGCTGCCGCTGAAGAGGGCCTGACACAAGCCTACCAAACTCGCGAAAAACAGGCTCGTACCGAGCAAGTGCGCGCTGTTTACGCTCAAGTTAAAGAAACGGTCAAGGCTCAAGCTGAAGCCGCCGGTCAGGCCCTGCCTGATATGGTTGCCGTCGAAAACATGATGTTCGACCTGGAAAGCAAGATCGTGCGTTCGCGCATCTTGAGCGGTGAGTCCCGTATTGACGGTCGCGACACCCGTACCGTTCGTCCTATCAGCATCCGTCTGGGCGTTCTGCCCCGTGCTCACGGTAGCGCCTTGTTCACGCGTGGCGAAACTCAGGCATTGGTGGTGACCACCCTGGGTACTAAGCAAGACGAGCAGATCATTGATTCGATCATGGGTGAATACCGCGATCGCTTCATGATGCACTACAACATGCCTCCGTTCGCCACCGGCGAAGCTGGCCGTTTTGGCGCTCCCAAGCGTCGTGAAATCGGTCACGGTCGTCTGGCCAAGCGTGCTTTGACGCCCTTGCTGCCAGCCGCTGAAGATTTCCAGTACTCCATCCGCGTGGTGTCCGAGATCACTGAATCTAACGGTTCCTCCTCCATGGCATCCGTGTGTGGTGGCTCTCTGTCCATGATGGACGCTGGTGTGCCTGTGCAGGATCACGTGGCTGGTGTGGCCATGGGTCTGATCAAGGAAGGCAACAAGTTTGCTGTGCTGACCGACATTCTGGGTGACGAAGATCACCTGGGCGATATGGACTTCAAGGTTGCCGGTACCGAGAAAGGTATTACTGCTTTGCAGATGGACATCAAGATCCAGGGCATCACCAAGGAAATCATGCAGGTTGCATTGGCTCAGGCTCACGAAGGCCGTATGCACATCCTGGGCAAGATGAAAGAATCCATCGACGGTTCCCGTACCGAGATGTCCGAATTCGCCCCTCGCATGCTGACCGTGAAGATCAACCCCGAGAAGATTCGTGACGTGATTGGTAAGGGTGGTGCCACCATCCGTGCTCTGACCGAAGAAACCGGTACACAGATCGATATTTCGGATGACGGTACCATCACGATCGCCAGCGCCGATCTGGACAAGGCCCGCGAAGCCGAGCGTCGTATCAAAGAACTGACCGCCGAAGTTGAAGTGGGTCAGGAATACGAAGGCCCCGTGATGCGCTTGCTGGACTTTGGTGCGATTGTGCAAGTGCTGCCAGGCCGTGATGGTTTGCTGCATATCTCCGAGATTGCCAACTACCGTATCGCCAACATCAATGACGTGCTGAAAGTGGGTCAGGTTGTTAAGGTCAAGGTCATCGAAGCTGACGAGAAAGGTCGTCTGCGTCTGTCGATCAAGGCAATCGGCGGTATTGAAGCCCAAGGCGGCCCAGCCGCTCCTGCTGCTTCCTGATAGCGTTTGCAGTCTGCATGAAGAAAAACCCGCCGAAAGGCGGGTTTTTTGCGTTTGGCTGCTTTTTGGGAGAGGGGCTGCGTATTGGGTTGTGTCAGGAGCTGGAGGGTAATCTGTTGGTGCTGTACCTGTACCTGTACCTGTACCTGTACCTGTACCTGTACCTGTACCTGTACCTGTACCTGTACCTGTGCTTGTTATGCCAGTGGTTTCAGTCGTAGCCTTAGTTGTAGTTGTAGTTGTAGTTGTAGTTGTAGTTGTAGTTGTAGTTGTAGTTGTGGCTGTGACTTTGCTTGTTGTTGGTTCGCTATTTCTGAGCTGTTTGTTTCTTGGGGCGGTTTCGGTCCAGTAGGGGCTGGAGAGGCTTTACGGAGCGGAGGGATAAACAGTCGGTCAGGTTCAGGTGGCGGTTGCAGGGCGATGGCTTGGATTGGTTTTCAGGCAGGACGCAAAAAAGCCCGCTTTGAAGCGAGCTTTTTTGATTGGTACTTATTTGTCACGAGCGAATAAAAACCGAGGTTTTTATGGTGGGCAAAGAGATCTGCCAGCTATCGTGAATATTTGGTGCATCCAGCCGGAATCGAACCGGCACGATCAAAGATCGAGGGATTTTAAGTCCCTTGCGTCTACCAATTCCGCCATGGATGCAGCGGGAGATGATGGCGGAAGCGGTGAGATTCGAACTCACGGATGGGTTACCCCATCGCCGGTTTTCAAGACCGGTCCATTCAACCGCTCTGGCACGCTTCCTATTCCTTGGGCTTTTTCCCGGCACGCTCTTCGTGTGAAAAGCACGGCGGCCAGGAAAGCCTTAAAGTGTAACGTATAAATTTGCCAACGTCATGGAAATAATCTGTTTTCATGGCAGGAATAGGGGTGTTGATACCAGTGCCTGTGATAGATTGCAGCAAGTAAGGTGGCTTTTTGTTGTTTGTCTTTTGGCCGCGCTGGAAAAAATAGTCTAGAGATTAGGGAGTAGGTATGCGAGTTGTGGAGATTACCGAGTTTGGAAAGCCGGAAGTGTTGCGAGTGGGCGAGCGCCCCATGCCACAAACAGGTCCTGGTGAGGTGCTGGTCAAGGTGCTGGCGGCGGGCGTGAACCGTCCGGACGTCTTGCAACGAGCAGGCGCTTACCCGCCACCGGCTGGTGCCTCTGATATTCCTGGTCTGGAACTGGCCGGTGAAATCGTATCGGGCGATGTGCAGGGTAGTGAGTTCAAGATTGGTGATCAGGTCTGTGCGTTGGTTACTGGTGGTGGCTATGCCGAATATTGTGTGGTGCCAGTACAGCAGTGCTTGCCTATTCCTGCGGGTTTCAGCTTGCTTGAAGCGGCGGGCCTGCCAGAAACCTTCTTTACGGTCTGGAGCAATGTGTTTGAGCGTGGCCAATTGAGCAAGGGCGAAACCTTGCTGGTTCATGGTGGTGCCAGTGGCATTGGAACGACAGCCATTCAGTTGGCGGTGGCTTTGGGGCATACGGTGTATGCCACGGCTGGTAGCGACGAGCGCGTAGAGGCCATTAATCGTCTGGGCGGGATTGGTATCAACTACAAAACCGAGGTTTACGAAGACGTCATCAAGAGCAAAACAGGTGATCGTGGCGTGGATGTGATTCTGGATATGGTTTCTGGTGATTACATCAACCGGGATTTGACGTGCCTGGCCGATGACGGCCGTATCGTCATTATTGCTTTGCTGGGTGGGGTGAAGGCCACGATTAATTGTGGTGAGATTCTACGTCGTCGTCTGACTATTACCGGCTCAACCTTGCGCTCTCGTTCTGTAGAGTTCAAGGCGCAACTGGCTCAGGCGCTGAAAGCGCGAGTCTGGCCTTTGCTGGAAGCAGGGCAGGTTCGCCCCTTGATTCACGCCACTTTCCCTCTGGAAAAAGCCAGTGAAGCGCACGCCATGATGGAGGCGGGTGAGCAGGTGGGCAAGATCATTCTTATTCCTTAAAAGCTGCGAGGGGTGGCGTGGCCGCCCCTTTTCTTATCGTGTTGAAATGAATTTTCTGCTAAATATGCGCGAAATGGATTCGCTCACGCTACAATAGTCGGTTAGCTGCGCCTTGATTGTGGGCGTTGGTGTAACTTTTTGACTGGCATCAAGGGAGCAATGAGCGTACATTCTTCGCGTAAACGACTGGTTGCGGGTAATTGGAAATTAAATGGCTCGCTTGATGGCAACAGCCGTCTGCTGCAAGAACTGCTCGTTCAGCCTGATGCTCAGGCAGATTGTGATGTGCTTGTATGCGTTCCTTATGTGTATTTGTCCCAGGTGGCAGGTATCTTGAAAGATTCGACCATCGCGGTCGGTGCTCAAGATGTCAGTGTCCACGCCAAGGGGGCGTATACCGGGGAGATCTCGGCGGCAATGCTGGTTGATGTGGGTTGTCGTTGGGTGATTGTCGGGCATTCCGAACGTCGTCAGTATCATCAGGAAAGCAGTGCTCAAGTCGCCGCCAAAGTTATTGCGGCACTGGATGCGGGCTTGACGCCGATTGTCTGTATTGGCGAGCAGTTGGCCGATCGTGAGGCGGGGCAGGAAACCTGTGTGGTGCAAGATCAACTCGAACCTATCAAGGCTCTTGGGGCCGAGGTGGTTTCCAAACTGGTGCTGGCCTATGAGCCGGTCTGGGCGATTGGTACGGGTCTGACCGCAACGCCGGAGCAAGCGCAGCAAATGCATCAGCAGATTCGTACCTACATGGAATCGGATCAGTTGCGTATTTTGTACGGTGGCAGTGTGAAAGCGGATAATGCCGCAGAGCTGTTTGCCATGCCGGATATTGATGGTGCCTTGGTGGGTGGTGCGTCTTTGGATGCACAGGAATTTTTACGTATTGTGGCCGCTTAAAGGGTCTGGAGTCTTTAAATGCAAGATTGGATGTCTTCCGTTCTGATGGCGGTGCAGGTTATCTCCTCGCTGTTGATTATTGGTCTGGTTCTGCTGCAGCAAGGCAAGGGCGCTGATATGGGCTCGGCCTTTGGTGGTGGCTCGGCGGGTAGTGTGTTCGGCGCAGCAGGTGCGGCCAACTTTTTGTCGCGCATGACCAAATGGGCGGCAATTGTCTTTTTTGTGTCTACTGGCGGTTTGGCTTGGGTAGCTCATCACCCAGCCCAAAAAGCGGATGCGGGTGTGATGCAGGGGTATGAATCCTCTGTGCCTGGTGCAGCTTCATCGGGTGCTGCTTCGGTTCCTGCGCCAGCGGCTTCTGTACCTGCAGCGGTTCCTTCGGCAGCCCCTGAACCAAGCGCGCCAGCAGTTCCTGCTGCTGAGTAAGTCTGGCCTATTTGTGGGGTTCTTGTCGCTCTCTCTATAAGGGCTCACAAAGGTCACGCGCAGGATCTGAAGGTGCGATATCGAAGCCCGCTTTAAGGCGGGCTTCATTTATTTAGTGACGTTTATGCAAAATATGCCTGAGTACGGGCTTTTTTGGGTGTTTGGGCTGGTTTTGTACTGACAGTCTTACTTTTGTCATGCTAATATCGCTGTCTTGATTGCTTGCCGACGTGGTGGAATTGGTAGACACGCTATCTTGAGGGGGTAGTGGCGAAAGCTGTACGAGTTCGAGTCTCGTCGTCGGCACCAAACTAAACAGTAAGAAGGCTTTGTGATTGCAGAGCCTGAAAATAAAACCTGATCCTGAAAAGGGCAGGTTTTTTTTTGCCATTTTTTTGGTGCTTAGTGTCTTGCTCAAATTGTAGGGTTTTGGGGTGTTTGTTCTGGTTTGAAAGGGGTTTCGACTGAGTCGGTACGTTCTGAGTTTTGTTAAATCTCCATTTCTCATAATATGAGAAATTGCTGTGATCACTGCTTTGGGTGTCCCGAGTTTGGGATGGGCTTTGGAGGCTTGCTTCTAGTTAGGCGGCAGGGTTTGTTTTTTTGTTGTGTTTCCATAGAGCCAGTATTGGCGACCGATTGCCAGCAGAAGTTAAAGCAAGTTCTTAAGAGGGTTTTGGCTTTAGCTTGCTAATCGTCGCTCTAGGTTGAGGTGGCTTGGAAAGCCGCTGTAAGTGGGTTTTTGTTGTGTATAGCCAACAAGCTGTGTACAAAGATTCACGTTTCCGAAGGGTTTCGTAGTCAAGCGACGGGAATTTTGATGCAATAGCGTTAACTTCCCATCGCGGAGTTAGAAAGAGCAGCAGCACTGTTGTAGTTGGGCTGCTCTGATTTACTCAAATCTACGGAGATTTCTTACATGAAAAAGACTCTGCTCGCTGCTGCTCTGATGGCCGGCTTCGCTGGCGTCGCACACGCAGAAACGTCTGTCACCCTGTACGGTATTCTGGACGGTGGTATCGGTTACCAAAAATTCAAAGCTACTGAAACCTACGTTAACGGCGCCGGTGGTTCTTACGAACAGAAGAAAACCGGTATGATCAACGGCATCCAGTCGGGCAACCGCTGGGGTCTGAAAGGTTCCGAAGATCTGGGCGATGGCCTGCGCGCTGTATTCCAACTGGAAAGCGGCTTTGACCTGTCCACCGGTAAGTCCGCTCAAGGTGGCCGTCTGTTCGGTCGTCACGCCACTTTGGGTCTGGCTGGTGACAGCTGGGGTCAACTGGACTTCGGTCGTCAAACTAACATCGCCTCCAAGTACTTGCCAGGCGTAGCCGATCCTTTCGGCGGTGGTTTCGACCAAGCTAACATCGGTGGTGCTTTCACAGCCGCTAACACCGCTCGTTACGACAACATGGTCATGTACCAAACCCCTAACTTCTCCGGCTTCCAGTTCGGCGTTGGTTACTCTTTCAACACTGATGGCTCTCAAGTCGCTAAGATTAACGAAGTTAACAACATTAATGATGGTCTGGAGCGCAACCAGCGCGCCGTGACCACCGGTCTGCGTTACGTTAACGGCCCTATCGGTGTTGCTCTGACATACGATCAGTACAAAACTGCTGAAAGCCGTGCTGTTGTGAATGGTCCAGTTAGCGGTGGTGACACTGTTAAGTCCTGGAACATCGGTGGTAGCTACGACTTTGAAGTTGTGAAGGCTTACTTGGCTTTCGGTCAAACCCGTGACGGTTTGTTCGCTGCTCAATCCTACAGCGGTTTTGGTTTGGGTGATGCAATGCTTGCCAATGGCTTGAACAGCCTGGACGGCCTGAAAGTTAACTCCTACTTGGTCGGTTTGTCCGCTCCAGTGGGTGCCGGTACTGTGATGGGTTCCTGGACGATGGCTGATCCTCGTTCGGCTCCAGATGCACTGGCTAACTCCACGCTGTCGTGGGAAATGAAGAAACAGCACACCTTCAGCCTGGGTTACAGCCACCCACTGAGCAAGCGCACGAACGTGTACGCAATTGGTTCCTACGCCAAGAACGTGTACTTCATGCCTGATGCTAAGTCGACTCTGATCGGCGTTGGTCTGCGTCACCAGTTCTAATCGTTTCGCGTAGCTTGCCTACGCGTTGCGAAAGGCGAATTTTCGGATTCGCCTGAACTGCAGAAGTATAAAAAGCCATCCTTCGGGATGGCTTTTTTATTTCCGTTTTTTGAGGTGTCTGTTGAAGTCCGTTTGGGCTATAGGGGCTTTATTTGGTTTTGCTGCTCGTGTTGATGAGTGTGTTGGTATGTGTTTGCTGTTGAGTTAAGGTTGTGGGTTTCTTGGGGTAGTGCTCTGTTGTTGTGGTGTAGGGTCTGGGGCTGCAGCTGGAGTGCGTGCTAAGTCCGTCTAACAGACGTTGCGACTGCTTGGTCTTGTTTGGCTTGCTTACAAAATAAGCATGAAAAATTCCTTTTCTTCTGCTTGGTGGCTGACATTTACCTTACAAAAACGAGTAAGATGTTTAATTGAGGTCTACAATCGCAACCCTTAATAGAATAAATAATCAATAGTTGAAGGGTTTCCAGTCAGGTAGCTGACAGTTTTTGCGGCGTGGGTGCAACACCCGCGCATAGATGTAATGCTTTGGGGTTATCCCCCAAAACTGTGCTCTCAAAATGCTACAATCCAAGAGTTTATTTACTGCGATTGGATGCTTTGCATGAACCTGCAAGAGTACTTTCCCGTTTTGCTATTTATCATCGTTGCCACTGGGATTGGCCTGGCTTTACTTTTGGTCGGTCGAGTGCTCGGTCCTAACCGGCCCGATGCTGAAAAGCTCTCTCCTTACGAATGCGGTTTTGAAGCATTCGGCGATTCGCGCATGAAGGTGGACATTCGTTACTACCTGATCGCGATTCTGTTCATCATGTTCGATCTGGAAATCGCTTTTCTGTTTCCCTGGGCTATGGCCAATGGAACAGTAGGCCTGGTCGGTTTCTGGACCGTTATGGCGTTCCTGGCCGTTTTGACGGTCGGTTTTATCTACGAATGGAAAAAAGGCGCTCTGGATTGGGAATAACCCATTCATAGAGAACCCTGTCGGGGTTTTCGCGTCTGCTGCTGGGCATAAGGGGCACGAGGATGCGTCTTGATGACAGCGGGTTTGGTCAGCAACAGGATAGGCCGGGGCTTCCCAGGCTCTGATCCGGCAAAAGGCAACTACTATGGCTATCGACGGCATTCTCAAAGAAGGTTTTGTGACGACCAGTGCAGACAAGTTTCTGAACTGGGCAAAAACAGGGTCCATGTGGCCCATGACATTTGGTCTGGCCTGTTGTGCAGTGGAAATGATGCACGCTGGTGCGGCTCGTTATGACCTGGACCAGTTTGGCATTATTTTTCGTCCCAGCCCTCGTCAATCTGACTTGATGATTGTGGCGGGCACTCTGTGCAACAAGATGGCGCCTGCCTTGCGCAAGGTGTACGACCAGATGGCTGAGCCACGCTGGGTTGTTTCCATGGGCTCCTGTGCCAATGGTGGCGGTTACTACCACTACTCTTACTCGGTTGTGCGCGGCTGTGACCGCATCGTGCCGGTAGACGTGTACGTGCCGGGCTGTCCTCCAACCGCTGAGGCTTTGGTTTACGGCTTGCTCCAAATGCAGAACAAGATCCGTTTGACCAATACCATCGCACGCTGAACGGTTAGAACAGGCTAAACAAGACTATGACACGGCTAGAAACTTTAAAAACCAACTTGCTCTCTATTCTTGGTGAGCAGGCTGCGTTGACGCAAGCGCGCAATGAACTCACTTTGGAAGTGCCGGTTGATGCATGGCTCGATACCTGCACACTGCTGCGTGACCACGCTGACTTGCGCTTTGAGACCTGTATTGATTTGTGCGGGATTGATTATTCCGCCTGGAAAGCACCCACCTATCAGGCTGCATCGGCTCAGTTTCCCCACCGCTTTGCTGTTGTGTTGCACTTGATGTCCTTGAAGCACAACTGGCGTTTGCGTGTGCGCTGCTTTGTGCCAAACGACGATTTCCCCGCTTTGCCAACCCTGTTCGAGGTCTGGCCTTCGGTGAACTGGTTCGAGCGCGAGGCGTTTGACCTGTACGGCATTATTTTCGAGAACCACCCTGATCTGCGTCGCATCCTGACCGACTACGGTTTCATCGGCCATCCGTTCCGCAAAGACTTCCCCATCTCCGGCTACGTCGAAATGCGCTATGACACCGAGCAGAAGCGGGTCATTTACCAGCCCGTCACCATCGAGCCGCGTGAGATCACGCCACGTGTGGTGCGCGAGGATGATTACGGAATTGGGCGATAAGCATCATGGCAGAAATTCAAAACTACACCCTGAACTTTGGTCCTCAGCACCCCGCCGCACACGGTGTGTTGCGTTTGGTGCTTGAGCTGGACGGCGAAGTTATTCAGCGTGCTGACCCTCATATTGGTCTGTTGCACCGCGCCACCGAGAAACTGGCCGAAAACCGCACTTTTCTGCAAACCCTGCCTTATATGGACCGCTTGGACTATGTGTCCATGATGGTGAATGAACACGCCTACTGTATGGCTGTGGAGCGTCTGGTCGGTGTGCAGGTGCCTTTGCGTGCCCAGTACATCCGCGTCATGTTTGACGAGATCACTCGCATTCTGAACCACCTGATGTCCGTGGGTTCGCATGCGCTGGACGTGGGTGCCATGGCCGTGTTTCTGTACGCCTTTCGCGAGCGCGAAGACCTGATGGACTGCTACGAAGCGGTCTCCGGTGCTCGTTTGCACGCAGCTTACTACCGTCCAGGTGGCGTGTACCGTGATCTGCCCGGCAGCATGCCCCAGTACAAGGCCAACAAATACCGCTCCGACAAAGAACTGAAAGCCATGAACGAAGCGCGTTCAGGTTCCTTGCTGGATTTCATTGAAGACTTCACCAACCGTTTCCCTGCTTGTGTTGACGAGTACGAGACCTTGCTGACCGATAACCGTATCTGGAAGCAGCGTTTGGTGGGCGTAGGTGTGGTCGACGCTGATCGCGCCAAGGCGCTGGGCTTTACCGGCCCCATGCTGCGTGGTTCGGGCGTGGAGTGGGATCTGCGCAAGATGCAGCCCTACGAAGTCTACGACCGCGTCGAGTTTGATATTCCTGTGGGTCGCAACGGTGACTCTTACGACCGTTACCTGGTTCGTATCGCAGAAATGCGCGAGAGTAACCGCATCATCCGTCAGTGTGTGCAGTGGCTGCGCAACAACCCCGGCCCTGTCATCACGGATAACCACAAAGTGGCGCCGCCGTCGCGCGAACGCATGAAAACCGGGATGGAGGACCTGATCCACCATTTCAAACTGTTCTCCGAAGGGATGCACGTGCCGACTGGCGAAGTGTATGCCGGTGTGGAGCATCCCAAGGGCGAGTTTGGCATTTATCTGGTATCTGACGGCGGCAACAAGCCTTACCGCATGAAGATCCGTGCTCCGGGCTTCGTCCACTTGCAGGCCCTCGATGAAATGAGCCGCGGTCACATGATTGCTGACGCGGTCACGATCATCGGTACGCAGGACATTGTGTTTGGCGAGATCGACCGTTAAGGTCGCGCCTGGAAAAACGGAACCGAATTATGTTGCTTTCCGAAAAAGCCTACCAACAGATAGATAAGGAACTGAGCAAGTTCCCGGCAGATCAACGTCGCTCTGCCATCATGGCCTCCCTGGCCATTGCCCAGCAGGAAAAAGGCTGGGTATCGCCAGAAATTATCGAGGATGTTGCCCAATACATTGGCGTGGAGCCGATCGCGGTGCAGGAGGTTGCGACCTTCTACAACATGTTCCACACCAAACCCGTTGGTCGCGTCACTATTTCCGTTTGCACCAACTTGCCCTGTGCGCTGCGTGATGGCGTCAAGGCTGGCGAATACCTGAAAGAGAAGCTGGGTATCGAATATGGTGAAACCACGGCGGACGGCCAGTTCTCCCTGATCATGGGAGAGTGCATGGGTTCATGTGGTGATTCGCCCGTCATGTTGCTGAACAATCAGCACATGTGCGTGCGCATGGAAGCCGAGCGCATTGATGCCATGCTCGAAGAATTGAAGACACACGGAGAATCGGCATGATTGCACCGGACATTCTGCGCAAGTTCGCTCAGGGATTGGAACCTAACCCTGGTGGCGACCTGTCGCGCAGCATGATTTTTCATGATCGTCATATTCAGCCACAGATTCTGGCTGGTTTGAACGGCGACAACTGGGGCCTGGAAGAGTACGTCAAGCGTGGTGGCTATGAAGCCCTGCGTAAAGTATTGACCACTGGCATGAAACCCGAAGACGTGATTGCTGAAGTCAAGACTTCGGCGTTACGTGGTCGTGGTGGTGCAGGTTTCCCATCAGGTTTGAAGTGGAGCTTCATGCCTCGCAGCTTGCCCGGTCAAAAGTACCTGGTATGTAACTCTGACGAGGGTGAGCCCGGCACTTTTAAAGACCGCGATATTCTGCGTTTTAACCCGCATATCGTGATCGAAGGCATGGCCATTGCCGCCTACGCCATGGGCATTACCGTCGGCTACAACTACATCCACGGTGAAGTGTTTGAAATCTATCAGCGTTTTGAAGAAGCGCTGGAGCAGGCCCGCGCGGCAGGCTTTCTGGGTGACAAGATCCTGGGGTCGGACTTCAGCTTCCAACTGCATGCGTTCCACGGCTACGGCGCCTACATTTGCGGTGAAGAAACCGCATTGCTGGAATCCCTGGAGGGCAAGAAGGGCCAGCCTCGCTTCAAGCCACCATTTCCAGCCAGTTTCGGTCTGTACGGCAAGCCAACGACCATCAACAATACCGAAACCTTCGCGGCTGTACCCTGGATTCTGCGCAACAGCGGCCAGGAATACCTGGAAGTAGGTATCCCTAACGCCGGTGGCACCAAGATCTTCTCCATTACTGGCGACGTAGAGCGTCCCGGCAATTACGAAGTGCCTTTGGGTACCCCCTTTGCCACCTTGCTGGAACTGGCCGGTGGCATGCGTGACGGTCGCAAACTGAAAGCGGTGATCCCCGGTGGTTCCAGCTCGCCCGTTTTGCCCGCTGACATCATGATGGCCACCAACCTGGACTATGACTCCATTGCCAAGGCGGGTTCCATGCTGGGTTCGGGCGCTGTCATTGTGATGGACGAGACGCGCTGCATGGTCAAGTCCCTGCTGCGCCTGTCTTATTTTTACTATCACGAAAGCTGCGGCCAGTGTACGCCGTGCCGGGAAGGCACAGGCTGGTTGTGGCGTATGGTGCATCGTATCGAGAACGGTCAAGGTCGTCCGGAAGATCTGGACATGCTCGACGACATCGCACACAACATCATGGGCCGCACCATTTGCGCCCTGGGTGATGCTGCGGCCATGCCGGTGCGCAGTTTCGTTAAGCATTTCCGCGACGAGTTCGCACACCACATCGAGCATAAAGGCTGTGTGGTGCCTCAATATTTGTAGGCCAGGACAACGTAATGGTAGAACTCACCATCGATGGCATTAAAGTTGACGCCCCGGAAGGCAGCATGGTCATTCAGGCTGCCCATGACGCCGGGGTCTACGTGCCGCACTTCTGTTATCACAAAAAACTGAGTATTGCCGCCAACTGCCGCATGTGTTTGGTGGACGTGGAAAAAGCGCCCAAGCCTTTGCCTGCTTGCGCCACTCCCGTCACCAACGGCATGGTTGTGCGTACTCGTTCGGAAAAAGCTGTGGCTGCTCAAAAGAGCGTCATGGAATTTCTGCTGATCAACCACCCTTTGGATTGCCCCGTGTGTGACCAGGGCGGTGAGTGTCAGCTGCAGGATCTGGCCGTGGGTTACGGTGGCTCCGAGTCGCGCTACAAGGAAGAAAAGCGCGTCGTGGCCGCCAAATCCATGGGCCCACTGATCTCGACCGAAGCCATGCAGCGTTGCATTCACTGCACCCGCTGTGTGCGTACCGGTGAAGAAATCGCCGGTGTCCAAGAGGTTGGTATGCTCAACCGTGGCGAACACGCCGAAATCACCACCTTTGTGGGTCGCGCAGTCGAGTCCGAGTTGTCGGGCAACATGATTGACGTTTGTCCCGTGGGTGCCTTGTTGTCCAAACCTTTCCGTTTCAATGCCCGTACCTGGGAATTGGCCCGTCGTCGCAGCGTTAGCCCGCACGACAGCGTGGGTGCCAACCTGGTACTGCAAGCCAAGATGGACAAGGTGTTGCGCGTCGTACCTTTCGAGAACGACGAAGTCAACGAGTGCTGGATCAGCGACCGTGACCGTTTCTCCTACGAAGGCCTGTACACCGAAGATCGTCTGACTCGCCCCATGGTGCGTGGTGATGATGGCCAGTGGCGTGAAGCCTCCTGGAACGATGCCATGCAAACCATCGTTGCCGGCATGAATGCCGTACGCGAGAAGTTTGGTGCAGATCAATTGGGCTGTATTGGTTCGGCTACCTCCACAACCGAAGAACTGGCTTTGCTGGCTCGTCTGGGTCGTGCGCTGGGTACCGAAAACGTGGACTTCCGTCTGCGTCAGACCGATGCCCGTCTGGACGGCGCTCTGGCCGGTGTGCCTTGGTTGGGTATGCCCCTGACGGCCTTGAACGAGCTGGATCGCGTTCTGGTCGTGGGTTCCTTCCTGCGCAAAGATCACCCCTTGATGGCTCAGCGTCTGCGTCAGGCAGTCAAACGCGGTGCTCAAGTTTCCTTTATTGATTCGGCTGCCGATAATCCATTGTTCAATGCGATTGCTGGCCGCATGACGGTGGCCCCCAGTCAGTTGGCCAATTCCCTGGCTCAAGTGCTGGTTGCCGTTGCCAAAGCCAAAGACAGCGCCATTCCTGCGGGTCTGGAAGGTGTACAGGTTTCTGCTGAGGCTCAGCAAATTGCTGACAGCCTGGCGTCCGGTGAACGCGTGGCCATCTTGCTGGGCAATATGGCGGTCAACTCGGATCAGGCCAGCGTGATTGCTGCCAACGCCAATGCCATTGCACAGGCTAGCGGTGCCAAGCTGGGTTTCCTGACTGCCGGTGGTAACACGGTGGGTGGTTACCTGGCCAACGCCGTACCGGGCAAGGGCGGTCTGACCGCCGAGCAAATGCTGGCTCAAACCCTGCGTGCTTACCTGGTTTTAAATGTCGAGCCTGCACTGGACAGCGATCTGGGCGAACGTGCTGTAGAAACATTGAAGTCCGCCACTTTCTCGGTGGCACTGACTTCCTATCGTTCCGCTGCCGAGCAGTGGGCCGATGTGATGTTGCCGGTATCTCCTTTCACTGAAACCTCCGGTACCTTTGTGAACGCCGAAGGCCGTGTACAAAGCTTCAAGGGCGCTGCTGCTCCTGTGGGTGATACCCGTCCGGCCTGGAAGGTTCTGCGCGTACTGGGCAATCTGTTCCAGCTGGATGGTTTTGACGACGAAACTTCCGAATCGGTGCGTGACTCTGTCATGGCTGCCGGTGTGGAATCGCGTCTGTCCAACCAGATCAATCTGGCTGCCAGCGTGCTGCCTGCTGCTAGCGGTCTGGAGCGTGTGAGTGATGTGCCTATCTACCGCAGCGATGCGCTGGTGCGCCGTTCGGCTCCTTTGCAGGAAACACCTGCTTCGGCCGCCCCTACGGCTCGCATGGCCGCCGCCACGTTGACTCAACTGGGTTTGGCCGACGGCGATCTGGTGAAGGTTCGTTCTTCGCAAGGCGAAGTCAGCTTGCCAGCTCAGCTGGATGACACCGTGGCATTGAACTCGGTGCGTGTTGCCACCGCTTTTTCTGAAACTGCCGCTTTGGGTAGCGCATTCGGTCAATTGACAGTGGAGCGTGCATAACATGGAATTTCTCTCTGCCATCAATAGCTACGGTTCGGACCTGCTGGGTCCGGACGCATGGTATGTGGTGTGGACGCTGCTGAAGATTGTTGCTATCGCGGTGCCCGTCATTCTGTGTGTTGCTTACCTGACCTACTGGGAACGCAAGATGATCGGCTTCATGCACGTTCGTCTGGGACCGACCCGTGTTGGTTACCGCGGCTTGCTGCAGCCTTTCGCTGACGTTTTCAAACTGCTGACCAAAGAGCTGATCGTGCCGGCGAAGTCCAACAAGGTTCTGTACCTGTTGGCTCCGGTAGTGACGCTGATGCCTGCTTTGGCCGCCTGGGCGGTGATTCCTTTCAGCCCCGATGTGGTTCTGGCCGACGTTAACGCCGGTTTGTTGTACATTCTGGCGATTACCTCGCTGGGTGTGTACGGTGTGATCGTGGCTGGTTGGGCATCCAACTCCAAGTACGCCTTGCTAGGTGGTCTGCGTGCCGCCGCTCAGGTGCTGTCCTACGAACTGGCCATCGGCTTTGTCCTGATTACCGTGCTGCTGGTGTCCGGCACGCTGAATCTGTCGGGTATCGTGGTCGGTCAGACTCAGGGTTACTTTGCGGACAAGGGCTTGAACTTCCTGTCCTGGAACTGGCTGCCACTGCTGCCACTGTTTGTGATCTACGTGATTTCCGCCGTTGCTGAAACCAACCGTCACCCGTTTGACGTGGTGGAAGGCGAATCGGAAATTGTGGCCGGTCCTATGGTGGAGTACTCCGGTACCGGTTTCGCTCTGTTCTTCTTGGGCGAATATGCCAACATGATTTTCTTGTCGGCTCTGGCGTCCATCATGTTCTTGGGTGGCTGGACTCCAATCGTCGAGTTCGCTCCATTTACCTGGATTCCGGGGTGGCTGTGGCTGGGTCTGAAGACCTTTGTCGTGGTCTCCATGTTCATCTGGTTCCGTGCAACGTTCCCACGTTACCGCTATGACCAGATCATGCGTTTGGGCTGGAAAGTATTTATCCCGCTGACCGGTGTTTGGCTGGTTATTGTGGCGATCTGGATGCAGACGCCCTGGAACATCTGGCAATAAGGCTAAGGGGCAAGATTATGGAAGCAATCAAAGATTTCTTTGGCAGCCTGATGCTGTCCGAGATGCTCAAAGGCATGCGCCTGACGGGGAAGTATTTCTTCAAGCGTAAAGTGACGCTGCGTTATCCCGTTGAAACCACGCCCGCTTCGCCACGTTTTCGCGGTTTGCACGCTTTGCGTCGCTACGAAAACGGCGAAGAGCGTTGCATCGCGTGCAAACTGTGCGAGGCAGTATGTCCCGCCATGGCTATCTCGATCGAATCAGCCGAACGTGAGGACGGCACCCGTCGCACCACGCGTTATGACATCGATCTGGCCAAGTGTATTTTCTGTGGTTTCTGTGAAGAAAGCTGCCCGGTCGATTCGATCGTGGAAACGCATATTCACGAATACCACGGCGAAAAACGCGGCGATTTGTACTACACCAAGGACATGCTGCTGGCTATCGGTGATCGCTACGAAGACGAGATCGCTCGTCGTCGTGCCGCAGATGCACCTTATCGCTAAGGCCGGAGCTCTACACTCATGTTATTTACTACTGTTCTGTTTTATGTGTTGGCGCTGGTGATGGTGGTGGCCGCGTATCGCGTGATCGCTGCCAAAAACCCGGTTACGGCCGTATTGCACTTGATTCTGGTGTTCTTCACGGCCGCCATGATGTGGATCACCATGGGGGCCGAGTTCCTGGGCCTTTTGCTGGTGGTGGTCTATGTGGGCGCGGTGATGGTGATGTTCCTGTTCGTCATCATGATGCTGGACGTACGTCAGGAATCCGCTGCCAAGAAATTCAAGGCTCATGTGCCGATGGGGCTGTTGATCGGCGCCATCATGGTTCTGGAAATGGGCTTTGTGCTGACCAAGCTGTGGTTCACAACGGCACCTGCTGCCGCAGTGGCTGCGGACTACAACAACACCCGCGTCATTGGCGAGTTGATGTACTCCCAGTATGTACTGGCGGTGTTGCTGGGCGGCATTGTGCTGCTGGTTGGCATGATCTCGGCCATTGCGCTGACTCTGCGTAAACGTGAAGGTGTCAAGCGCACCGTCTCCAGCGAACAGGTCAAGGTTCGCGCCAAAGACCGTCTGCGCATGGTTTCTATTCCTTCTCAAACCGAAAAGCCGTCGGTGTCCAGTTCGGCTGACGCTGTCGTGCCAGGAGACAAATGATGATGACGCTGACGCTTGCGCACTATTTGGTCCTGGGCGCTGTGCTGTTCACGATCGGCCTGTTTGGCTTTTTCCTGAACCGTCGCAACCTGATTATCCTGCTCATGTCTGTTGAGCTGATTCTTTTGTCGGCCAACATGAACTTTGTGGCCTTCTCAACGTGGATGGGCAACGAGGCCGGTCAGGTGTTTGTCTTTTTCGTCCTGACGGTCGCAGCGGCCGAGGCGGCCATTGGTCTTGCAATTCTGGTTCTGTTGTTCCGTAACCTTAATTCGATCAATGTCCAAGATCTCGACCAGCTCAAGGGTTGATGGGATAGCACACTAATGAACTCCATAAATCTTTACTTAACGATTGCGCTTGCCCCCCTGGTGGGCTCGGCGCTAGCCGGTTTGTTCGGTACCGGCTTTCTGGGTCGATTTATCGGCAAGACAGGCGCTCACCTGATCACGATCGCGGGCGTGCTGCTTTCTTTTGTCGGCTCGGTCATGGTCCTGTTTCAGGTTCTGGACGGCCAGACCTTCAATGGTCCGGTCTACACCTGGATCACCATTGGCAGCATTCAGTGGGACATCGGTTTTCTGATCGACAAGCTCACTGCCCTGATGATGGTGGTGGTCACTTCCGTATCGCTGATGGTGCACATCTACACCATTGGCTACATGAAAGATGACCCCGGTTATCAGCGCTTTTTCTCCTACATCTCGCTGTTTACCTTCTCGATGCTGATGCTGGTCATGTCCAACAACATGTTGCAGCTGTTCTTCGGTTGGGAAGCAGTGGGTCTGGTCTCCTACCTGCTGATTGGTTTCTGGTACGAGCGCAAGACCGCGATTTTCGCCAACATGAAGGCCTTCCTGGTCAACCGTGTGGGTGACTTCGGTTTTGCTCTGGGGATTGGCTTGCTCTACGCCTACACCGGCTCCATGAACTACAGCGACGTGTTCGCCAAGGTTCAGGAACTGAGCACCATGACATTCCCCGGTACCGACTGGCAATTGCTGACCGTTGCGGCTCTGGCCCTGTTTGTAGGTGCCATGGGTAAATCGGCTCAGGTTCCTTTGCACAGCTGGTTGCCTGACTCCATGGAAGGTCCTACCCCTATCTCGGCACTGATTCACGCCGCGACCATGGTGACGGCCGGTATCTTCATGGTGGCGCGTTTCTCGCCTGTGTTTGAACAGTCGACAACCGCGCTGTCCTTCATCATCGTGATCGGTGCAACCGGTGCCTTGTTCCTGGGCTTGCTGGGTATTATCCAGAACGACGTCAAACGCGTTGTGGCGTACTCCACCTTGTCCCAGCTCGGTTACATGACGGTGGCTCTGGGAGCTTCGGCTTACTCGGCCGCTGTGTTCCACCTGATGACGCACGCCTTCTTCAAAGCCTTGCTGTTCCTGGGCGCTGGTTCGGTCATTATCGGCATGCATCATGATCAGGACATCCGCAACATGGGTGGTCTGCGCAAGTACATGCCTATTACCTGGCTGACATTCCTGATCGGTACGTTGGCGCTGGTGGGTACACCGTTCTTCTCGGGTTTCTATTCGAAAGAGCACATCATCGAAGCCGCAGGCGAAGCTGGCATTTGGGGTTCGACCTATGCTTACTACGCCACACTGATCGGTGTGTTCGTTACCTCGCTGTACTCCTTCCGTCTGTATTTCCTGGTCTTCCACGGCAAAGAGCGCTTCCGTGATGTCAAACACGACGAGTCGCATGCTCATGATGATCATCACGCTCACGGTGGTGATCCTCACGAGTCGCCCTGGGTGGTGACGCTGCCTCTGGTTCTGCTGGCCATTCCATCGATTTTCGCTGGTATCTGGTTTGTGGATCCGCTGCTGTTCGGTGGTTACTTTGACGGCATTGTTACGGTTCTGCCCGACCACCCTGCAATGGCAAACCTGGCTGCCCACTGGACTGATTGGATGGCATATGCCTTGCATGGTTTTGTGACGGTGCCATTCTGGCTGGTTGTAGCCGGTGCGGTGGTGGCTTGGTACATGTACCTGGTCAATCCCGCCTTGCCTGCCGCTATCAAAAAGAACTGCTCTTTTATCTACCGTATCCTGGAGAACAAGTACTACGTTGACTGGTTCAACGAGCAAGTGCTGTCTCGTGGCGTTCGCTGCCTGGGTACGGGCCTTTGGAAAGGTGCTGACCGCGGTCTGATTGACGGCCTGGTGGTCAACGGTAGTGCGCGCGTAGTGGGCTGGGTGGCTGCAATCAGCCGTCATATCCAGTCCGGCTATGTCTATCACTACGCCTTTGCCATGATCCTCGGGATCCTGGCGCTCTTATCCTTTTTTGTACTGACGGTTCGGTAATGGCTAGCGATATGGCGTCTTCTACTCTTCCTTGGTTAACGCTGGCGATTTTCGTACCCATCGTCGCTGGCCTGTTGGTGCTGGCTCTGGGGCGTGATGATCGTCCCACCTTCACCCGCTGGCTGGCTCTGCTGGGTTCGATTGCCGGTCTTGTTGTCACTATTCCTCTGTACACGGGCTTCAATCCGGGTACAGCCGACATGCAGTTTGTCGAGCTGGCCCCCTGGATTGATGCCTTCAAGGTGAATTACCACCTTGGTGTGGACGGTATTTCCATGTGGTTTGTTCTGCTGACCGCTTTCATCACGGTGATCGTGGTGCTGGCGGGCTGGCAGGTGATTACCAGCCGCGTGGCGCAATACATGGGTGCCTTCCTGATCCTGTCGGGTCTGATGGTTGGCGTGTTTGCCGCTCTGGATGGCTTGCTGTTCTACGTGTTCTTTGAAGCCACGCTGATCCCGATGTATCTGATCATCGGGATCTGGGGTGGTCCAAACCGCGTGTATGCATCGGTCAAGTTCTTCCTTTACACCCTGATGGGCTCCCTGCTGACGCTGGTTGCTTTCATCTACCTGTGGAACGTGTCCGGCGGCACTTTCGATATCCTGACCTGGCACAAAGTTCCCCTGGACTACACCACGCAGGTGCTGATCTTTGTGGCGCTGTTCATGGCGTTTGCAGTGAAAGTGCCTATGTGGCCTGTCCACACCTGGTTGCCGGATGCCCACGTGGAAGCACCTACCGGTGGTTCCGTGGTGCTGGCCGCCATCATGTTGAAACTGGGTGCTTACGGTTTCCTGCGCTTTTCCCTGCCCATCGCTCCTGATGCCTCGCAAGGTCTGGCCGGAATCATTATTGCCTTGTCCCTGGTCGCGGTGATCTACATTGGTCTAGTCGCCATCGTTCAGGACGATATGAAAAAGCTGGTGGCTTACTCCTCTGTGGCTCACATGGGTTTTGTCACACTGGGCTTTTTCGTATTCAACACCACGGGTATGGAAGGCGCGATCATGCAAATGATCTCGCACGGTTTCGTGTCTGGCGCCATGTTCCTGTGTATTGGCGTTCTGTACGACCGTCTGCACAGCCGCCAAATTGCCGATTACGGTGGTGTGGTCAAGGTCATGCCTCGTTTCGTCACCTTCTTTGTGCTGTTCTCGATGGCCAACAGCGGTTTGCCAGGCACCAGCGGTTTTATCGGTGAGTTCACCGTCATCATGGGTGCGGTTGAGTACAACTTCTGGATTGGTCTGTTGACTGCAACAGCGCTGATTACAGGTGCGTCTTACTCGCTGTGGATGCTCAAACGTGTGGCTTTTGGCCCTGTCGGTAACGACAAGGTTGCCGGCATGAGCGACCTGAGCGGCCGTGAGTTCTTCGTTCTTGGCGTAATGGCGATTGCGGTGCTGGGCATGGGTGTCTATCCCAAGCCGTTCACCGAGGTCATGCACGTTTCGGTTGAAGCGTTGCTGCAACACGTCTCCATCTCGAAACTGTAGGCCGAATCACTATGGATACTACCTTTAACTTTTCTCTGGCTTTGCCCGAGATCCTGCTCCTGGTTCTGGCTTCGTGTGTGCTGATTTTTGATGCATTCAGTACACACAAACAGCGCCACTCGACGTTTGTTTTCAGCCTGCTGACGCTTGCCGTGGTTGCGGCCAGCGTGGCCTGGCAGTGGTCCAAGGGCGTTAGCGGCGTCTCGTTCGGTGGCCTGTTCGTCGTGGACGAGATGGCTCACTTCCTGAAGCTGCTCTCGTGTGCAGCCGTGGCCGCCACCCTGATTTACGGCCGTGAATACGCTGAGCAGCGTGACATGATGGAACGTGGTGGTGAGTTGTACACCCTGACTCTGATGGCTCTGCTGGGCCAGATGATCATGATTTCGGCCAACAGCATGTTGACGGCTTATCTGGGTGTGGAGCTGATGTCCTTTGCGCTGTACGCACTGGTTGCGCTGCGTCGTGAACATCGCCAGTCCATCGAAGCGGCTCTGAAGTACTTCGTGCTGGGTGCTTTGGCATCGGGTATCTTGCTGTACGGTATGTCCATGATTTTTGGCGCTACCGGCCATCTGGAATTCCCGCTCATCGCTGAAGTCATCTCCAACGGTCAAGCCGAGCGTCTGGCTCTGGTCTTTGGTGTGGTGTTTGTGGTGGCTGGTCTGGCCTTCAAATTGACGGCGGCTCCTTTCCACATGTGGACACCGGACGTCTACCAAGGCGCCCCAACCACCGTCACCCTGATCATCGGTGCTGCTCCCAAACTGGCTGCTTTTGCCGTGACCATGCGCTTCCTGGTTGAAGCCTTGCACGGTATTGCCGTGGACTGGCAGCCTATGTTGCTGATCATGGCTGTGCTGTCGCTGGCTCTGGGTAACCTGACGGCGATCATGCAAAAGAATCTCAAGCGTATGCTTGCGTATTCGACCATCTCGCACATGGGTTTCATTTTCCTGGGCTTGCTGGCTGGCGTGTTCAATGGCGAGACTCACTCTCAAGCCTACGGCGCTTCGTTGTTCTACGTGGTGATCTACGTTCTGACCACACTGAGCACCTTCGGCCTGATTCTGATCTTGAGCCGTCGCGGTTTTGAATGTGAAAACATCAGCGACCTGAAAGGTCTGAACCGTCGCAACCCTGGCTTGGCTCTGGTCTGGCTGCTGTCCATGTTCTCCCTGGCTGGTATTCCTCCGCTGTCCGGCTTTGCCGCCAAGCTGAGTGTTCTGCAAGCCGTGGTGGGGGCGGGCTATGTCTGGCTGGCCGTGTTTGCCGTGATCATGTCCTTGATCGGTGCTTTCTATTACCTGCGTGTTGTCAAGGTCGTTTACTTCGACGAACCCGAAGGTGAAGCGCATCCTGTGGCAACAGGCTTGATGACCAAGCTGGTCATGATGGTGAATGGTGTTCTGATTATCGGCCTGGGCTTGTTGCCGGGTGGCCTGATGGATACCTGCATCCGCGTGATTCAGTCTTCCTTGCAGTTTTAAGTAGGTAGCACTATGGACCAAAGCCTTTCCATCTGGGTCTTGATTGTTCTTTCCGTGATTACGGCAAACTTGCCGTTTCTTGTGGAAAAGCCCTTGCTGGTTTTGCCTTGGTCCTTGCCGGGCGAGCGCTCTGGTCTCTCGCCCTGGCTGCAACTGATTGTCGGCCTTGTGTACCTGGCCGTGCTGGCCGTGTTGGGCTTGGGAATCTACACAATGATTGCCTCCAGCTCTGGCCTGAACTCCTTGCCCGTTCTGTTGGGTAAGCTGCTTCTGGGTCTGGTATTGGTAGGAGCCATGTTTTACTTTCCGGTTTGGCGCTCGCGCCATCAGAAAGTGTCCAAAGGCTTTTTTTCTCGCCTTTTGGAAGTCTGTGCGTTTTACGGGATTGTGGGTGCGTTCGGCTTTGCTTTTGAAGCAAGCATCGGTAATCCGTTCAAACAGACTTGGGTGTTCTACACCATTACCTTTGCGTTGTTCTTGGTAATGGCGTATCCCGGTTTTGTGTATCGCTATTTGATGCGACACCCCAAGGGCAAGTTTGAGTAGTGGTGCTATTGAATAAAAAAACCTCGCAAATCAGTTTGCGAGGTTTTTTTATGTCTGGCCGCTCAAGGTCAAAAAACTGTTTGGTGCCTTTTTCAGTGCGTCAGTCCTAAAGTCTTGTCGTCCGATTATTATCCCGCCTGGATGCTCGATAGCTGTCTGTTGAAGGCCTGTTGGGCTAGACTTGCTTCGTTCGTCAGTCTAGCCACAAGCTGCCCGTACAATCGATCAAGGTTTGTCCAAAGGGGCATGGGTGGCACCAGCCACTCCCAGTCGCTTGCAGACGCCCTGAGCCTCTTGAGCGAGGACCAGCGTCAGTTGCTCGGCAGGCAGGGCACGGCCCAAGGCAGCACTTTGTCCGCTCCACAGGGAGCTGAATTCAGTGCGACCTTGTTTCTCGGCTTCGATACGTAGCGGGCTCAGTGCCGAACCCGCATGGGGGAATACCGGAGCACTGGTGCTTAACGGGCCGATTTCATCCATCAGGCGAGTGCGGATGCTGCGAGCCGGGCGGCCAGAGAACAAATTGGTCAGCGCTGTGCCGTCTGAACGACTATTGGACAGGGCTTGGCGATGCAGCGGGGTGATCTTGGATTCAGGACAGAACAAATAGGCAGTACCAATTTGAGCGGCGCTAGCACCCAAGGCCAGGGCAGCAGCAATACCGCGCCCATCGGCAATACCTCCGGCAGCAATCACAGGGATGCTGACAGCATCAGCAATTTGGGGAACCAAAGACAGGGTGCCTACTTGTGTATGCACCTTATCGTCCAGGAACATGCCACGGTGGCCACCGGCTTCCAGGCCTTGGGCGATGACGATGTCGGCACCGTGCTCTTGCAGCCAGACCGCTTCGGCCGTGGAAGTCGCACTGGACATGACCAGAGTGCCGACCTTTTTCACGCGTTCAAGCAGCTCGGGGGAGGGCAGACCAAAGTGAAAACTGACGACTTCAGGTTTTAATTCCTCAACCAATTCAGCATGTGGGTTGGAGAACGGTGCGCGTGCTGCTTTGGGCAGTTCCTGATTCGGATCCAGGCCGTATTCCTGGTAATAGGGGATTAATCGCAGCCGCCACTCTTGCAGGGCCTCTGGCTCCAGGCGCAGGTCGTCGTGACAAAAGAAGTTCAGGTTGATAGGGGCCGAGACAGCTTGCCGGAACAAACCCACTTGTTCCCGAATCTGTTCTGGGCTGAGCATGGCGCAGGCCAGAGATCCCAGACCGCCCGCGCGAGCAACGGCAATAGCCAGTTCGCTGTCTTGGGCACCTGCCATAGGGGCTTGAACGATGGGTTGCTCGATGTGAAGCAGATCCAGCAAAGTATTGTTGGGCCAGATGTACATGAAAGGCGTCCTCGTCATTTCGCGATAGCGTTTATCGTAGCAGGATGGGTTCAGGCTGGAAACTGACATCGTCGTGTACAGCTTGCGGTGTGCAGGGCCCGTGGCAGGCTACAATAATCGTCTTTTGGCACAATGGCTGTGCTGTATTTTTTGCTTTGTGGACGATCTGATGTCTCATCTCATTCTTCAAGGGCCGCGCCTAGATAGCGCCATCATCGAAAAAATTGCCGCAGTGGTGCAGGCCGATGGAGTGCAGGAGCTGGGGCCTACCGCCGTACGCCTGTTGGGTGCTGACGCCACGCAACGTGCCCACGTGCAAACCTTGTGCAAGACCGGCGCGATGGACTTTGCCTTTTTGGAGCAGATTGACCGCCTGAAAGAAATGCGTGTGCTGGCAATGGACATGGATTCCACGCTGATCAATATCGAGTGTATTGATGAGATTGCCGATATGGCTGGCCGTAAAGAGCAGGTTGCCACGATTACCGAAGCAGCCATGCGCGGCGAGATCAAGGATTTCTCCGAAAGCCTGAATCGCCGTGTTGCGTTTCTGGAAGGTGTGCCTGTCAGTGATCTGACTCGTGTCTATGAAGAGCGTTTGCAACCCAATCTGGGCGCAGAACGCTTGATTGCGACGGCTCATGCTCATGGCGTGAAAACCTTGTTGGTCTCGGGTGGCTTCACCTTCTTTACCGAACGTATGAAAGACCGTTTCAGCTTGAGCTACGCCCACTCCAATACCTTGGAAGTGGTGGACGGCACGCTGACCGGCAAGGTGCTGGGCGCAATCGTGGATGGTCAGGCCAAAGCTCGCTTCTTGCAGGAACTGGCTGTGGAACTGGGCGCTGGTCCGGAACAATGTATTGCGATAGGCGACGGGGCCAATGACCTGCCCATGATGTCCAAGGCCAAGTACTCGGTGGCCTACCGTGCCAAACCGGTGGTGCAGGAGCAAGCCAGCTTTGCGTTGAATCACTCTCCACTGGATGCCGTACTGAACTGGTTCCGCCTGGATGTTTGATGGTGGTGGATCGCCAGCGTAGTCTGGCGATGCAAAGTAAAGCTAAACGCAGCGCAGCAAACTACCTGAGAACCAGGCCAGGCAGAAAGAGGGGCAATGGAACGATGCGTCGATCCGGCTATTTCCTTATAGTGTGGGGCGCTTTTCTTGAGCCCGGAATTCGGTTTGTTGCCAAGCAAACAGTGCAATGGTTCGATCCGTATTCAGAACGCCTCATTGGCTAGAGTCAACACTCAAGTAGTCAGACTTTACCGTCGAAAAAAGAGCGCTGTCAGTGGCAGCGCTCTTTTTATGTCCAGCCTTGTTGTTAAGGCTTATTTCTCTTTGCGCAAACTGTTCAGCACATTACGTACGGCCTGGATGCGGTTCTTGATTTCCTCGCCCTTGGTAATTTCAATCTTCAGCTTGTCCGGTCCAGCCAGGCGCACCTGCTTGTTCTTTTGCACCAGCTCGATAATGCTGACTGCGTCTACATTGGGTTTGGAAGAAAACTGAATTGTTGCCTGGGCTTCGCTGGCATCGATTTTCACAATCCCTAATGGTTCGGCCTTGATGCGCAAGCGATGCACCGCCAGCAGGTTCTCGCCCGCCTCTGGCAGCAAGCCATAGCGGTCGATCAGTTCCTCATGGATATGGATCAGATCGTCTTCTGTACGAGCGTGTGACAGGGCCTTGTAGTGCCCCAAACGGGCATTCACATCCGGGCAGTAGTTGGCCGGCAGCAGGGCGGACGTGTGCAGGTTCACTTCGCACTGCAAGGCAAAGGGCGAATCCAAGTCAGGCTCTTCACCGGCTTTCAGGGCTTTGACGGCGGTGTTGAGCATATCTGCATACATGGAATAGCCTACTTCCTGAATGTCTCCGGATTGGGACTCGCCCAGTACTTCACCGGCACCCCGAATTTCGAGATCGTGCATGGCCAGGAAAAAGCCTGCGCCCAGCTCTTCCATGGCTTGAATAGCTTCCAGGCGTTTTTTCGCATTGCTGGTGATGGCATCTTCGCCGGGGGTCAGCAGATAGGCGTATGCCTGGTGGTGAGAGCGGCCGACGCGCCCACGTAACTGGTGTAATTGAGCCAGACCTAAGCGATCCGCGCGGTGGATGACGATGGTGTTGGCGGTTGGCACGTCAATGCCGGTTTCAATAATCGTGGTGCACAGCAGCACGTTGTAGCGCTTCTGGTAAAAGCCCTTCATGACGGCTTCCAGCTCGCGCTCGGGCATTTGACCATGAGCCACGGCAATACTGGCCTCAGGCACCAGCTCTTCCAGACGGGCGCGGCGGTTGTGGATGGTTTCAACTTCGTTGTGCAGGAAGTAGACCTGGCCACCGCGTTTTAATTCGCGCAGCAGGGCCTCGCGTATGGTGCTGCCATCTTCACGACGTACAAAGGTTTTGATCGCCAGACGTTTTTGCGGCGCCGTGGCAATCACGGAGAAGTCCCGTATACCCTCCAGAGACATGCCCAAGGTACGGGGGATAGGGGTGGCGGTCAGGGTCAGGATATCGACTTCGGCCCGCAACTGCTTTAGGGCCTCTTTTTGGCGCACACCAAAGCGGTGTTCCTCATCGATGATAACCAGGCCCAATTGTTTGAAGCGTACGTCCGAGGATAGGATCTTGTGCGTGCCAATCACAATATCGACGCTGCCGTCGCGCAGGCCCGCAATGGCGGCTTGGGTTTCTTTGGTCGAGCGGAAGCGAGACAGCTCGGCAACACGGATAGGCCAGTCGGCGAAACGATCTGAAAATGTTTGTGTGTGTTGCTCGGCCAGCAGGGTGGTTGGGCACAACAAGGCCACTTGTTTGCCATTGGCCACGGCCAGGAAAGCGGCACGCAGGGCGACTTCGGTTTTACCAAAGCCCACATCCCCACAAACGAGGCGGTCCATAGGCTGGCCGGAGGTCATGTCGTTTACGACTGCCTCAATAGCAGCGGCCTGATCCGGTGTTTCCTCAAAGCCGAAACCCTCGGAAAAGGCCTGATAATCATTCAGAGGCAGCTTGAACTGAAAGCCTTCACGAGCAGCGCGCTGGGCGTACAGAGCCAGCAGTTCAGCCGCGCTGTCACGTGCTTGCTTGGCTGCACGGCGGCGGGCTTTATCCCATTGGCCAGAACCCAGTTGGTGCAAAGGCGCATGCTCGGGGTCGGCACCGCTGTAGCGGGCAATGACGTGCAACTGCGCCACAGGCACATATAAGGTGCTGCCCTTGGCATATTCCAGATGCAGAAACTCGACCGGGCCTTCGCCCAGGTCCATTTCTTTCAGACCGCAGTAGCGACCAATCCCGTGCTCGGCGTGAACCACGGGGTCGCCCTCGCGCAGTTCCGACAGATCCCGCACCATTGCTTCCACATCGCTGCTGCGCTCGTTGCGGCGGCGGCTGCTTTGTGTGCGTGTCTGGGAGGGGTAAAGGTCATTTTCGGTCAGCAGACTCAGACTGTCGTGCACCAGCGCAAAGCCACGCGACAGGGGGGCGACGATTAGGGCAAAAGCGGCGTCCGACTCCAGAAAATCGGTCAGACTCTGACAGTCGGCTGCGGGCGACAGATCGTGGTCACGCAGCATTTGTAGCAAGGTTTCCCGACGGCCCGCCGAATCAGCGCACAGCACCGTCCGGTTCTTTGGGTCTAACACCTCTTGCCGCAATTGAGCCAACGGATCCTTGTCGCGTCGGTTGACTGCGACAAGGGGTAAAGCCTCGAAGTCTGGGTGGGCAATGGGCTGATCGTCAGCTTGCGTGTTCAGACTGAGGCGACTAAAAGGTTTGATGCCGTTGAAAAACTGCTCATCAGACAGAAACAGGCTTTCTGGAGGCAAAATCGGGCGCTCACGGTCGTTTTTCAGGAAGGAAAAACGGCTATGGGTATCGCTTTGGAAGCGGCCAATCGCGTTTGGCGCGTCCCCGTGCGTGATGACCAGGCTGCCTGCTGGCACATAGTCCATCAAGGTGGCGGTCTTTTCAAAGAAGAGCGGCAGATAGTATTCGATGCCCGCAAAGGCAATGCCATTGCCTACATCTTTATAGGGCAGGGCGCGTGAAGGATCGCCTTCAAAAAACTCGCGAAAACGCGCCCGGAATTGCGTGCGCGCCTCTTCGTCCATAGGGAATTCACGACCGGGCAAGAGCTGGATTTCCTTGACCGGATACAGGCTGCGCTGGGTATCGATATCAAAGCTGCGTATGCTTTCGATCTCGTTGTCGAACAGGTCCAGACGGTAGGGCAGCACCGAACCCATAGGGAACAGGTCAATCAGGCCACCGCGAATACTGAATTCGCCCGGAGCGCTGACCTGTGTCATGTGGGTGTAATTGGCCAGCATCAACTGGGCGCGCAATTGCGCCTCGTCCAGCTCATCGCCCTGGCGGAAGGAAAAGGTGTAGGCGGCCAGAAAAGAAGGCGGTGCCAGACGATACAGGGCGGTGGTGACGGGAACCGTCAGCACATCAACCTCGTGCATGGTCAGGGCATGCAAGGTGCGCAAACGCTCGGAGATCAGATCCTGGTGGGGAGAGAAGCTGTCATAGGGCAACGTTTCCCAGTCCGGCAACTGGCGCACGCGCAGGGCGGGTCCAAACAACAGGATTTCCTCGGCCAGCCTTTGGGCGGTCAAGGGATCGGCACACAGTACCAGAATAGGCGCTTTATGCTGGCGGGCCAGGTCGGCAATCAGGCAGGCATCGCCCGAGCCAGGAGGCATGGGCTGCGAGTAGCGTTGACCGGGGCGTAAGGCGGCCAGCACATCTTGAGTGCTGGGCAGGGACAGGGAGTGCTGTTTTTCGGTTTCCATCAGGATTGTCATTATAAAATCACCCACCTATGAAGACTACCTTGATTGCAATTGTTCCAGCCGCCGGTATTGGCTCGCGCGCCCTGGATTCTGCCACGAAGACGCAAGGCGTGCCCAAGCAATATCGTTTGCTGGGCGGGCAGCCCATGTTGCGCCGTTCGGTACAGGCTTTGCTGGCCGATGAGCGCATCAGCCAGGTGCGGGTGGCCGTGGCCCCCGGTGATACCTGGGCGACGGCGGCACTGGACGGCTTGCCGCGTACGGTTTGCCTGCCCTGTGGTGGTGACACGCGGGCTGAAACGGTGCTCAATACTGTGCAGAGCCTGGATAAGGACGAGCAGGCCTGGGTTCTGGTTCACGATGCCGCTCGCCCGGGTTTGCCCAAGCAGGCCCTGGCACGTTTGATTGATGCCTGCTTGCAGGCGCAACGTGGTGGCTTGTTGGCCTTGCCCGTGCCTGATACTGTCAAGCGCGCAACGCCTGCGGAGCCAGTGGGGGTGTTGGAAACGGTGGACAGAGAAGGACTCTGGCTGGCGCAGACTCCCCAGTTGTTTCCCGCCCGTGCCTTACGTGGGGCCTTACAAGCGGCTAAAGAACAGGGTTTTGTGGTGACGGATGAAGCTAGCGCCATGGAATTGGCGGGCAGCCAACCCTTATTAATATTGGGGTCGGCGCGGAATTTTAAAGTCACCTGGCCTGAAGATTTTGAATTGATGGAGAAGTGGTTATGAGCATGCCAATTCGCGTAGGACAAGGTTTTGATGTACATGTGCTGTGCGAAGGCCGGCCTTTGATCTTGGGCGGCGTCACCATCCCGCATACGCATGGCTTGATGGGGCATTCGGATGCCGATGCCTTGCTGCATGCCATTACCGATGCGATTTTGGGGGCGGCAGGCCTGGGCGATATTGGTCGCCACTTTCCCGATACAGACCCTCAATACAAGGGCGCTGATAGCCGTGTCTTGTTGCGTCATGCTTATGAGCAGGTGCGCGCTGCGGGTTGGTTGGTTGGGAATGTGGATGCCACGATTCATGCGCAAAAACCCAAGATCGCACCACATGCCCCGGCGATGGTGGCCAATATCGAGGCCGATCTGAAATTGGAACCTGGCAGTGTGAACATCAAGGGCAAGACAAACGAGGCGATTGGCTTTGTGGGGCGCCAGGAAGGGATTGCGGTCACCTCGGTGGCCTTGCTGTATCGCGCCTGAGTGGTTTTGGTCTGAGACTAGCCTTGGGCAGGGAAAATCCCTGCCCAAGTCTTATTCAGCTCAGGAAGTTTTGCTGTCCTTATCGGCCTGGGTTCCAGGCGCATTGCGACTGGCACGGATACGTGGCAATTGAATGCGAGCGGTCAAGCCTTCGGACGGAGCACTGACCAGTTCAAAGTGCCCTCCGACCTGTCCTAGCAAACGTTCCACAATCGCCAGTCCCAAACCTGCACCACTGACACCTGTGCGGGCAGAGACACCGCGCGAGAAGGGGCGCAGCAGGCGCTGGATGTCGCTTTTTGCAATACCGGCTCCCTGATCCTTGACGGCGATGATCAAAATATTGCCATGTTGATGCGCCGACAGCTCGATGCGTGCCCGATCATCTTCGGGACTGCGTCCATAGCGGCGGGCATTTTCGATCAGGTTAGAGACGATACGCTTCAAATCGTGTGCGCTGATGCGGGCATACAGATTGGGTTCGACGGAGGCCGTCAAAATGCCACCCAGCGATTCGGTATGCGTGCGCTCACGCTCGTAGACATCATTGAGCACGGCGGACACATCAATGCCATGCTCGGGCACAGCCGCAGCAGGACGGGCATATTCCATCAATTGACCAATACTGTGGTCAATCTGAGCCAAGTCCTCGTCAATGGCGGCACGAGTCTCGTCCGATACCTGACTTAATTCAATTTCCAGACGCATGCGGGCCAGTGGTGTGCGCAAATCGTGCGAAATACCGGCCAGCATGATCTCTCGATCCGCCTCTGTTTGGCGGATATCTCGGGCCATGCGGTTAAAGGCGATATTCATGTCACGGATTTCAACCGGGCCTTTTTCAGGCAGGGTGCTGGGTGTTTCACCACGAGCCAACTGCTGGGCCACTTTGGCCAGTTGGGCCAAAGGCCGGTTCACAAAGCGCACACTGACAGCGGCACCGATCAGGGCCAGCAGCAAGGCGGTAGCGCCCCAGCCCAGCCATTCCACTCCGGCGGTCAGACTTAATTGTTCGCGATCAAAGACCAGCCAATACTGATCGTCATTGATATCAAACGAAACCCAGATACCCGGCACGCTGTTGACCGACCACATGATCAAGGTCTGGCTGCCTAATGCGCCACGCACTTCGGTAGAGACATGCTGCCAGTAGTTGGAGCGCGGCAGGGGTTCAAGCTCGTCCGTGTTCTCGCGTGGTTGCACGCGCAGACTTTCCTTGGTGGCCAGATCCAGCAACAGGGCAGGTCGTACCGCCGGGGGTGCGTACACCAGAGCCGATCGGGTGATGCTGACAATGGACGCCACGCGTTGCGCCATTTGGGCTGCGCGTGGGCCTTCTTCCATACTGAAGAATACTTGCAGCCAGGCACCCAGGCTGACGAGCATTAACGCTGCGAGCAATAAAAAAGACCGGCTGAATAAACCCAGCCGGATACTTGAGTTTTTTGTTGCTCGGCGTTGGGCGGCCACGGCGGGCCGCCCGTCTTGCTGACCGGAAGACAAGGTCAGTTACCGCCGTCTGGAACAAAAACGTAGCCCAGGCCCCAGACCGTTTGAATAAACACGGGCTTGGAAGCATTGGGTTCGATCAGCTTGCGCAGACGCGAAATCTGGACGTCCAAACTGCGGTCAAAGGCTTCGTATTCACGGCCACGCGCCAATTCCATCAGTTTGTCGCGCGACAAGGGGATCTTGGGGTGACGGGCAAACACTTTCAGCACGGAGAACTCGCCCGTTGTGATGGGGACAACTTCGTTATTGCGTGTCAGTGTTCGAGTGGACAGGTTCAGCACATAAGGACCGAACTCAATCGATTCATTTTCCTGACTAGGTGCGCCGGGGTGTTCCTCGGTACCACGGCGTCGCAAGATAGCGTTGACACGGGCCAGCAGTTCGCGGGGGTTGAAAGGTTTGATGAGGTAGTCATCGGCACCCATTTCCAGGCCCACGATACGGTCGATTTCTTCGGCCTTGGCGGTAAGCATGATGATGGGGGTATTGTCGTGACCGCCGCGCAGCCGGCGACAGATGGATAGGCCATCCTCGCCTGGCAGCATCAGATCCAGTACCAGCAGATCGAAATGCTCACGTTGCCAGAGTTTGGCCATTTCTTTACCGTCTTCGGCAACGAAGACGTTGAATCCTTGTTCAGACAGGTAGCGGCGCAGCAAATCGCGCAGCCGGGGATCGTCGTCAACGACAAGGATTTTGCGGGTGAGGGGGGGTGTCGGCGTATTCATAGCGAAAATGTAACAGGCATCAGAAAGCGCGTATAGGGGGGTGTAGAAAAATATTACACATTAAGTGTTTTGTACTATTTATGCGCCTTGCAGCAGGTTTAGGGTGATTTAGAAGACGATTGTATGGTGGCAAATAATCTGATTGGTCGGTTTGAGCCAAGTCAAAAAAAAGAGCGGCCAGAGAAGAAATGCGCTCTGAGTTGCGCTGTGGAGTGTTTTGTCCTTGTCCGATCCCAGGGAGCTGCCTATTTTGAGGCTGCTTAAACTAAAATAGCGCGATGGATGCACATATTCTTGCCTTGGAGACTTCCTCCAATCTCTGTGAACTGACCTTGTTATCTCGCACACAGGCGGGTATTTCGCTTGTGGAGCTGAGTCACGAGGGGAGCGGCGACCACGCCGAACGCCTTTTGCCCATGGCCGAGCAACTGCTGGAGCAGGCGGGGGTAGATAGACACGCCTTGACCGCGATTGCGTTCGGGCAAGGCCCAGGTGGATTTACCGGGCTGCGCGTGGCCTGTGGCGTGGCTCAGGGTATGGCTTTTGCCTTGGGCTTGCCGGTACTGCCGGTCTCGTCCTTGTTGGCGGCTGCCGCTTGCGGCACGCCCATCGAGGGGACGGCTTATGTGGTGGCACAGGATGCGCGCATGCAAGAGGTGTATGCCGCTGTGTACAGTTGGACGGCCAAGGGTTCCTGGTCCGTGCTGCAAAGTCCGGTCTTGCTCGATGCCGCCCAGGTCACTACCTGGATTGTCCGTTTGCAAGCGGAAGGGTTGATTGCTCAGCAACAGCCCATTTGTGTCCTTGGTGACGCTCTGGAGCAGTTTCCTGATCTGGCCCCAGCCGTTCTGGCTCAGGGCTGGGAAGTGGGCCAGCCGTGGCGTGCAACCGGTGCCAGTGTGGCGCATTTGGCCTTGCATGATCTGGACGAAGGACGCGGTGTCTCCCCAGACCTGGCCATGCCATTGTATGTGCGCGAGAAAGTTGCCTACACCATTCAGGAACGTGAACAGGGCTTGGGTGGAAACCCGGCCGCTCTGGATCAACCTTTGCAAATTGAAGCCATGCAGGCAGGCCATGTATCTGCTGTGCTGGATATTGAACGCTGCGTGGAAACTCACCCTTGGACGGCAGGCAATTTCACGGATGCTTTGGGCAATAGTGCGTATTGCTCCCGAATCATTCACAAGCAAGGGCAGGTTCAAGGCTATGCTATTTGGTTGCAAGCCCCCGATATGATTGAACTTCTGCTGATTGGGGTGTCCCCCGAGCAGCAGCGCCGCGGTCTGGCCTGGCAATTGCTGGACGATGGCCTGGAATGGGCCCGTCAGCAGCAGCTCGAGCGCGTGGTTCTGGAGGTGCGAGCCTCGAATGCGCCGGCTATCGGCTTATATCAGAAGTATGGTTTCAAGGCGGATGGTTTACGTAAAAACTACTATCCGCTTAGCGATGGACGGCGTGAAGACGCGGTCTTGATGAGCCTGAGCTTGGCCAGCAAGGCAGGGGCATGATCGATTTTCAGCCTATCTCCCCTTTGCAGCGCACCTGGCTTTTGGAGTTGGGGCTGGAGCGTGCTTTTTTGGCGCGTCTGCCCCAGGCGCAGCCTGGTGGGCAGTCCGCCCCTGTGGCCGCCCCTGCGCAAGAGGCCGCAGCAGCGATGCAGACGGCTCAGCCGGTAGAGCGGCATCTTAATGATGCGGGCAGTCCGTCCCCCTCAGCCCCCGCAGCGGCTACGGATGCCATGTCGGCCCGAGATCAGGCACTGGCTGTCTTGCGTAAATCCGGTGCCAGACCGGTAGCGGCAGCTCCTGTCGAGGAAGTGGTGCAGCGGCCTGCCGTGCTGATTCAGCCTGAAAAAGCGCAGGATATGGCCAGTTTGCTGGAGCAAGTACAGGCTTGTCAGGAATGTGGTTTGCACACGGGGCGAGCTCAAGTAGTGTTTGGTTCAGAGCTCTTGTCCGAGCCGGACTGGATGATTATTGGCGAAGCACCGGGCACGAGCGATGATCGTAGCGCCAAGCCTTTTGATGGCAAGGCGGGTCTGCTCTTGCAAGCCATGCTCAATAGCGCGATTCCCAATGCCTCGGTTTATAAAACGCATCTGGTGAAGTGCCGCCCCCTGGGTAATCGTCCCCCCACACAGGAAGAGCTGGCTGCATGCCGGGCTTTTCTGGACGCGCAAATTCGCTTGGTACAGCCACGTCGTTTGTTGGCCGTCGGCCATTTGGCGGCGGTGGCACTAAGTGGTCGTGATGAGGATCTGGAAACCTTGCGGGGTCAGGCTTTAACGTATACCGATGCTCAGGGGCGCAGCCTGCCTTTGGTGGTGACATACCATCCGGCCTCGCTCTTGTTGCGCCCGCAGCACAAAGCCAATGCCTGGCGGGATTTGTCTTTGCTGCGCGAATTGCAAAACCAGCCCTGATACAGGTCCTTTGGGTATTTTTATCGCCGGGCCGCCCCAAGATAAAAAGCGCCCCCTTGGGGGGCAGCAAGCCGCAGGCGCAGCGTGGGGGTATGTTTTATCGCCGGGCCGCCCCAAGATAAAAAGCGCCCCCTTGGGGGGCAGCAAGCCACAGGCGCAGCGTGGGGGTATGTTTTATCGCCGGGCCGCCCCAAGGCTCGGCGCCCCCGATCAAAAGCGCCCCTTTGGGGCGCTTTTGCTTACTTGGCCGTCAATGCCTGCCCATGTCCTTCTTGTCCGATGCAGGCTTCCAACTCGGGATGGGCGCGCAGATTGGCATTTTTCCAGATGATGAATACCGTCATCAAGGATGCCACCATCAGGCCAAAGAACACAATGATGTAGTTGATGGGTAAACGCAGCCACAGCAACAGGCTGTACAGCGCCAGCATGAACAGAATATTCAGTTGTTCATTGAAGTTCTGGACGGCAATGGAGTGACCGGCCGACAACATGACGTGGCCGCGATGTTGTAGCAGGGCGTTCATGGGGACGACGAAAAAGCCGGATAAGCCCCCAATACCCATCAGCAGGGTATAGACCGCCCATTTTTCGTGGACCAACGGCATGAGCAAAACCACAAAGCCCATGGCCACGCCCACCGGCAGAACGGCCAGGGATTTCTTCAAGGGAACGCGAGCGGCAAAGACAGCGCCAAAAACCGTCCCCAAGGCTGCTACTCCCATCAGCACCGAGGCCTGATCCAAACGGTAGCCCAGATGCTGGGCGCCCCATTCGATCACAATGAATTGCAAGGTGGCACCGGCACCCCAGAACAAGGTAGTGACGGCCAGTGAGATTTGGCCCAGCTTGTCCTGCCACAAAATGCACACGTAGGAACGAAACTCCTTGAGCAGCAAGATGGGATTTTTTTGTTGAGGTGGGTAGTCGATATTGGTGCGGGGAATCAGCAGATTGCACAGTGCTGCAGACAGATAAATAAAGGAAATCAGCAAGATAGCGACTTCGGCACGCGTCTGGGCCAACGGTGCAATCAGAGGGTGTTCGGCCAGCGCGCTAGCGATCGATGGGTTGATCAGGATACCGCCCAACACCGTGCCGCCGATGATGGACAGAACGGTTAGCCCTTCAATCCAGCTATTGCCCTTGACGAGCAATTCGGGCTTGAGCATTTCCGTGACGATGCCGTATTTGGCGGGGGAGTAGGCGGCAGCACCGATACCAACCAGGGTGTAGGAGATAAAGACCAGAACCAACTGCTGGGAGTCGTTCATGCCAAAGTACTGGTGGCAGAACATCAACATACAGCCAATCAGCTTGATGGCGTTGGTGGCGAACATGACTCGACCCTTGGGATACGAGTCGGCAAAAGCACCTACAAACGCCGCCAACAGGACGTAGGACAGCGCAAACCACCATTTCATCATCGGGACCATCCAGATAGGTCCGTGCAAATCTGCGATCAGGGCGATAGCGGCAATCAGCAAGGCATTGTCAGCAACTGATGACAATGCCTGCGCGGCCATGACCAGATAAAAACCTTTATTCAAAATACATTCCGAATGCGTGTGCTTTTTGAAAACAGTATGGTGGCTGCAAAGCACGAATCTAGGCCAGGTATCAGGCAGGACGAGCTGGCCGGGGGCTGCTCACCACGGTTCTCCTGAAAAACCTGTGCCGGTGCGAAATTTACGAACAGAGATGGGGAGCAAGAATAACAGGGACTGCGGTGGCAGTGGTATCAGAAATTCATTGCATGTGTTTGTCTGCTTGGATTTTCGGGACGGGCGGGCACTGCCAAAGCACTATTGTAAATGGTCTGCTCGACACTATTGCCCCGCTTGCCACGCAGGGTAAACAGGGCTTGACGGCGGGCGATGGGGGCTGCCTTACTATTTCAGCAGCCGAGCCGTGGTTTTCATTTGTTTTTTAGCTGTCTTTGCGGTGGGTGGCAGGTGCTGCGGTATCATACGACTCGCGGTGCCAGGCAGATCAAAATGGCGCCGTGTGCCTGTTCAAATTGGTCTTTTCTGAGCTGACTTCTACCCTGTGCGTCTAACCCAGATCAAACTCGCTGGTTTCAAATCTTTTGTGGACCCGACCTCCATCCCAACTCCCAGTCAGTTGGTGGGTGTTGTCGGGCCCAATGGCTGTGGGAAATCGAACATCATCGATGCGGTGCGTTGGGTGCTGGGCGAGAGCAAAGCCTCCGAGTTGCGTGGTGAGTCCATGCAGGACGTTATTTTCAACGGTTCATCGCAACGTAAACCGGCTGGCCGTGCGTCGGTTGAACTGGTTTTTGATAATTCCGAAGGGCGGGCCTCAGGCCAGTGGAGCACCTATGCCGAGATCTCGGTACGGCGTGTCCTGAGTCGGGACGGGACAAGCAGCTACTTTCTGAACAATCAGGCCGTTCGTCGGCGTGACATTCACGACATCTTTTTAGGTACGGGCCTGGGGGCGCGTGGTTACGCCATCATCGGGCAGGGCATGATTAACCGCCTGATTGAAGCCAAGCCCGAAGAGCTGCGCGTATTTCTGGAAGAGGCGGCGGGCGTGTCGCGCTACAAGGAACGTCGTCGCGAAACCGAGAGTCGCCTGCGCGACACCCGCGAAAACCTGCTGCGGGTAGAAGACATCCAAAGAGAACTGGATGCGCAACTGGAGAAATTGCAGGCACAGGCCGAAGTGGCGCGCCAGTATCGGGATTTGCAGCAAGACGGTGAACTCAAGCAAAACCTGCTGTGGCTGTTGAAAGAGTCCAATGCACAGGGCGATCAGAAAGCCCGTTTCCTGGCGATTGAGCAAGCTCAGACCAAACTGGAGGAATCCATTGCCGGCTTGCGGCATACCGAGTCTGCGTTGGAATCACAGCGACAGGCGCATTTGCAGGCCGGGGACGCTTTGCATCAAGCGCAAAGCCAGTTGTATGAGGCCGGCTCCCAAGTGTCTAGCCTGGAGGCGGAAATCCGCCACGTGCTCGATTCGCGCAGCCGCATGGCGCAGCGTCGCGAGCAACTGGAGCAACAACAGCACGACTGGGTCGAGCAACAAGAACATTGTCAGCAGGAGCTGGAAAACAGCGAACAGCAGCGTGAAGAAGCGGCGGTAAAGCTGGAGGAGTTACAGATTCAGCTAGAAGAGGCGCAAGGAGCCTTGCCCGATCTGGAGCGGCGTGTACGCGAACAGGCCCAGCGTCGGGACGAAATGCGCATGGCTTTGGCGCGTCTGGAGCAGAATTTGGCCTTGGCGGCACAATCGCAGCGCGATGCTGACCGCCAGATTCAAGGCGTGGAGCAGCGTCAGGAGCGCTTGAAGCAGGAACTGCGCGAACTCAATGCCCCGGACCCGGACAATCTGGAACGTCTGCAAGGCGATCTGAATATGCTGCAAAATCAGTTGCAGCAAGCTCAGGAGCATATGCAGCATCTGGAAGCCCAGCTTCCTCGATTGGAACAAGAGCGCAAAGAAGCGCAGGAACAAGCTGTGCAAGGCGGGCAGGACATGGCCCGTCTGGAAGCGCGTCATCTGGCCTTGAGCCGTTTGCAGGAAGACGTGGCCCGCAAGGGGACTCTGGAACCCTGGCTGGCCAAGCACGGGCTGGAGAGCATGAAACGTCTTTGGCAAAGCCTGGACGTGGAGAAGGGCTGGGAAACCGCGCTGGAAGCCGTGCTGCGTGAGCGCATGACGGCTTTGGAGCTGCGTCGCCTGGATATGGCGGCTGCGTTCGCCAGCGATGCGCCACCTGCTCGTTTAAGTTTTTACCAGTTGCCCGAAGCGGGGGCGCCTGCCAAGCCCGCGCTGGATTTGCCCTTGCTGACCTCGGTGCTGCGACAGCAGGAAGGTGGTTTGCGTAGCTTGCTGGATAACTGGTTGCACCAGGTTTATGTCTGCCAGGACTTGAAGCAGGCTTTAAGCTTGCGCGAGCAGTTGACGGATCAAATGGCCATTGTGGTGCGTGACGGTCATTTGGTGGATAAGCACAGCATTCGCTTTTATGCACCGGACTCCGAGCAAGCCGGGATGCTGGCTCGTCAGCAGGAAATTGCGCATCTCGAGCGAGAGCTGCGTGGCGCTCAATTGATTGTGGACGAGCTGGGCCATACCAGCACCCAGGCCGAAATGGCCTTGCAGCAAGTGCGTAATGGTCTGGTTCCGGCCCGAGCCCGCGTGGGCGAGCTGACCGCTCGTATGCACGATGTGCAATTGGAACACTCCAAGCTGGCTCAGCAAGCGCAGCAATCGCAAGAGCGCGGTGGTCGTATCAACGAGGAACTGGAAGAACTGGCGGTGCAGCGCGAAGAGCTGCAAGCGAACCGCGAGGAGTTCGAGGCCCGTTTTGAAACGCTGGACGAAGAGTTGGCCGAGCATCAGGGGGTATTTGCCGAAGCGCAGATGGAAGGCGAGAAGGGCGCCGAGCAGGCTGAGCAGGCTCGGCGCACAGTCCACGAGCGCGAACGTGCTGTGCACGATGCCCAGTTTGCCGAACGTGCCTTAGTGCAACGTATGGCCGAACTGGAGCGCAATCTGGCCTTGGCGCAGGAGCAGGCACAACGCGCTGCCGGCCAGTTGGAAGGTTTGCAAGGCGAACTGCTGGATCTGGATGCCTCGGCCGCACAAGCCGGTTTGCAGGATGCGCTGGAATTGCGTGCCGAACGCGAGGAAGCAGTACGCTTGGCAAAAATCCAGCTCGATACACTGGCAGCCCAATTGCGCGAGCATGAACAGGCCCGTGCCGAGCATGAAAAGAATCTGGGACCTTTGCGCGAGCAAGTCACTGAATTGCAGTTGCAGGAACAAGCGTCGCGTCTGGCGGTCGAACAGTTTGCTGAACAGTTGGACAGCAGAAAGGTAAACCGTTCCGAACTGTGGAGCTTGTTACAGGAAAAGACACCGGAATGGCAGCGCGTGGGTTGGTTGCAGTCTGAAGTGCAGCGTATCTCGCGCCAGATTGAAGGCTTGGGTCCGGTGAACCTGGCGGCCCTTGAAGAGCTGACTACAGCGCAAGAACGCAAGACTTATCTGGATGCCCAGCATAAGGATTTGAGTGATGCCATCGAGACCCTGGAAGATGCAATTCGCAAGATTGACCGCGAGACGCGCCAGTTGCTCATGGAAACATTCAACATCGTTAATCAGCACTTTGGTGAGCTTTTCCCAAGGCTATTTGGTGGTGGAGAGGCTAAACTGACGATGGTGGGCGATGAAGTGCTGGAAGCCGGGGTGCAAGTCATGGCTCAACCACCAGGTAAACGCAATAGCACGATTCATTTGCTCTCTGGTGGTGAAAAGGCCTTGACCGCGACAGCGTTGGTTTTTGCCTTTTTCAAACTGAATCCTGCCCCCTTTTGTTTGCTGGACGAGGTGGATGCGCCATTGGATGATGCAAATACCGAACGCTATGCCAATCTGGTGGCCAGCATGAGTGAACAAACCCAGTTTTTGTTTATTTCTCACAATAAAATTGCCATGCAGATGGCTAAACAACTGATCGGTGTCACCATGCAAGAGCAAGGTGTGTCCCGAATTGTGGCAGTGGACGTAGACGCTGCCATGCAAATGAGCAGTGTGTAAGCCTGTTTTTTTTAATCCGCTAGTGTTGATTCGACGGAACTGACAATGAGTGATTTGCAAATCGCACTGATTTTATTGGGCATTTTGCTCATCTTGCTCGTGGTGGTCTTTAACTGGTGGCAAGACCGCCGAGTGCGCCAGCAGATGCAAAGCCAATTCCCGGATGGGGATACGGATCCTTTGATGAGCCAGCTCACCGAGCTGGAACGTCGCGAGCCCAGCATGACGCGTGGCGGGGATGCTGCGGCTGCTGGCAGCGAGCACGATGCCGCTGAGGCCGATTGCACCACCGAGGCCGTCATTGACATCAGTTTCAGCCAGCCAGTGGACGCCCAGGATTTGGCTCAGGCCTTGCAGTCCATCTCGCGTACGGGTGCCAAGCCCGTGCGTTACTTTGCCGAGTGCGAAGGGGGCGGTCATCGTGCTCGTTTGCGTTCGGGCGAGTCCTACGCCAGCATGCAAATTGCCGTTTTGCTGGCCAATCGCAGCGGTCCCTTGTCAGCCATTGAGTGGTCGCAGGTCTGGATGGCCGCGCAAGCGTTGGCGCAACAATTTGATGGCTCGGTAGAAGGTCCTGAACAGGACGATGTGTTGCGTCGTGCAACTGCCCTGGACAATACCTGCGCCGATCTGGACGCGTTGGTGGGGGTGTCGGTGCGTTTGCCCGGCCCTATGCCGGCTTCTTCCGTGATTCAGATGGTCAAGGACGCCGGTTTTTTACCCTTTGGTCAGCAACTGGCCTGGCTGGCCGATTCGGGCCAGCCCCGTTTTACCGCCATGTTCGACGGCGCCCAACCCAGGGATATTCAGTCGGCCAGCATTGAGCGTATTGACCTGTTGCTGGACTTGCCCAACAGCCCGGCGGACGATCATGCCTTTAGCCGTATGGCAACGGTGGCCCGTGATCTGGCCAGCCGTCTGGACGGCGTGGTGTTGGATGACCAAGGTCGCCCCTTGCCCGAGAGCACCGATCAAAACATTGATGAGCAACTAAGCAATCTGTACGAACGCCTGGAGCAAGCTGGCTTTACGGCAGGCCAGGAACGTACAGGCAGGATTTTTTCGTGAGTTTGAAGCGAGTACAGCAGTTACATGAAGAACTGGCCCAGCATAACTGGGCCTATTACGTTCAGGATGCACCCAGCATTTCGGACGCGCAATACGACGCATTGATGAACGAGCTGCTGGCGCTGGAAGCCGAGCACCCGGAATGGATTACCCCGGACTCTCCTACGCAACGCGTGGGCGCAGCACCTTTGGACGGCTTTGACACTGTTGAGCATGCCGTTCCCATGTTGTCTTTGGGTAATGCCTTTGATGATGCGGAGGTGCAGGCTTTTGACAAGCGCGTCGCCGATACCTTGGTCGAGGCCGGTGTGGTGGGTTTAGACCGCCGGGTAGATTATCTGGCCGAATACAAGTTTGACGGCTTGGCGATCAGCCTGCGTTATGAACAAGGTCTGTTGGTACAAGCATCGACTCGCGGTGATGGCACCACGGGTGAGGACGTCACCAGCAATATTCGCACCATTAAATCCATTCCTCTGCGCTTGCGCGGCGATGCGGCGCAATTGCCCGCCGTGCTGGAGGTGCGGGGCGAGGTCTTGATGAATCGGGCGGACTTTGAGCGCCTGAACGAGAACCAGACCAAGCGTGGCGAAAAAGTATTTGTGAATCCGCGTAATGCGGCCGCAGGCAGCTTGCGCCAGTTGGATCCGAAAATCACTGCTAAACGGCCTTTGCGCTTTTTTGCCTATGGCTGGGGGGAAGTCAGCCCTATGCCTGCCGTGACTCAGCCGCAACATGCCTTGTTTGCCGAACCCGTAGGCGATGCGCTGCCCCGTGATACCCAATCGGGCATGATGGACTGGCTGGAAAGCCTGGGTATGCCCTTGAGCCGCGACCGCAAAGTCGTCAAGGGCGTGCAGGGCCTGCTGGATTTTTATACCGAGACGCAAGAGCGCCGTACCGGTTTGCCCTTTGAAATTGACGGTGTGGTGTACAAAGTCAATTCTTTGGCCGCGCAGCGTGTCCTGGGCTATGTGGCACGTGCGCCACGCTTTGCTGTCGCTCACAAATTCCCCGCGCAGGAAGAAATAACGCGTGTGGAGAACATCGAGTTTCAAGTGGGTCGCACCGGTGTTGTCACGCCAGTCGCACGTTTGAAACCGGTCTTTGTGGGTGGCGTTACAGTGACCAATGCCACGCTGCATAACGAAGACGAGGTACGTCGCAAAGATGTGCGCGCAGGCGATACCGTGGTTGTTCGTCGTGCCGGGGATGTGATTCCGGAAGTTGTTGCCGTGGTGCTAGAGCAGCGCCCCGAAGGCAGTATGCCCTTCGAGATGGTCAAGGAGTGCCCGGCGTGTCATTCGGCGCTGGAGCGTCTGGACGGTGAGTCCGCCTGGCGCTGTACCGGTGGCTTGATTTGCCCCGCCCAGCGCAAGCAAACGCTGATTCACGCGGCCAGCCGTAAAGCCCTGGATATTGAAGGTCTGGGTGAAAAGCTGGTGGACCAGTTGGTGGAAACCGGACTGGTCCATACCTTGGCCGATATTTTCAAGCTGAAGGTAGAGAAGTTGGTGCTGCTGGAGCGGATGGGACGCAAGTCCGCCGAGAACCTGATCGAGGCGATCAACAAGGTGCGTGAGCCAGCCTTGAATCGTCTGATCTATGCCTTGGGTATCCGCCATGTTGGCGAGACTACGGCACGCGATTTGGCACAGCATTTTGGCTCCTTGCAGGCCTTGGAGCAGGCTGATGAAGAGGCGCTGCTGCAAGTTAACGAAGTGGGCCCGGTTGTCGCGGCTTCCGTACGGCACTTTTTTCAGGAACCTCATAATCGTGAAGCCCTGGATGATTTGCTGGCCGCTGGGGTGACACCTCAACAGGCACAAGCCCGTGCCAATAGCGCTAATCTGCCGCTGGCGGGCAAAACGGTTGTCATCACGGGAACCTTGCCCAGCATGAGCCGTGACGAGGCTACGCGCCGCGTATTAGAGGCGGGCGGTAAGGCCAGTGGCTCAGTCTCCAAAAAGACCGCCTATGTGCTAGCGGGAGCTGAGGCCGGTTCCAAGCTGACCAAGGCACAAGAATTAGGCGTGACTATTTTGGACGAAGCCCAGTTTCTGGCTTTATTGGCGGGTGAGTAAGGCGCTGGTGTATGAAGGTCAGTGTCTGGCGAGCATGAGGAGCGGAGTGCTCTTGTCTGAAGCCAGCGGTCCAGCAGAGTCTTATTCCTGTTATGTCTGCGGGAGAACAAGCGTAGAGTTGCTGGCGCTTTACCTCTTGTTTCAAGCCCGAGGTGAATTGACCGAGGGGTTATCCTTGGCCTTGGTTCCGAAAGAGGCATGATCCGACTTCATGAGCAATAAATATGGCGCCTCAAGGGCGCCATATTTGTTTTCCTGCCAGCCGTTTTATCGGAAAGACAAAGCGGCCGTCAAAGCCGTTACTTGATGTTGGCTTCTTTCAGGATTTTCTGCTGGTACTCGGCCAGCTTGCGCTGACGCATCATCTCTTCCAGTTGAGGCTTGACTTCAGCCATGGCCGGGAAGGTCACAGGACGAGCATCGTCTACCTGAATGATGTGCCAGCCAAACTGGGACTGCACAGGTGCTGCGCTCAGTTCGCCTTTTTTCATTTTCTCTACCGCCTGAGCGAACTCCGGTACGTAGGTGGAGCTAGGCGCCCAGCCCAGATCGCCGCCTTGCTGGCCGCTACCGGTGTCGATGGAGTCTTTCTTGGCGGCATCCGCAAAGCTGACTTTCTTGGACTTGATCTTTGCCAACAGGTCTTTGGCAGCCGCTTCGTCCTTGACCAGGATGTGGCGCACCTTGTATTCCTGCTGACCTTCTTCCATCGCCTTGATGGTGTTGTATTCCTTGGTCAGATCGGCTTCGGTAACAGGGTTCTTTTTCAGGTAATCGGCCATCAAGGCACGGACCAGAATGCTCTGGCGAGCCAGTTCCAGCTCTTGTTGAACCTGGTTGGTCTTGTCGATACCGGCTTTTTCAGCGGCTTGCACCACGGCCAGACGGTTGACCATTTCCTGTTTGACTTGCTCACGCAGCTCGGGCGAGTCCTTGGCGCCTTGCTCGACCAGAACGGCGACGAACTGATCCAGGTCTTTTTGCGTGAGGTTTTTGCCATTTACGGTGGCAATCGTCTGTGCATAGACCGGAGCAGCCATAGCGCAGGTCAAGGCAAATGCGGCAATACGTTTCATGAGCATCCTTAAGCAGTAGTTTTGGCTTGAATAGCCAATGCGTGAATCGGGAAAGGCATTAGATCGTGGACGCGATCATACACAAGTCTGTGTCGTGCCAGTGTTGAAATTCCATCAAATTGTTTCGAGGCGATGATCACCCGAAAGTGGCTTGCGCCCCCTTGAGCACCGGCGTGGCCGGCATGCAGATGGGATTCATTAATGATGTCCAGTTCAGAGGGTTCCAGAGCCTGGAGCCGTTCGTGAATCAGGGAAGCGAGTGCGTCTGTCATGGTGAAATCAAGATTTTGGGGGAGTGGAGTTGTCGGACGAGTCTTGCAGGTAGCGGCCCAGCCACAAGGATTGGGCAACGACAAACACCAGCATCAAACCCAGCAGACCAAAGGCTTTGAAGTTGACCCATTGGGACTCGGTAAAGTGGCCCGAGAAGGCAACGTACAAATTCACCAGGCCCATGGCGACAAAGAAGCTGGCCCAGACCAGGTTTAATTTGTCCCAAACATGGCCGGGCAATACCAGATGGGTGCCCATGAATTTTTGCATCAGGTTGCGATGCATCAGATAGCGTCCGCCCAGCAGCACCAGCGCAAAGATCCAATACAGCACGGTCGGTTTCCAGCGGATGAAGACATCGTTGTGGAAAAACAAGGTGGCACCGCCAAAGACCACAATGACGGCCAGATTGATCCAGTGCGAGGTCTCGATTGCCTTGCTGGTGAGTTTTAACCAGAGTATCTGCAATACCGAGGCGGCCATGGCCACGCCGGTTGCGACATAGATGTCGGAGAAACGAAACGCCAGAAAAAACAGAACGAGCGGGAACAGATCAAATAAAAGCTTCTTCATGCGTCAGGTTCAAAGGTCATGGACAGGGAGTTAATGCAATATCGTAGCCCAGTGGGTGGGGGGCCGTCTTCAAAGACGTGGCCCAAATGAGCATCGCAGACATTGCACAGCACTTCGGTGCGCCGCATGCCGTGGCTGGTATCCAGTTCCTCGCGCACATTGTCCGGGTTCAGGGGAGTGAAGTAGCTGGGCCAGCCGCAACCGGCATCAAACTTGGTGTCAGAAGCAAACAGGGGCGTGCCGCAGCCAACACAGCGGTAAATGCCGGGCGTGGTGGTGTCCCAGTAACGGCCGGTAAAGGCACGTTCCGTCCCTTTCTGACGCGTGACATAGAATTCTTCGGGGCTGAGTTGGGCGCGCCACTCGGCTTCGGTTTTACGTACTTTTTCCACGTGTGCTGCCTTATGAAAAACAGATCAATGCCTACAAGAGGCGCAGTCCTACATAGTAATCGACAATTAGAGTGCGTTTGGAACAGAGGGTTCCAAAGTGCAGCCTGTCCTGACTGCCCAGTCAAGAAAATAGCGGTACAGGGCACTTACTTAGTGAGCTATCACTTTAGTTAGTGCACTATTTAAACTTTTAATATTTAAGGTAAACACCAATATCTGAAATTCGTGTGACTTGATACGTTTCTGGTATCTGCTGGTGATTATCTGTATTACGATTTTTTGACCGTGAAATCGGTCCACAACAACGAACAAATATTGGGAGAAAAGGATGAACTGCATTACTACTGGTCGTCTGACGACATTGGCTGCAGCCCTGGCTTTGAGTCTGCCCGTCGCCGTGTCTGCGCAGATCAAAGTGGGTGTGACGGTGGCAGCGACAGGACCGGCGGCCTCGCTGGGCATTCCTGAACGCAATACCGTCAGCCTGTTGCCTACTGAGGTGGCCGGCCAGAAAATCGAGTACATCGTTCTGGACGATGCCACCGATACCACGGTGGCCGTACGCAATATGCGCAAGCTGATTACGGACGACAAAGTGGACGTGGTGATCGGTACGTCCGTGACTCCCGGCTCCCTGGCGATGGTGGACGTTGCTGGTGAAACCAAGACTCCCATGATCAGCGTGGCTGCCAACGCCAAGATTGTTGAGCCTGTCGAAGGCGCTCGTACCTGGGTCTTCAAAACTCCCCAGAATGACCAGTTGATGGCCGGTGCCTTGGCAGAGGCCATGGTCAAGCAAAACGTCAAAACCCTGGGCTTTATTGGTTACAACGACGCCTACGGTGATGGCTGGCTGAACGTGATTACTGAAGCGGCTCAAGCCAAGGGCATTAAAGTGCTGGGTGCCGAGCGCTATGGCCGCAACGATACCAGTGTGACCGGTCAGGTTCTCAAGCTGCTGGGCACCAAACCCGACGCCATTTTGATCGCCGGTTCCGGCACTCCGGTTGCCTTGCCTCAGCGTGAACTGAAAGGCCGTGGCTTTGCAGGCATCATTTACCAGACACACGGTGCCGCCAACAGCGACGTGCTGCGTGTGTGTGGCAAAGACTGTAACGATATGATCTTGCCAGCCGGTCCTTTGCTGGTCGCCGAACAACTGCCTGACAGCAGCACGGTGAAAAAGACGGCTATGGAGTACAAGGAAAAATACGAAGCCAAATATGGTGCTGGCTCCATCAACACCTTTGGTGGGCATATGTGGGATGCCGGTCTGCTCGTGACCGAAGCCATTCCAGAGGCCCTGAAATCTGGTGCAAAGCCAGGTACCCCCGAGTTCCGCGCAGCCTTGCGTGATGCTCTGGAGCAAACCAAGGAACTGGCCGCTTCCCAAGGCGTGTTCAATATGTCTGCAACAGATCATGCCGGTCTGGATAAGCGGGCCCACGTGATTGTGAAAGTGGTCGACGGTAAATGGACGTATCAGCCTGATCTGTAATATCTGACAGGCAAAAACCGGCTCCCAAGCCGGTTTTTTCCAAGGCGGGTGCCTGAGGATCCTGGCGCCCGTTCCCGCTACAGGCCTGCGTTTGCCGTAAGCCCTTTGCCCTTTTTGTTGTACAGGATGTTGTCCGACATGGATACCACCATCGCTTTGATTTTGTTGCAGGATGGCATATTGAATGGCGCCATCTATGCTTTGCTCGGGCTCGCCCTGGTTCTGGTTTTCCTGGTTACCCGCGTCATCTTTATTCCACAAGGTGAGTTCGTCACCTTTGGCGCCTTGACCTTGGCTTTCGTGGTCAATGGCCGCATGCCGGGAACCGTTATTTTGTTATTGATCGCCGGTGCGCTGGTGTTCTTGCTGGAGTTGCTCTCTGCCTTGCGCAGTCGCAGCCTGACAGGCATGCCACGCAAGTTTCTGGTCAATATCGTGATTCCTGTCGCGGTTTACTTTGCTGCCCCTGCCATTGTCAGCTCGCAGTTGCCCTTGTGGGTGGCCGTATTGTTCTCGCTGGCGGTTGTGATCCCGCTGGGTCCCATGGTGTATCGCCTGGTGTACCAGCCGATTGCCGAAGCCAGCGTGCTGGTGCTGCTGATTACTTCGGTAGCCGTGCACTTTGCGCTGACCGGTTTGGGTCTGGTGTTCTTCGGTCCGGAAGGCTGGCGCACGCCTCCTTTCATGGAAGGCGAAGTGTCCCTGGGCGCAGTAAGCTGGTCGGCCCAAACCTTTTTTGTGATGGGCGCTTGCGTGTTGCTGATTCTGGCCTTGTGGGGCTTTTTCGGTAAGACCCTGTATGGTCGCGCTCTGCGTGCAACGGCGGTGAACCGTCGTGGTGCCCGTCTGGTGGGTATCAGCACCAATATGTCCGGCTCTCTGACTTTCACGCTGGCTGCAGCTATTGGTGCCTTGTCCGGCATGCTGATCGCTCCTGTGACGACCATTTACTACGACACCGGCTTTTTGATCGGTCTTAAAGGTTTTGTGGCGGCGATTTTTGGCGGTTTGATCAGTTACCCCGTCACCTTGTTGGGCGCTTTGTTCCTGGGTGTTCTGGAGGCGTTTTCCTCTTTCTGGGCTAGTGCCTACAAAGAAGTTATTGTATTTACCATGGTGATACCGGTGTTGTTGTGGCGCTCCTTCGGTAGCAAGCACGTGGATGATGAGGAGTAAATCACATGAGACACTTGCTGACGCTACTGTTTATTGCGGTTCTGTTGGTTTTGCCGCAGTTGGGCGCAACGCCCGAATTCTGGATTACCCAGCTTAACTATATTGGCTTGACCAGCCTGGTTGTTCTGGGCCTGGTGCTGTTGACCGGCGTGGGTGGTTTGACTTCGTTTGGTCAGGCCGCGTTTGTGGGTCTGGGTGCCTACACCACGGCCTATCTGACGGCTCGTCTGGGTTGGTCGCCCTGGTTCAATCTGCTGATTGGCATGGCTATCACCATGATGGTGGCCTACATTCTGGGGGCGATCACACTGCGCTTGTCCGGCCACTTCCTGCCCTTGTGTACCTTGGCTTGGGGGCTGGCCTTGTACTACCTGTTCGGCAACCTGGAGTTCCTGGGTCAGTACGACGGTATTTCCGGTATTGCTCCTTTGGAGTTCTTCGGTATTTCCCTGTCCTCGGGCCGGGATATTTACTACCTGATCTGGGCGTTCGCCTTGCTGGCGATGTGGGGTACGCGCAACCTGCTGAACTCCCGTCCCGGACGTGCCATTCGTGCTCTGAAGCATGGCAGCGGCATGGCCGAATCCTTTGGCGTGAACATGGCCAATTACAAGGTCATTGTGTTCGTTTACGCTGCCTTGCTGGCTTGCGTATCCGGTTGGCTCTATGCGCACTACCAGCGCGCGGTATCACCCAGTCCTTTCGGCTTGAACTACGGTATTGAATACTTGTTCATGGCTGTGCTGGGCGGGGCAGGCAGTGTTTGGGGTGCTGTTTTGGGTTCGGCTCTCGTGCTGAGCCTGAAAGATCAATTGCAGAACTGGCTGCCCAAGCTGCTCAATACCGACATCAACTTCGAGCTGATCGTTTTCGGTATTTTGATGGTGCTGATTCTGCAATACGCTCGCGACGGTCTGTGGCCCATTTTGCACAAGGCTTGGGAACAGGTTTTCGGTGCGCAGAAGCGCAATCAGGCGGCTCCTCCGCAAGCCGAGGCTCTGCCTCAGCGTGAGCGTCCCCAGGCCGGCTCGCTGGTTCTGGAAGTGAACAAGATCCGCAAGGAGTTCGGTGGTCTGGTCGCCGTGAATGACATCAGCTTCACCTTGAATGCGGGTCAGATCATGGGCCTGATCGGTCCTAACGGCGCGGGCAAGAGCACAACCTTTAACCTGATTACCGGCGTGCTGTCGGCCACCAGCGGTCAGGTCAGCTTCCTGGGGCAGCTGATTGATGGCAAGCCTGCACGCGAGATTTCTCGTCTGGGCGTAGGCCGTACCTTCCAGCACGTGCAACTGCTGCCTACCATGACGGTTCTGGAAAACGTGGCATTGGGCGCTCACTTGCGTCGCAATGTCGGTGTGGTGTCCGCCGTTCTGCATACTGAGCGCCGTAGCGAAGCCGAGCTTTTGCACGAAGCGGCTGTTCAGCTGCAGCGCGTGGGCCTGGGTGATTACCTGTACGAAGAGGCGGGCAATCTGGCCCTGGGCCAACAGCGTATTTTGGAAATTGCCCGTGCTCTGGCTTCCGATCCGCTGCTCTTGCTGCTGGACGAGCCGGCTGCTGGCTTGCGCTACAAGGAAAAGCAGGAATTGGCCAAAGTGCTGGATCAGCTGCGTAGCGAAGGCATGAGCATTTTGCTGGTTGAGCATGACATGGACTTTGTCATGAATTTGACGGACAAGCTGGTTGTCATGGATTTTGGCACCAAGCTGGCCGAAGGTTTGCCCAAGGAAATTCAGGAAAATCCAGCGGTGCTGGAAGCCTACCTGGGTGGTATTGATGACGACCTGGATCTGGATCAGGTCAATGAGCCCGCCTCGGCAGGAGCAGCGCTATGAGTTCGGCACAATCGAAAGACATTATCCTGAAAGTAGACAATCTGGCGGCTCAGTACGGCAAAGTCACGGCCGTGACGGGAGCCAGTCTGGACGTTCGGGCAGGCAGCATTGTGACGGTGATCGGCGCCAATGGTGCAGGTAAGTCCACCTTGCTCAATTCCATGATGGGCTCTTTGCCCAGCGTGGGCCGTAGCACAGGCTCGGTGCAGTACGAAGGGCAGGAGATCAGTCATTGGGAAGTGGAGCGTCGCGTGGCGGCTGGCATTTCCCTGGTGCCGGAACGCCGCGAGCTGTTTGGCAGCATGACCGTCGAGGACAATCTTCTGCTGGGCGGCTTTCGCCTGTATCGTGCCCGTCATCCCGGCTGGCGCGACACCATGGACAAGGTTTACACCTTGTTTCCACGTTTGAAAGAGCGCCGTACTCAGCTGGCAGGGACTTTGTCAGGCGGGGAGCGGCAGATGCTGGCCGTAGGCCGTGCCTTGATGGCGCAACCCAAAGTGCTGATGCTGGATGAACCCAGCCTGGGCCTGGCGCCGCGTGTGGTGCGGGAGATCTTCATGATCATCGCCCGACTGCGCAGTACCGGCGTGGCCATCTTGCTGGTCGAGCAAAATGCTCGTGCCGCTTTGCAAGTGGCTGACTACGGTTATGTACTGGAGACGGGCGATGTGGTGCTGCAAGGGCCCGCGTCTGACCTGGCTCATAATCCCCGAGTGATAGAAAGCTATCTGGGCTTGGGGCAGGGCAAGCGCGAGCAGGAAGAAGCCAGCGCTTAGAAGCGGTAGCCGACCCCGATGGTGGCAACCACGGGGTCCAGCTTGGCCTTACCAATGGACTGACCGTTCAGTTTCACGTCTGGACGGATGCTGATGTAGCGTACATCGGCGTTCAGGAACCAGTTCTTGTCCAGCTTGTAATCCACACCGACCTGGGCTGCAAAACCCCAGCTGTTTTTCAGTTTCAGGTCGGAGCCCGCCAGCGCACCGCGCGATTCGGTGTCAAAGAACATGGTGTAGTTCACGCCCACGCCCACATAGGGCTGGAAGTCGCTGTCAGGCAGGAAGTGGTATTGCAGGCTCAGGGTTGGGGGCAAGTGCTTGGTTTTGCCGATACGGCCCAGATTGCTGTCAATATTGTGCTGGAAGGGGAAAGCGCCCAGCAGTTCAATACCAATATTGCGGGTGGCCATATAGGTCAGCGAGAAGCTGGGGCGGGCATTATTGCCTACGTCCAGCTTGACGGTGCCGTCAGCCACAGAGCCGTTATTGGATTTTGGGGATACCCAGGTCACGCCACCTTTGAGCAAGAAATCACCCGCTTCGTGTGTTTGGCCTTGAGGCGCGTACAAAACAGCGGCCAGTCCTACCGCGAGCAAGGACAGGTGCAGACCGGGAAACAAGTGGCGGGCTTTCATAATGACTCCGTAGGGGGGGTGTAAAGCCTACAGAGTGAATGAGGGCTGGGTTTGCAGATTTGATCCAAAGCAAGCTTCAGGGGTAGTTGACCGCCTGACCTTGTTGTAGATCAAGTAAGTAGAATTCATACGGGGCCAAATTCACCCCTATGTGTGTTTTTTGCATCACCTGGTAACGAGCTGGAAAAGAGAAAGGCGGGCGTGAGAGAGCTCGGATGATGGGCTCACACCCCCAGGAGTGCGTGCAGGGCGTCGTACTTATGGCTTAATTCGCTGCGGCTGAATCGCTCGATAATTTGCCCTTGTTCCAAGACATGAAACTGATCGCTGAATTCCGCCGAGAACTGTGGGCATTGCTCGGCCAGCACAATGGTGTAGCCTTCGTGGCGTAAGGTGCAGATCAGCTTGCCAAGTGCCTGGGCCTGTACCGGAGCCAGTCCCTCGGACACCTTGTCCAGCAGCAGTAGATTCACACCTGTGCGCAGCAAGCGCGCAATGGCCAGTATTTTTTGTTCGCCGGTAGACAGATGGGTGGCCATATGGTGGCGACGTTGCTCCAGGCTGGGTAGCAGCTCATAGATCTGCACCAGTGACATTCCACCACCCAGGGCAGTCCCTATAGCGGGCGGTAGCAAGAGGTTTTCCTCACAGCTCAGACCGGTGAAGATGCTCTGTTCGTAAGGGCTGTAGCCCACTCCCAGATCTGCCAACTGGTGTTGGCTCAGGTGTATGGTTTCGGTGCCTTGAATACGGATGGAGCCTCGGCGGCTATCGGTTAATCCCGCGATGGCGCGTAACATGGCGCTGCGGCCGGCCCGACTTCGGCTCAGTACGGTGCAGATCTCGCCCGCAGCAACCTGCAAACTCAATCCGCGCAAGAGCGGAAACTCTCGTTGGCAGGCGTACAGATTCTCAATATCCAGGGCAGCCCGTGTCATGAGAATGCTCCTTGTCGTAAGGCGTCAATATGGGCCTGTACGTTGGCTGGTCGGCTCAGGATTCCGTTACGTGTCCTTCGCCGCTGATTGTGGTGATTCCATCACCAGCGAACTTTAGGCAGGGTTCTTCATGTGTTTCAGTATGGAAGCGCCAACGAAGCAAAACCATGCGGGTTTGTCATAGGAGAGATCGGTTTAATGCACTGTTTGGTAAACAAATGTTGTTAAACCAGGCATGTGTTACTTAAGTGTTAACGGTTTTCGGCTTGAAGTCACACAAGTCCGAGATACCACACTGGGGACATTTGGGTTTGCGGGCCACGCAAATGTAGCGGCCATGCAAAATCAGCCAGTGGTGGGCGTCCAGTAAAAAAGGCTTGGGAATCACTTTTTCCAGCTTCTTTTCCACTTCGACCACGTTTTTTCCTGGCGCAATGCCGGTGCGGTTGGCAACGCGAAAAATATGGGTATCCACGGCAATGGTGGGCAGGCCAAAAGCGGTATTCAAGACCACGTTGGCGGTTTTGCGTCCTACGCCAGGAAGAGCCTCTAGTGCTGCGCGGTCACAGGGAACCTGGCCTTGATGCTGCTCCAGCAAAATCCGACAGGTCTTGATGACGTTGGCGGCTTTGGTCTTGTACAGGCCAATGGTCTTGATGGCTTCACGCAGCCCTTCTTCACCCATAGCCAGAATCCCTTGCGGTGTGCCGTGTTCGGGAAAAAAGCGGGCAGTAGCCAGGTTCACGGAGCGATCAGTAGCCTGGGCCGACAGAATCACCGCAATCAGCAGTTGAAAGGTGTCGGCGTATTCCAGTTCGGTGGTGGGCTTGGGGTTGGCGGCCTGAAAACGGCTGAAAATCTCGTGGCGCTTGGCAGCGTTCATGGCGTAGTTTCGCTTGCAGTCTTGCCGGCGCGTCGCGCACGGGCGCGGGCCAGAGCAGAGGCAATGGAGGCCTCTCGTTTATCGGCCTGATCGGCCGAGTTGGCCAGGACGGGTTTATTAGCTAGCGTACGGGCAGCCAGATCCGAGCTTTCCTGGTGTCGGGCCAGCAGGCGGTCGCGGCGTCGTTCCGTGTCCAGGCGAGCCTGTATGGCCTGTTCGCTGCTCCATTCATCCGTAGGGATCATGCTGATGCAGTCTACTGGACAGGGCGGCACACATAGCTCACAGCCGGTACAGCGGTCAGCCAGTACGGTGTGCATCAATTTGTTGGCACCGATAATGGCGTCCACCGGACAGGCCTGAATACAGAGCGTGCAACCAATGCAGTGCTCTTCAATAATGACTGCGCGGCTGGGGCCGGTGAATTCCCCACAGGAAGGGTCCAGGGGCAGGGCTTCACGACCCAGCAGCTCGGCCAGGGCCTGCACGCCTTCCTGGCCGCCGGGCGGGCAGCGGTTGATCGCCTCGCCTTCAAGCGCAATGGCTTGGGCATAGGGCAAACAGGCATCGTAACCACAGCGGGTGCACTGGGTTTGAGGGAGCAGGGCGTCAATGCGCCGTATTAAGGTGTTGGACATGAATGCAAAAACGGGGCCGTCTGGCCCCGTCAGAAACGGCCTTAGCCAAATATCAGTTGTGCTGACGGATGAAGTCCCTGATTTTAGGACAGATCAGCGTGCGCCAGCGGCTTCCGGAGAAAATCCCGTAATGACCACAGTTGGGCGCGGTGAATTGTTGCTTGAGTTCAGGCGCGATTTTCGAACATAGCCCCTGAGCCGAATGAGTCTGGCCCTGGCCGGAAATATCGTCCAATTCGCCTTCAATAGTAAACAAGGCCACGCCATCGATATCCTGGGGGCGGACTTGTTCGCCATGCACGTGCCATTGGCCTTTGGGCAGACGGTGCTCCTGGAACACAATGCGGATCGTGTCCAGGTAGAACTCGGCGGGCATGTCCAGCACGGCGTTGTATTCGTCGTAGAAACGGCGGTGGGCTTGTGCATCGTCATCGTCACCTTTGATCAGGTGCTGATAAAAGTCGTAGTGTGAGCTGACGTGACGATCCGGATTCATGGCGACAAAACCGGCATGCTGCAAAAAGCCGGGGTACACACGGCGGTGAGCACCAGGGTATTTGGTGGGCACCCGGTGAATCAGATTGTTTTCGAACCAGGAATAGGACTTGGTGGTGGCCAGACGATTCACCTCGGTGGGGGACTGACGCGTGTCGATGGGGCCACCCATCATGATCATGCTGCGTGGCATCACGGCCGAGCGACGGCTTGCCATTAAGGAGACGGCAGCCAAGACCGGCACCGTGGGCTGACAAACCGACATGACGTGCACTTTCGGGCCCAGTGCCTGGATGAATTCCTGCACATACAGGACGTAATCGTCCAGATGGAAGGGGCCGGCTGAACGAGGCACCATGCGGGCATCAATCCAGTCAGTAACATAAACCGAGTGATCGGGCAGCAGCGCGCGTACGGTTTCGCGCAGCAAGGTGGCGTGGTGGCCGGACAGAGGCGCGACCAGCAGGATCGTGGGGTCCTGATCCGCTTTGGGATGATCGCGCTTGAAGTGGATCAGCCTACAGAACGGTTTGCTCAGGTGCTCGACCTCCTGCACGGCGACGGTTTGGCCGTCGATCTGGGTTTCGTCCAGCCCCCAGGTTGGTTTTTCGTAATCCTTGCCGATACGGTGTACCAGTTCAGAGGCCGCCGCCAGTTGGCGCGACAGGGGCGTATAGGCCAGTGGACTGTAGGGGTTGGAAAACCATTGAGAGCCGGTGCCGGTAAAGGCGGCGAGCGGAGCCAGAAAGGACCGCTGAAGTTCGTGCAGATCGTAAAGCATAGTGTGCGCCTTGGTGTTGCCTAATTTGATACAGAGGAATGTATATGCTTATTTCCTTGTGGGAAACAATACGACGTTTATCGTTCCTCTGGCCTTGGTATTTTCCCTTGCTGCGGTGCGGCAGGTTTTTTTATCAAAAGGCGAGATTGGGCGCAAGAGTGGCTGGATACAAACGCAGCCACCGAGTCGGGTCTATATAGAGCGAGCGACGTGCTTAGCGTTCCAGATACTGTAGTTTGTTCTCCACACCGTTCCAGTCGTCCGCATCTTCCAGCGGTTTTTTGGAGCGGTTGATGCTGCCAAAAACAGGCGTCAATTCAGCGTTCAGTTCGATGAAGTGCACCTGATCTTGGGGCACGTCCTCTTCGGCAAAAATGGCATTGGCCGGGCATTCGGGAATACAGACGGCGCAGTCAATGCACTCGTCCGGGTCAATCACCAGAAAGTTCGGGCCTTCACGAAAACAGTCGACGGGGCACACGTCCACACAATCGGTGAATTTGCACTTGATACAGTTTTCGGTGACGACGTGGGTCATTTCAGTAACACTCCTGCGGTATCGCTAAGGCGGTTGATCACGGCAAAAGGCCGTGGATGGGGTGCGCGACAACGCACAGGGCCTGAACGATAAAAATGGGATTTGAATCGAATCTTTCGATTTTAACGAATATTCAGCTTCTTGCTTATTGAGATGGCGCAATAGCTCATCTGCTAGATAGCGGTACGCAAGAACTGACGCCCGTGCTATGGTTGCGCAATCAAAATCGGTAGGTTTGTGATGATCATTACCTCTTTACTTGATACGGACCTGTACAAGTTTTCCATGATGCAGGTTGTCTTGCATCATTTCCCGGCTGCGCATGTGGAGTATCGCTATAAATGCCGCACTCCCAATATTAATTTAAGCCAGTACCTGGACGAGATCCGGGCGGAAATTCATGCCCTGTGCCAGTTGCGTTTTTCTGACGCCGAGCTGGATTATTTACGCAGCCTGCGCTTTATCAAAAGCGATTTTGTCGATTTTCTGGGTCTGTTCCATCTGCCCGAGCGTTGCATTCAGGTGCAGGCTGGGGCTGTTCCCGGCGAGATCGAAATTTCGGTCCAAGGCCCCTGGCTGCATACGATTCTGTTCGAGATCCCGGTGCTGGCCATCGTGAACGAGGTCTACTTTCGCAATGAATGTCCACAACCACAATGGGCGGAAGGGCGCGAGCGTCTGCAGTCCAAGATGCGTCTGGTGGTCGATGATCCGGCCTTAAGTGACTTTCGTGTGGCTGACTACGGCACGCGCCGTCGCTTTTCCAAGCAGTGGCACGAAGAAGTGGTCACCACCATGATTGAGCAGATGAAACCGCACTTTGCCGGCACCAGCAACGTCTGGCTGGCCATGAAGTATGGGGTAACGCCGCTGGGCACCATGGGACACGAATATTTGCAGGCTTGTCAGGCTCTGGGCCCTCGCTTGCGTGATTCGCAGATTTTCGCCCTGGAGGTGTGGGCCAAAGAATATCGCGGTGACCTGGGCATTGCCTTGTCGGATGTGTACGGCATGGATGCTTTCCTGCGCGACTTTGACATGTATTTTTGCAAGCTGTTTGACGGTGCCCGTCACGACTCGGGCGATCCTTTCATCTGGGGTGAGCGCTTGCTGGCGCACTATCAGGCTAACCGTACCGATCCGCGTACCAAGACCTTGGTGTTTTCTGATGGTTTGACCATTCCCAAAGCCATTGAGCTGGCGCTGCGTTTTGCAGGTCGCTGCAAGGTGTCTTTTGGGATTGGCACCAACCTAACCAATGACCTTGGCCATGAGCCTTTGCAGATTGTCATGAAGATGGTGCGCTGCAATGGTCAGCCGGTGGCGAAAGTGTCCGATGCTCCGGAAAAGACCATGTGTGATGATCCGGCGTATCTGGCGTATTTGCGGCAGGTTTTTCAGTTGCCGCCAGCGTAAGCCTTTGGCGACCTGAGGCGTTAATGTTGTTTCAAAACCCTTTGCACACGCAAAGGGTTTTTTTCATAGACACAGCAGTGCCGCCAGATGCCCTCCGGCTTCACGTGCCTGGGCAATGTGCTTCTCATTCAAGGTCTTGGGCGCCAGAATGGCCTCAGGCGTCTGGGCGTGAAAATTGAAGATCCGGATCGGGGCGGCCAGCTCCAGCCGCCAGCCGGTACAAATCCGCTCCAGTTGTCGCTGGGCTCCTTGTCCATCGCTACCGGCACTGATCAAGGCAGAGTAGGGACGGCCATTTAGCTGATCCAGCACCTCGTAGTAATTCCGGTCCAGACACTCTTTCATGGCCCCGCTCAGACTGGCCAGGTTTTCGGGGGCGCAGAACAGATAAGCGTGGGAGTCGCGCAAATCCTGCGCTTGCACCTGATCGCAATGCAAACGTTTGATACGGATCTGTTCTAGCCCTCCCAACTCCTGGAGCACCTCCAGCGCGCCTTGTTCAGCCTGTTCAGCCAATTGCCGGGCCGCGCCGGTACGGGAGTGCCAAATCAATAGAAGCTGGCGGCATGTGTTCAGACTCATAAGCTCTTACTCGCGGTGATAGACTAGCGTCTACAGTATAGAGAGCCACCTCAGCGCTGAGTGGCCACATCGACGTAATTCACATGAATCACACCGCTTCCCCCCCTATGGCCGAGTCGGCCTTCAACCCTCTATGGTTCGCGCAAGCCAGCCACGGACTGGATGAAGCAGGGCGTACGCTATTGCAGGCGGCTGCCGACTGGGCGGGGCCTATTTTGCTGGATCTGGCCGGAAGTACCGGCGAACCGTTGGACAGCCATTGCGCTCAGGTAGCGCTTATTTTGGCTGGTTTGGGTGTGGATGCCCAAACCCGTGCCAGCGCCTTGTTGGCCGTCACCCCCGCCCCTGGGCCGGAGATCAAACAGGATCCGGTTCAAAAAGCCTTTGGTGCCGAGGTCATGACCTTGGTGCGTGGCTCGCGCGCCTTGTACCGCCTGGGATCGCTGACAGGCCAGGCCAAGGAGCAGACGGGCGGGGGTGATCAAAAAGAAATGAAGCGCAAGATGCTGCTGGCGATGGCCGCCGATTTGCGCATTGTCTTGATGCGCCTGGCCTCGCGCTTGCAGTCCTTGCGCTGGTACCGACAGTCCAGAAATGTCTGTCCGGTAGGGTTCGCGCGCGAAACGCTGGAGCTGTATACGCCGCTGGCTAACCGCCTGGGGATTTGGCAGATCAAGTGGGAAATGGAGGATCTGGCCTTTCGTTTTCTGAACCCCGAGGTTTACAAACATATTGCCAGTCAGTTGGAAGACAAGCGCGTGGAGCGCGAAACCCTGATCAGTCAGGTTCGTGATCAACTTTTGGCGGCCTTGAAACGCGAGCATATCGTGGCCGAGGTCTCGGGCCGACCCAAGCATATCTTCAGCATCTGGAACAAGATGCGTAACAAGCATCTGGACTTTGAACAACTGTTTGATTTGCGCGCCTTGCGCGTCATCGTTGAGGATGAACGCAGCTGCTACCACACGTTGGCTGTGGTGCATTCCTTGTGGACGCCTGTGCCCGAGGAGTTTGACGATTACATCTCCCGCCCCAAGCCCAATGGTTATCGCTCCTTGCATACCGTCATTGCGGATGCGCAGGGGCGTTGCTTTGAAATTCAGATCCGCACGCGCGACATGCATCAGTTCGCGGAATACGGGATGGCTGCCCACTGGCGCTACAAGGAGGCGGGAGCCCAAGGCGGGCAGCAGGTGGCCGATGGTGAGGACGATAGAAAGATCGCCTGGATGCGTCAATTGCTGGCCTGGGACAGGGAGGCGTCCACGTCAAACGCTACCGCGCCTGGTCCGCAAGCAGACAGCAGCAAAGAGTCGGCTTCCGAAAAGACAGTAGAACCCGTCGCCAGTAAGAAACCGGCAGTCGCCCGGCCTTTGAAGGCTCAGGAAGACGAGCATATTTATGTGCTGACGCCGCAGGCTCGCGTTATCGAGCTGCCTGTGGGGGCGACGCCGGTGGACTTTGCCTACTATCTGCATACCGATCTGGGCCACCGTTGTCGCGGTGCGCGGGTTGATGGGCAGATGGTGCCTTTGTCCACGCGTTTGTCGACGGGCCAGACGGTAGAGATTGTGGCGGCCAAATCCGGTGGCCCCTCGCGTGACTGGCTGAACGTACAACTGGGCTTTCTGGCCAGCCCGCGTTCGCGCTCCAAGGTGCGGGCCTGGTTCAACGCGATTGAATTGCAGCAGCGTATCTCCCAAGGCCAGAGCATGGTCGAAAAAGAGCTGCAAAGGCTGGGCCGTACCGCCGTCAATCTGGAACAGATGGCCCAGCAACTGGGTTTTGCCAAGGCGGATGACTTGTATGTGGCGGTGGCCAAGGATGAATTCAGTCTGCGCCAAGTGGACGCCTTGTTCCGTGAGGATGTGCAGGAAGAAGAACCCGTACAGCGCGTGTTTGATGCGGCCCGGGAAAGTGTTTCCAAAACCGGGAAAAGCGGTGTGCTGGTGGTGGGCGTGGACTCCCTCATGACACAGCTGGCCCGCTGTTGCCGTCCCGCACCGCCTGACCTGATTGCCGGTTTTGTGACCCGTGGTCGGGGAGTATCCATACACCGTGCCGACTGCAAGTCTTATCAGGAACTGGCTGATCGACAACCTGAAAGGGCTATTAGCGTTGATTGGGGCGATACGGGGGATACTCAGTATCCGGTGGATCTGGCGATTGAGGCTCAGGAGCATCCCAGCCTCTTGCGTGATCTGTCTGAAGTATTTGCCCGCCTGCGCTTGAACGTAACGGGTATTAATACCTTGAGCCGTCGTTCGTTGACACGCATGATATTTACCATTGAAGTGCGTGATGGCGAGCAAATTCAAAAGGCTTTAGCGGCCTTGAACGAGTTATCGGGTGTTAGCGCCCGCCGCTACTCGTCCTGAACTGCTAAAATTGGTAAACCTAAACCTCGCGGGTGTTGTGCCCGCGATTGTTCTTGTCAATCAAGAGAGCGAGCTTTGAAAACCTATACCTTGCCCGACCCGGATGGACATTTTGGTCAGTTTGGTGGTTCGTTTGTCGCTGAAACGCTGGTCCACGCCCTGGACGAGTTGAAAGCAGCCTACGAACAGTATCGGAACGATCCTGAGTTTCTGCGCGAGTTTCATTACGAACTCAAGCATTTTGTCGGTCGTCCCAGCCCCGTGTACCATGCCCGTCGATGGTCGGAGCAACTAGGTGGAGCTCAGATCTGGTTCAAGCGCGAAGACCTCAATCACACTGGCGCACACAAGATCAATAACTGTATTGGTCAGATCCTGCTGGCTCGCCGCATGGGCAAGCCACGCATTATTGCTGAAACCGGTGCAGGCCAGCACGGCGTGGCAACGGCTACGGTCGCTGCCCGTTACGGTCTGGAATGTGTGGTCTACATGGGTAGCGAGGACGTGCGTCGTCAGGCTTCCAATGTGTACCGCATGAAGCTGCTCGGTGCGACGGTTGTGCCCGTGGAATCCGGTTCGCGCACCCTGAAAGATGCGCTGAACGAGGCTATGCGTGACTGGGTCACCAACATCAGTAATACCTTCTACATCATTGGTACGGTGGCTGGCCCTCATCCTTACCCGATGATGGTGCGCGACTTCCAATGCGTGATCGGTGAAGAGTGCGTGCAGCAAATGCCTGAGGATGCCGGTCGTCAGCCTGATTACGTCTTGGCGTCGGTCGGTGGCGGTTCCAATGCCATGGGCATTTTCTACCCCTATATCGAGCACAAGGATGTGGAGCTGATCGGTGTGGAAGCGGCTGGACGCGGCCTGGATACGCTGGAGCACTCGGCTTCCCTGAACAAGGGACTGGTGGGTGTGCTGCACGGTAACCGTACCTATGTACTGCAGGATGATGACGGCAACGTCATGCCTACGCACTCGGTGTCGGCTGGTCTGGATTACCCGGGTGTGGGCCCCGAGCACGCCTGGCTGAAAGATTGTGGCCGCGCCCACTACGCCACCTGCACCGATGAAGACGCTCTGAAAGCGTTTCACGATTGCTGCCGCATCGAAGGCATCATGCCTGCGCTGGAGTCCTCGCACGCGCTGGCTCATGCGGCTCGCATTGCTCCGACTTTGTCCAAGGATAAAATCATTCTGGTCAGTTTGTCCGGTCGTGGCGATAAGGACATGCATACGGTCGCCGAGTACGGCGGCTTGACTCTGTAAGCAATCGGGAACTGATATGTCGAGTAATGTGCGTCTGCAAAAGACGTTTGAAGGTTTGAACGGGCGTTGCGCCCTGGTGCCGTATATTACGGCCGGAGACCCTTCGGTGCCCGCTACCGTGGCCTTGATGCATGCCTTGCGTCAGGCCGGGGCAGATGTCATTGAATTGGGTGTGCCTTTTTCTGATCCCACTGCCGATGGCCCGGTGATTCAGCAAGCCGCTGAACGTGCCATCAGCCGTGGTGTCGGCTTGCGTAAAGTGCTGGAGATTGTGCAGCAGTTTCGCCTGATCGACGAGGAAACGCCGGTTGTGCTGATGGGTTACGCCAATCCTATCGAACGTATCGGTCAGGCCGAGTTTGCCGTGATGGCAGGCAAGGCGGGTGTGGACGGCGTGCTGACGGTGGATTACCCGCCTGAAGAGTCCGAGGATTTCACCCGTTTGCTGACCGAGCAGGGCGTGGACACCATTTTCCTGCTGTCGCCCACTTCCACGGACGAACGCATTGCCAAGGTGGCCGAGTTGGCTCAAGGCTATGTGTACTATGTTTCCCTGAAAGGGGTGACCGGTTCGGCCCAGATTGATGTGGCTGATGTGGAACACCACTTGCAGCGCATTCGTCAGCACGTCAAAATTCCGGTCGGAGTAGGTTTCGGGATTCGTGATGCGCAAAGTGCCAAAGCCATCTCCCGTTGTGCGGACGCAGTTGTTATTGGTTCCAAGCTGATTCAGACTATGGAGCAGGCTGTGCAAGAAAACGCGGGCAAAGAGCAAAAGGATAAGGACGCAGCGGCGGTTGCCGCGGCCAGTCAATGGCTCGCACAGATACGTCAGGCGCTGGATAATTAGCCTAAATACCTATTCCGCGTATAGAATCATCTGCCTGTTCTTGAGGAACAGGCGCTTTTTTTCAGAATAAAGAGTTTGGTGGGCCGGGTGCCGGCCAAGCGAAAACAGGATCTAACAATGAGCTGGATCGAGAAAATACTCCCGCCGCGAATTAACCGTAACCCCGAAAGCAGCCGTCGCGTTCCCGAGGGGCTGTGGGTGAAATGTCCGTCGTGTGAGTCTGTGCTCTACAAGGAAGATCTCCAGGCAACTTTGAATGTTTGCCCCAAGTGCAGTCATCACATGCGTATTGGTGCGCGTGGCCGGATCAAATCCTTGCTGGACCCCGAAGGCCAGACCGAAATTGGTTCTAACACCCGTCCTATGGACCCCTTGAAGTTCCGCGATTCGCGCAAATACACCGAACGCGTTTCCGAGGCAGCCAAACAAACGGGCGAAACTGAGGCGATGGTGGTCATGAGCGGCACGATTTTGTCTGTGCCAGCCGTGGTGGCTTGCTTCGAGTTTGAATACATGGCCGGTTCCATGGGGTCGGTGGTGGGTGAGCGTTTCACACGTGGTGTTAAGGCGGCTATTGCCGACCGTAGTCCTTTCATCTGTGTGGCCGCTTCGGGTGGCGCGCGTATGCAGGAGAGCTTGTTCTCCCTGATGCAGATGGCCAAGACCACGGCTATCCTGGCCGAACTGTCCGAGGCGGGTTTGCCGTTTATCAGTATTTTGACTGACCCAACCATGGGTGGTGTATCGGCCAGTTTTGCCTTTATGGGCGATGTGGTGATTGCCGAGCCTAATGCCTTGATTGGCTTTGCCGGTCCTCGCGTGATTGAGCAGACTGTGCGTGAGAAGCTGCCTGAAGGCTTCCAGCGTGCCGAGTTCTTGCTGGAGAAGGGCGCGATCGATATGGTGGTGGACCGTCGTGAGTTGCAGCGTGAACTGGCGGAGCTGCTGGCTTTGTTGACTCGTCAACCGGCTGAGGCTGTGTCGCGTCATTCTTGATTGCCACGGCTTGACGCTTAGGGAAAAACGCCATCTGGGTTCAGGTGGCGTTTTTTTTTGCCTACTCCGCTGTAGTTTTTTTTGCATAGGGGGTTGTGCTATTGGAACGTTGGTCTCTTGGTTGAGACTTCAGGGCGAGATTGGCTTGGTTTTCTTGGGGTGGGGGGAGTACGGCCTGGGGGCGGGGCCTTGGCCCGTGCTGCGCACGGGTGCTCTTGGCTATTGAACAACCCAGGCGCCCAGTGAACTCGCCAGGTACTCGGTCCCCTCGGACCAAGTACAAGCGTCTGGCCCGAACAGCGCTGGGTTTGCACCCTGGATTGTTCAATAGCCCGCGGCCAAAGCTCTGACTCGCATTCGGGCTGTACTCCCTACCTCAAGAAAAAGGGAATATCGCAGAGGGCTCAAATAGAGGGCTGTATCTGCTGTCTGCACCTGCAACTGTCCTGTGTCTGAGCCTGTGTTTTGGCCTATGCCTCGTTCGGTTGTGTATGCGCGTACGTTTTCTGCGCTGTTGGCTTCAGCTTTGTTTTTTCTCTTTATTCCTATCTTCGGCTTTGTATGCAACTGGAGTTGAAAGAGTGGTGGGTTTGAGCTTAGGGCTAAGACTAGGGCGGGTTTAATGCTGGGCTAGATGCCGAGGCGGGTGGGGCTAGGCTGGAGTTTGGGCGAAAGAGGATAGGGGCTTGTTGGGGGAGTGGCTTGGATTAGCGGGAAGGGAGAAGGGGAAGGAGAAGGGGCTCAGGTGATTGCTCTTTGTGGATACGACAGGCATAAAAAACGCCGCCCTGGAGGGCGGCGTTTTTAGTCTTGCTGTTTACTGCGTTTCGACCTGTTGCAGCGGTTCGCTGTTCTCGGTTTCTGCAGTACGTTGCTTGCGTGGGCGACCCAGGCGCACTGGTGCAGGCTGATAGTCGTCCTGTGTTGCCGAGCGAGCGGTTTCCACCAGTTCGATGCCTGCGGCGTTCAGTACGGCTTCCAGAGGAGCGGCAGCGGGCTTCTGTGCTTGTTCGGCGGCAGGAGTCTCTGTGGCAGCGGTTTGAGTCTCTACGCGAGTCTCTGCGGCTGCAGTTTCCACTGGAGTGGCTTGAACGGCTGGGGCTTCAGTTGTGGACTGAGCTTGTGCAGGAGTCGCGGCTGTTTCTACGGCTTCAGCTGGAGCTTCGGTGACTTCTGCTTTGGCTGGTTCGGCAGCAGCTTCTGCTTGTACAGGAGCAATGGCCTCTTCAGCTGCAGGAGCTTCTGGAGCGACTTCGGCGGCGGGAACAGTTGTCTCTTTCTGAGCAGCAGCGGTTTCGACGGCTACAGTTTCCACTGGAGCAGCTTCAACGGCTGGGGTTTCTGCCACGGCTTGGGCTTCTGCTGGAGTTGCAGCTGTTTCTACGGCTTCGGCTTGAGCTTCAACGATTTCTGCTTTTGCAGGTTCGGCAGCAGCTTCTGCTTGCACAGGAGCAACAGTTTCTTCAGCAGCAGGAGCTTCTGGAGCAACTTCGGCCTGAACGGCTGGAGCGGCTACTTCTTCCTGAGCTGAGGCGGTTTCAACTGCGGCTGCTTGAGTCGTGACGACTTCTTGAGCAGGTTGTGCAGCTTCGGCAGCGGCTGGAGCTTCCTGAGCGGCGACAGCCGTCACTTCTTGGGCTGCTGGTGCCTCTACGGCTGCTTGGGGCTGCTCAGGCTCGGCTGCTGCGGTTTGGGCAGCGGCTTGTTCCTGGGCATCCAGGGCAGCGGGGTTAAAGCTGGGTGTTGCGTGAGCAACGTAGGCGCTGGTATTGCCTTCTTCGCTGTTCTCTTCGTTTTCGGCCACTGCGTTGGCGTCTGTGTTGCGACGACCACGACGGCTACGACGACGGCGACGTTTGCGCTCTGGATCCAGGGCGCCGTTCTCGCTGTTTTCGTCCGTTTCAGTATCCGAGTTGTCGCCGGTATCAGTGTTGTCGGCCTCAGCCAGCTGTTCAGCACGTTTTTGTGCTTCTTGCTTGGTGGCGGCAACAGCAGAGGCTGCGGCAATGCTGGCAACAGCCTGTTCGGGCTGGGCGGCCGTGCTGTTGAGGTCTTTGTTCAGCTCGACGTTTTCTGTGCTGCCTTCTTCGCGGCGTTGACGGCCACGGCCTCGACGGTTACGTGGGTTGCGGCTGTTGCTGCTGCCTTCGTCGGCGGTGGCAGGCGTCGTAGTCGTGCTGGTGCTTTGCGGGGCTTCCGAGGCGGCTTCGTTATTGGCCGAGGCATTGCGGCGGCGACCACGGGTATTCGCGCTGGTGCTTTCCGTGCTGGCTTTTTCTTCCTGAGCTGCTTCCGGGCGGTTGGACTGGCGACGACCACGTCCACCTTGACCACGGCCACCGTGGGATTGGCCTGGACGGCCTTGGCGGCGACCGGAAGGAGATTTGCTCTCTTCGGATTTGCTGGCTTCGGTCACGGGCTCCGTGGGTGTACCGGACAACCAGCTCAGCAAACGTTTGAGCAGGCCGGGTTTGTTGTCGCTGGCAGCGGCGCTGGCGGCTGCGGCAGCAGCAGCTGGCTTGCTCATGGGAGCAGGCTGGGCCGGCGTGGTGCTTTTGACCAGGGCTTCTGGACGAGGCTTGATTTCGTGGCTGCGGTGCGGCACCAGGCTGTCTTGCTGTTCAGGCTGCTGAACCAGCTCGTAGCTGCTGCGCAGTTCGTCCAGGCGTGGGTCATCGTGGCGCAGGCGCTCGATGATGTGGTGCGGGGTTTCCAGATTCTTGTTGGGAATCAGGATCAGGGCGATGTTCAGACGTGATTCGATTTTGGTGATGTCAGCGCGCTTTTCGTTCAGCAAGAAAGTAGCCACGTCCACCGGCACTTGAGCGTGCAGGGCGGCAGTGCCTTCTTTCATGGCTTCTTCTTGCAGCAGGCGCAGAACATGCAGGGCGCTGGATTCAGCATCGCGAATCACGCCGGTACCGGTGCATCGTGGGCACGTGATGTGAGAGCCTTCGTTCAGGGCAGGGCGCAGGCGCTGACGAGACAGTTCCATCAGGCCAAAGCGCGAGATCTTGCCCATCTGAACACGAGCACGATCCAGGTGCAGGGCGTCACGCAGGCGTTGTTCGACAGCACGCTGGTTCTTGCTGTCTTCCATATCGATGAAATCGATAACAATCAGGCCACCCAAGTCACGCAAACGCAACTGGCGGGCCACTTCGTCGGCTGCTTCCTGGTTGGTGCGCAGGGCGGTTTCTTCAATATCGGCACCACGCGTGGAGCGGGCCGAGTTCACGTCAATGGCAACCAGCGCTTCGGTATGGTCGATAACGACAGCACCACCCGACGGCAATTGCACGGTACGTGAGTAAGCAGTTTCGATCTGGTGTTCGATCTGAAAGCGCGAGAACAGGGGGATGTCATCGCGGTACATTTTCACGCGATGCAAGTTGTCGGGCATGACCACGCTCATGAAGGCGGCGGCCTGCTCGTGAATTTCATCCGTGTCGATCAGGATCTCGCCAATATCGGGCGAGAAGTAATCGCGTATCGCCCGGATAACCAGACTGGATTCCAGATAAATCAGGATAGGGGCAGCATTGTCGCGGGCCGCGCCGTCAATGGCGGTCCACAGCTGCATCAGGTAGTTCAGGTCCCACTGCAGTTCTTCGACGCTGCGGCCGATACCTGCGGTGCGGGCGATGATGCTCATGCCCTGCGGGATATCCAGCTGGTCCATGGCTTCGCGCAGTTCCTGGCGGTCTTCGCCTTCCACGCGGCGCGATACGCCACCCCCACGAGGGTTGTTGGGCATCAGAACCAGATAGCGACCTGCCAGGGAAATAAAGGTGGTCAGGGCAGCGCCCTTGTTGCCACGCTCTTCTTTTTCAACCTGGATGATCAGTTCCTGGCCTTCGACCAGGGCGTCCTGGATGCGGGCGCTGCGTACATCAACCCCTTCTTTGAAGTAGCTGCGAGCCACTTCTTTGAAAGGCAGAAAGCCGTGACGCTCTTCACCGTAACTGACGAAGCAGGCTTCCAGGCCGGGTTCGATACGGGTGATGACCCCTTTGTAAATATTGCCTTTGCGCTGTTCGCGCCCGGCTGTTTCGATGTCGAGGTCAATGAGTTTTTGACCGTCAACAATGGCGACGCGTAGTTCTTCTTGATGCGTCGCATTGAACAACATGCGTTTCATGAGTGTGGATCTCCGTTGTCATGGAGCACCGAAATATCGGCGCACGACCGCGGGTCACAGGTGTGTAGCGCTATAGCTGCATCAGTTTGGGGCAGGCAGGCAAAATCGGCCTACCGGCTTATAGTCTGGGAGGCACGAGTCGCGCCAAAGCGCGAAGTTCAATCAGCAGGAGGGTCAGAGTCACAGTGTGTGTTTGACGAATATAAAATTGCTGGGGGAACGGCAGTCGCATAAATCATGCGGCTGGTGCAAAAGAACGGGACAATCTGTGCAGGAATTCAGCGCCGCACGCGGGAGGAAAGCATCTCTTGGAAAGCGGGCCTTCTTGCCACACGACTTTCGTTATTTCGGACTCACCCCGGCGACCTTATGACCCGGAAGCTGGAACTCAAGGATACAATTATCAGTCCTTGGTTATCCAACGGAGACGCACCCTTTGCATCTCTACGCTGGACCCAGTCTCAGCTTCTATAGGCTGAAGCGATTATATGCCCCTTTTTGTTATGTGCAAACCTCATGAATCACAAAGATCAGCCCCTCAAGTGCGAATATTACGCATTGATGAAACGCGGGCGGGTCAGCGTATAGATAATTTTTTGTTACGCGAATGTAAAGGGGTGCCAAAAAGCCACATTTACAAAGCCATTCGCGGCGGTCAGGTTCGCGTGAACAAAGGCCGCATCAGCAGCGACTATCGCTTGCAAGATGGCGATATGGTGCGGATTCCGCCTCTGCGTCTGCCTGAACCCGAGCAGGCCCGTCCCGTCCCCGCTGCCGTTTTCCCAGTGGTGTTCGAGGACGAGCACATGATGGTGATCGACAAACCTGCCGGTGTGGCTGTGCATGGTGGCAGTGGCGTGTCTTTTGGTGTCATCGAGCAGTTGCGTGCGGCGCGCCCTCAGGCACCCTTTCTGGAACTGGCTCACCGTCTGGATCGTGACACCTCCGGTTTGCTGATTATTGCTAAACGTCGCGCGGCTTTGGTCGGTTTGCATGATATGTTCCGTGAAATCCGTGCCCGCAAGTTTTACTGGGCGCTGGTGCAGGGCGATTGGGTGAACGATCGTCAACATATTCGTTTCCCCTTGCTGCGCTGGCTGACTGAAAGTGGCGAGCGGCGCGTCAAGGTTGACCCGGCTGGCAAGCCTGCGCATACCATCATCACCATGCAGCGCCGCTTTGGCCGCTTTACCTTGGTGCAGGCCGAGCTGAAAACCGGCCGTACTCACCAGATTCGTGTTCATTTGGCCCATTCGGGTTTTCCGATTGTGGGTGATGATAAATATGGCGACGATGCCATCCGCGATCAATTTGCCCGTCAAGGTTTCAAGCGCATGTTCCTGCATTCGGGACGCTTGGAGTTCAATCATCCTGTCACCGGACAGCCCCTGGTTCTGGAGGCGGCTTTGCCAGCGGCCTGTCAGGCCGTTCTTGAGCGTTTGGAGAAGTTGTTATGACGCGTTACGCCGCCGTTCTGTTTGATTGGGACGGCACAGTTATGGATTCGACGTACTCAATTGCCAGTTCTATTCAGTTGGCCAGTGCGGACCTGCAATTGCCTGTGCCTTCGATTCAGCAAGCCAGTTGGGTTATTGGTTTGTCGCTGGAAAGCGCCTTGTACCGCGCTGTACCGGATTTGACCGCCGAGCAGATGCCGCTGTTTCTGGAGCGTTACCGCTATCATTTCATGCAGCGTGACCCTCATATCAAGCTTTTTGACGGAATTTTACCTTTCATGGGTGAACTTCGTGGCCGTCAGATTGCCTTAGGAGTGGCAACAGGTAAAAGTCGTCAAGGTCTGGACAGGGTGTTGCAGCAGGTCAAACTCAGCACTTTTTTTGATGCGACCCGTTGTGCGGACGAAACCCGCAGCAAGCCAGATCCGGAAATGCTGCATCAATTGCTGGCTGAATTGATGCTGGAGCCCGAACAGGTCTTGATGGTGGGTGATACCGTGCATGATATTCACATGGCGGCCAATGCGGGCATGGATAGTGTGGCTGTCACATATGGCGCACACGATCCTCAAACTCTGGCCAAGGCAGAGCCTACGGTCATGGTTGATAATGTGGCGCAAATGCGCGATTGGGTATTGGCACGGATTTAAGACAAGGCAAGCGGGTTTGATGGCCGCCTTGCCGGCAGGTTCAAGGAGATGGAGATGTTCAAATCACGCTCGCAGCCCATACGTCCCTCTGAAATTACTGATGAGTCGGTCTGGCGGGCTCGCCGCCGTCTGCTGTTGCAGGCTCCGGGGGCCTTGGCCTTGGCGGCCAGCTTGCCGGGTCAGGCTCAGGCCGTCCCTGTGGGGCAGGCCTTGACGTTCACGCCTTCCCAGCGTTGGAAGCTGGACGAGACGCCCACCCGCGAGTCCGATGTCACCACCTACAATAATTTCTATGAATTTGGCACGGGCAAGGAAGACCCTGCGCGTCACTCGGGGAAATTCAAGACGGAACCCTGGACCTTGCAGATCGACGGTTTGGTGAACAAGCCGCTGACCCTGGATATGGATCAGATCTTGAAGCTCGCCCCCTTGGAAGAGCGTATCTACCGCCTGCGGTGTGTGGAAGCCTGGTCCATGGTAGTGCCTTGGGTAGGGTATTCCTTGTCGGCCCTGTTGAAACAGGCGTCGCCCCAAGGCTCAGCCCGCTTTGTTCGCTTTGAAACGGCAGCAGACCCGGAAACCATGCCGGGCTTGCGCTCACGTATCTTGGACTGGCCTTACGTGGAAGCATTGCGGCTGGATGAGGCCATGCACCCGTTGACCTTGCTGGCTACCGGTCTTTACGGAAAAAGCCTGCCTGTTCAGAACGGAGCGCCTGTGCGGTTGATCGTGCCCTGGAAGTATGGCTTCAAGTCGGCCAAGTCCCTGGTGCGAATTACCCTGACGGACACCATGCCCGAGTCCAGCTGGATGAAGGTGGCTCCTCATGAATATGGTTTTTACGCCAATGTAAACCCCGAGGTGCCGCATCCGCGCTGGAGTCAGGCGACTGAGCGAGTCATTGGTTCGGGATTTTTTGCCACTAAAAAGCCGACCTTGCCTTTCAATGGCTATGCACAAGACGTGGCTGGCATGTATGCCGATATGGATTTGAGGCGGTTTTACTAATGGCTACCTGGAAGGCCGCCCAGTTAGACAGGCTCAAGCCCCTGGTGTTTTTGTTGGGCTTGTTTCCCTTGGGGCGCTGGGTATGGCTGGGTTTCAATAATGGTCTGAGTGCGAATCCCGCCGAGTTTTTGACGCGCTCCAGCGGGGTCTGGGCCTTGGTGCTGTTATTGCTGACCCTGGCCTTGAGCCCCGTACGGCGTTTGCTGGCGCAACCCGCTTTGGTGCGTTGGCGTCGTATGTTGGGTTTGTTCAGTTTCTTTTATGCTGCTTTGCATACGCTGGCCTGGGCCTGGTGGGATCGTTCGGGGGATTGGCTGTCCATGTGGCAGGACGTGGTACAGCGGCCCTTGATCGCTATTGGTGTGGTGGCTGTGCTGATTTTATTGGCCTTGACCCTGACCTCCACGAATGGCTGGCAAAAGCGTTTGGGTCGTGGCTGGAGTCGTTTGCATCAGACGGTGTATCTGGCGGCGGTCCTATCCATTCTGCATTTTTATCTGATTCGTATCGGTAAAAATGATGTGGTGGAGGTCTATGTTTATGGTTTGGTGCTGGCGGGTTTGTTGATTTTGCGCCGCTGGCCCACCCTGAATAAGACAGAGCATTAAAAAGAACAGGTAATGAGCACTAGCCCATTACCTGTTTTTTTTTTAATCCAAACTTTGCAAAATGGCGGCTGTTTCGGCGTCCAGAATACCGTCATAGCGGGCCGGACGGTAGTGCATCTGAAAAGCGGCAATCACGTTTTGTGTGGCCTTGTCGAAAACACCACTGTCCGGAGTCTCATAGCCTGCTTTTCGCAGCAGAGCCTGAGTTTGAGCAGCAGAGGGCAGGGGGCGCGTAGCGTACTGTGCTTGCAGCGCGTGAGCCTGTGATTCCTTGTACCAACGGCCTATGCCCGCTTGGGCCAGTTCCTTCCAGGGGAAATGGGGGCCGGGATCCAGCTTGCGCTGTGGGGCCACATCGCTGTGACCAATAATATTGCGAGCAGACACGCCATGGCGCTGAGCCAGATCTTTTAACAATACTTTGATTGCCTCAATTTGCCCGGATGTATACGGGGCCCAGCGGCCATCTGCCAGGCGTCCCATGTTCACGATTTCGATGCCGATAGAGCCGGTGTTCAGGTCCGTGAAGCCGTACCAGGAGCCTATGCCAGCGTGCCAGGCGCGGCGCTCTTCCGGAACCAGGCGGTAGACAGTAGGACGACGCTCGTCGCTGACCAGGTAATGGGCGCTGACATCGCGTTGTGTCAGCACTTTTAGAGACGTGGCGTGGTCGCCGGCGGTGTAGTGCATGACCAGATATCGCACTCGGCTGTTTTGGCCCTGAGCGCTATAGCTGTCATCAAGTTTGAAGGGGCCACTACCGCCACAAGCCGCCAATAAGGCCGTCAGGCTGAGCGCGCCAATCCGAAGGCTGCGTTTCAAGGCGGGGGTAAGGCAAGACAGGGGTTTCATCTTAACGACCCGCCAGAAACAAGAAAATGCAGGGGGTTTTGTCCAGGGCGGGCGCTGGGCGTTCACGCCACTGTTCCACCGTGGCGGTCTGGATCAATTCACGCGAACCCGTCAGATCACGTGCCAGACACAAGCGTGTTGTGGGCTTCAGTGCCTGCAGCAGGGTGCTGTACATGGCCTGGTTGCGGTAAGGCGTTTCGATCAGGATCTGAGTTTGTTTCAAGGTCTGGGACTGGCTTTCCCATTGTCTAAGCTGCTTGGCGCGTGCGGCGCCATCGACAGGCGCATAGCCGTGAAATACAAACTGTTGTCCGTCCAGGCCGCTGGCCATCAGGCTCAACAAAATGGAGGAGGGGCCAACGTGTGGACGCACAGGGATTTTCATTTCGTGGGCCATGGCCACCACTAGTGCGCCGGGGTCGGCCACCGCAGGGCAGCCAGCTTCTGACACAAGGCCAATCGCCTGGCCTTGTAGGGCGACTTTCAACCACTCGCGCATTTCACCGGGTTTGTTGCCGCGCTTGTCCAAGGTATGAATGGTGATTTCCTGCAAAGGCACCACTGGCTCGACCAGTTTCAGAAAAGCACGGGCGGTTTTGGCGTTCTCGGCAATAAAGACGGTCAGTTCGCGCGTCAAGGCTTTGACGTCGGCGGGTAGCCAGCCGCTGATCGGGCTCTCGCTTAAGCCTACGGGGATCAGATGCAAGGGGGCGGCTTGGGGCATGGCGAATCAGTCCTAAACGGAAGGGGTAAGAAGGTTGGGGCGCAAGGGGTTTAATCCAAAGTGACGCAGCATGGTGCACAGCTCGATCAGGGGCAGGCCGATGATCGCGGTCGGATCGTCCGAGCGCATGGATTCCATCAGAGCAATCCCCAGACTTTCGGCTTTGGCGCTGCCAGCAGTGTCATAAGGCCTTTCTTGCAGCAAATAGTGCTCAATTTCCTCATCGCTTAATGCGCGAAAACGACAATTGGTAACAATATCGCTGCACAGCAGTTCCTGGCCGTCAGTCACGCATAAGGCGCTATGGAAATCAATGTGTTGACCGCTTAGGCGACGCAGTTGTTTCTGTGCACCAGCGTGGTCGCCGGGCTTGCCGATGGCGTCCTGGCCCGACGTGGCAACTTGATCGGAGCCAATCACCAGTGCGCCTGGGTTTAGCTGGCTGATACGGGTGGCTTTTTCACGCGCCAGACGCAGGCTGAGCTGTGCAGGAGCCTCCCCAGGAAGTGGGGTTTCGTCAATGTCAGGAGACTGACAGGTGAAAGGCAGGCCCAAACGCGCTAACATAGCGCGGCGATAGACTGAGCTTGATGCAAGGATGAGACGCATGGTGTGTTTTAGCTGTGCTTTGGTTTGACTGCTTTGTGCTTAGCACGGTATTATCTAATGTTTTCTTCGTTATTGAAATGGTTGTGGGCTAGCTTGGCAGTTTGCCAGCGAGGTTTTACATGCTTCAATACCGAAGGGCAGGGAAAAGAAGCAGTACAAGAAAAATGGTAGAGCGCACCCAAGCGATACCAAGGCAGTAAAACAAACAAGCAGCAAACAAGCGACAAGCAAAACAAACAAGCGGTATCCAAATCCTGGCAAGACCGCGGTTTGATGCCCTAAGCATACTTATGACGACACAGTATATCGACACCTTGAATCTCGCCCGTGCCCCTCAGGAAATGTCGGGCCAGGTGCTGGTGGAGGATTTGTCTCGTCTGGTATCCGATTTGCCCGATCAAGGCGATTTGCGCATTGACTGGAGCGTTTCGGGTCGGGAGGATTCTGCCCGGCGTCGGTTTGTGCATGTGCAGGCCAAAGGTAGTGTCATTTTGGAATGCCAGCGCTGTGTGAAGCCTTTTGCGTGGCCCATCGATATTTCTAACGAAGTGCAGATTGTGGCAACCGAGGAAGAACTGGAGCTGGACGATGACGATACGGAAGGTCCTGATCGTATCTTGTGTGAAGGCCAGTTGGATGTCCTGGGGCTGGTCGAGGATGAACTGATTCTCAGCGTGCCTTATGTGCCGCGCCATGAGGTTTGTCCCGACGCTCAGTCGCTGTCCATGGACGCTAAGTCAGACGACCTGGATGAATCCGCTTTTGAGCGGCCGTCCCCGTTTGCTGTGCTGGGTTCGCTCAAGAAGTCTTGATTGTTTGTTACTAATTCGTTAATTTTTCGGGCTGCACCCATTTATTCGGGGTTGTCCATCTACAGGAGTCATCATGGCTGTTCAGCAGAATAAAAAGAGCCCGTCCCGGCGTAACATGCGTCGTTCGCACGACGCGCTTACTGGTCCTTCGACGGCTATCGAGCCTACGACTGGCGAATTGCACCTGCGTCACCACATCAGCCCCAACGGCATCTATCGTGGCCGTAAAGTGCTGAAGACAAAGAACGACGAGTAATAGTCTCTTTGTCGTTGCAAGCAACATAGGTTGCATGCTTGATGTCTAACAAAAAAATACGTATTGCCATCGATTGCATGGGCGGCGATATCGGTTTATCCGTCACTGTCCCTGCAGCGCTGCTTTTTGCCAAGCGCTATCCGGATGTGCACTGCTTATTGGTTGGCGAGCCTCAGGCCATCGAGCAAACATTGCGTGCGCAAGGTAATGTCGATACCTCCTGGTACGACATTCTTCCCGCATCCGAAGTTGTCACCATGGCCGATTCGGTCGAGGTGGCCCTGCGCCGCAAAAAAGATTCCTCCATGCGAGTGGCTGCCCAGTCTGTCAAGGACGGGATAGCTGATGCCTGCATTTCTGCGGGTAATACCGGCGCCTGGATGGCAATTTCGCGCTACGTACTCAAAACTTTGGATGGGATTGATCGCCCAGCCATTGCTACGTCCATCCCGAACCAAAAGGGCGGGGCCACGATCATGCTGGACCTGGGTGCCAATGTGGATTGCTCTGCAGAACACCTCTTGCAGTTCGCCATTATGGGATCTGCTCTGGCCAGTATCGTGGATCGCCATGAGCGTCCTACTGTGGGCTTGCTCAATATTGGGGAAGAGGTCATCAAAGGCAACGAGGTCGTCAAAAAGGCGGCTGAATTGTTACGCTCTAGCGGACTGAATTTTTACGGCAACGTAGAAGGTGACGATATCTGTAAAGGTACTGTCAACGTGGTCGTGTGTGACGGTTTCGTGGGCAATGTGGTCCTCAAGTCCATTGAAGGTCTGGCCAAGATGGTCGGCAGTATGCTGCGCGACGAATTTACCCGTGACCCTTTAAGCAAAGTGTCCGCTTTGCTGGCTCGTCCTGTCTTGAATCGTTTCCGCGACAGGGTGGATAATCGCCGTCATAACGGTGCAGCCCTTTTGGGTTTACGCGGTATTGTTATCAAAAGTCATGGTTCTGCCGATGCCTACGCTTTCGGTTATGCTTTGCAACGAGCCCGCGGTGCGGTGCTCAATGGTCTGCTCAGCGGTACCAGCCAGGCAGTCGAACGCATCATGCAAAGTGTGAGTTTGCATGAACAGCAAAGCGGCGAACCAGATACACGCCATACTTCAGAGCCCTCGTCCTCATAAGAACGGGCTTGATCGGGAACATAAAATGACGATATTTGCCAAGATTATCGGTACAGGTGGCTATCTGCCTCCTCGGATTGTGTCTAACGATGATCTAGCGCTTGAGCTGGCTCAAAAGGGTATCGAAACCTCCGATCAGTGGATTGTCGAGCGTACCGGTATTCACCAGCGTCATCTTGCTGATCCCGGTGTTCGTACCAGTCATTTGGCAACACACGCCGCGCGTCAGGCGCTGGAAGATGCGGGCATTGCTGCCCAGGATCTGGACCTGATTGTGGTGGCTACTTCCACTCCCGATTACGTTTTCCCCAGCACGGCGTGCCTGGTCCAAGCCGAATTGGGCAACAAGGGCGCGGCCGCGTACGACGTACAAGCGGTGTGCAGCGGCTTTGTCTATGCACTGACGACCGCCGACGCCATGATCAAGGCAGGCCGTGCGCGCAATGCGCTGGTTATCGGTGCTGAAGTGTTCTCCAGCATCCTGGATTGGAACGACCGCTCTACCTGCGTCCTGTTCGGCGACGGTGCGGGCGCTGTGGTTCTGCAAGCCAGTGATGAACCCGGTATTTTGGCCGCCCAGCTCAATGCGGATGGCAGCCAAATGGGTATTTTGTGCGCGGCAGGCAATGTCTCGCACGGCCAGGTTGTGGGTGATCCCTTCCTGCGTATGGACGGTCAGGCTGTGTTCAAACTGGCTGTCACTTCACTGGCCGCTTCGGCCAATCAAGTCTGCGAACAGGCTGGTGTTTCCTTGTCTGACATCAATTGGCTGGTTCCGCACCAGGCCAACGTTCGCATCATCAATTTTCTAGGTCGTAAGCTGGGTATCCCCTCCGAGAAGGTGGTTATCACGGTTGATCAACATGCCAATACCTCGGCAGCCAGTGTGCCTTTGGCCCTGAATGCTGCTCGCCGGGATGGTCGTATCCGTACCGGTGATCTGGCGCTGTTGCAAGGCGTGGGTGGCGGCTTTACCTGGGGTTCGGTGCTGGTCCGCTGCTAAGTAGCGCGATTCGGATTACCGCCTCATCTCTTTGAGTTTTTCTACCATGAAAATTGCGTTTGTCTTTCCAGGACAAGGCTCGCAGTCCGTGGGCATGCTCGATGCCTGGGCCGAGTCCGCTGTCGTACAGCAAGCCATTGCACAAGCCAGCCAGGCGCTGGGTCAGGACCTGGCCCAGTTGATGGCACAAGGACCTGCTGAGGCTTTGAATCTGACTACCAATACTCAACCTGTCATGCTGGCGAGCGCCGTGGCCATGTACCAGGCCTGGATTCAGGCCGGAGGCCCCGTTCCTGCCGTGATGGCCGGCCATAGCCTGGGTGAATACTCGGCCCTGACTGCTGCTGGTGCGTTGAGCCTGGAACAGGCTGTCCCGCTGGTTCGCATTCGTGCCGATGCCATGCAGGCTGCCGTGCCCGTCGGCGCGGGTACCATGGCTGCCGTGTTGGGTCTGGATGATGATCAGGTGCGCGATGTATGTGCGCGAGCCTCCGAGGGGCAGCAGATTGTTCAGGCTGTTAACTACAATGCGCCTGCTCAGGTTGTGATTGCCGGGAATGTAGAAGCGGTAGATCGTGCATGTGCTCTGGCCAAAGAGGCCGGTGCCAAGCGTGCCTTGGTGCTGCCCGTGTCGGCCCCGTTCCACTCCAGCCTGCTGGAACCGGCTGCCACCGTGCTGGCTCAGGCGCTGGCGTCGGTGGATGTGAAGGCTCCTACGGTCTCTGTTATCAATAACGTGGACGTAGCCGCACCTACCGGCCCTGAGCAGATTAAAGACGCGCTGGTTCGTCAGGCTTGGCATCCTGTACGCTGGGTGGAAACCATCCAGGCCATGAAGGCCCAAGGTGTTACCCATGTAGTCGAGTGTGGTCCAGGCAAAGTGCTGACCGGTCTGGTCAAGCGTATTGACCGTGATCTGATTGCCTTGTCGATCAGCGACCCTGCATCCTTGCAGGCCACTTTGGAAGCCCTGGAGGGAGCATAAATGCAAGAATTGGATCTAAGCGGCAAGACTGCCCTGGTAACTGGCGCATCGCGCGGTATCGGTCAGGCGATTGCTAAAGAATTGATGGCACGTGGCGCCAAGGTTATTGGTACTGCCACGTCCGAGTCCGGCGCGCAGGCGATTTCTGCTGTACTGGACCAGAATGGCAGTTATGGCCATGTATTGAATGTGGACGACCCGGCTGCTTGCGAAGCGCTGATTTCTGCCTTGAGCAAAGAAGATGGCGGTCCGCATATCCTGGTCAATAATGCCGGTATTACGCGTGACAACCTGGCCATGCGCTTGAAAGATGAAGATTGGGATGCAGTTATCCAGACTAATCTGAGTGCCGTATTCCGCCTGTCGCGTGCCGTTATTCGCCCCATGATGAAAGCCCGCTGGGGCCGCATCATTAGCATCACCTCGGTGGTGGGCGAGAGTGGTAACCCTGGCCAAGCCAACTACGCCGCTGCCAAAGCCGGTGTGGCCGGCATGAGCCGCGCCTTGGCGCGCGAGCTCGGTAGCCGTAACATTACAGTTAATTGTGTCGCTCCGGGCTTTATCGATACGGACATGACACGCTCTTTGACCCCTGAGCAGTCGGCGGCAATCTTGTCGCAAATCCCTCTGGGACGACTGGGTGCTGCTGAGGATATCGCCAACGCGGTAGCCTTTCTGGCCGGGTCGCAAGCGCAATATATTACGGGCAGCACCATCCATGTGAATGGTGGTATGCATATGTAAGGCTTGGCATCGCGCCCGGCTGAGGTAAAATTGCGGGATTATTTGGGGCCTATTGCTTGAGCCGGCGTTGTACGAATAACGTTAGGCCTCATACAAGAACGCCGTTTTTTGTCATAGCTTATCCCTCTTAGTAGTATGGATTGGCTATAATTTGCGGGAATTTTTCCCAACTTGGAGAATCTGCATGGAAAGCATCGAACAGCGCGTCAAGAAGATCGTCGCTGAACAACTTGGCGTTAACGAAGCCGAGATCAAAAACGAATCTTCTTTTCTCGACGACCTCGGTGCCGACTCGCTCGACATGGTCGAGCTCGTGATGGCGCTCGAAGACGAATTCGAAACCGAAATACCAGACGAAGAAGCTGAGAAAATCACGACGGTCCAGCAAGCTGTGGACTACATCAATTCTCACAGCAAGCAGTAAGTTCAATTAAGAGGGTGGGCGGCATGTGCACGCCCTCGCTCCAGAGCGGTTTCCAGAGAGTAACTTGTGCCCGGCGGCTTTAGCTTGCAAGACGCAGTTATTCCCTTTAAACCGCTTTTTTTGTGTTTAGGAGTCATCCGTGAAACGACGTGTCGTGATTACCGGGCTGGGTATTGTTTCCCCGGTCGGCAACGATATTCCTACCGCGTGGGATAACATCGTCAATGGGCGTTCGGGCATCGGGCGTATTACCCGTTTCGATCCTTCGGCCCTAACAGCCCAGATAGCGGGTGAGGTCAAAGGTTTTGAATTAGCACCCTACATTTCAGTCAAAGAAGCCAAGCAGATGGATACCTTTATCCATTACGGCGTGGTAGCAGGTATGCAAGCCTGGAAGGATTGCGGCTTGGACATCAACAGCATCAATGCTGAGCGTGTTGGCGTTATTGTAGGTTCGGGGATTGGTGGTTTGCCCCGTATTGAAGAAACCCAAAAAGAATATCTGGAACGGGGGCCACGTCGGATTTCCCCGTTCTTTGTGCCTGGTTCTCTGGTCAACCTGGTGTCCGGCCAGTTGTCCATCGGTCTGGGCCTGAAAGGTCCTAGCTACGCGGTTGTGTCGGCATGTACAACCGGTCTGCACTCCATTGGTGATGCTGCTCGTCTGATCGAGTATGGCGACGCTGATGTGATGATTGCGGGTGGTGCCGAATCCACTGTGTCCCCGCTGGGCATTGGCGGTTTTGCGGCCATGCGTGCACTGTCCACCCGTAACGACGACCCGGAAACGGCATCGCGTCCCTGGGATATGGACCGCGACGGCTTTGTGCTGGGCGAGGGTGCTGGTGTGCTGGTGCTGGAAGAGTACGAACACGCCAAGAAACGTGGCGCCCGCATTTACGGCGAGTTCGCCGGCTACGGCATGAGCTCGGATGCTCACCACATCACCTCGCCAGACCGTGACGGTCCGCGTCGTGGCGTGATGAATGCCTTGCGCAATGGTGGTATCAACGCCGACGAGGTTCAGTACGTCAACGCACACGGTACTTCCACGCCGCTGGGCGACGTGAACGAGTCCGAAGCATTGAAACTGGCCTTTGGCGATCACGCTTACAAGCTGGTGGTCAATTCCACCAAGTCCATGACGGGTCACCTGCTGGGTGCTGCCGGTGGTATTGAAGCGGTGTTCACCACCTTGGCGGTGTATAACCAGATCTCGCCTCCAACGATCAATATTTTTAATCAGGATCCTGCTTGTGACCTGGATTACTGCGCTAACCAGGCGCGTGATATGAAGATTGACGTGGCCTTGTCCAACTCTTTTGGGTTTGGCGGCACTAACGGTTCGATGGTGGTTCGTCGTCTTCGCTAAGTTAGACCGTCCCACTCTTGACGCCCAGTCCTGGTCGATCGGAGCTCCGGCCCCGGTGCGCCGACTGGGCGTTGTTGTTTATGTATTGCTTGCGTCAGGCTTGGCCTGGGCGATGTACAGCTGGCAATGGCCCTGGGCTGTTTGTCTGTTCCCAGGTGCTTTGTGGGCTAATTTTTTGTATGCTCGCAGTCGTCGGGTGTGGGGTGGGCGCGCTACACTAGCGCATCGGGCAGGGCTATACTTCTTGCAGTACGAGGGCACAGCAAAGGCGTCCGTGCAAATAGAGCAGATCTGGCGGTGTGCTTGGTTCATGACTTTGCGCTTGCGTTTTGATTGCGCCGGTAGGGCCTGCCGTACGATTACTGTATGGCGCCGTACTCAGCCGTCGCAGGCCTGGTGGGCCTTGTGTCTATGTGCTAACCGGCTGTCCCATCAGGTCCGTGCTCAGAATAAGGATTCTTAATGAGTGAACGCGATACCGATGCCGAACTAGTTGCACGTGTTCAGCGTGGGGATAAGCGAGCCTTTGACCTGCTGGTACTGAAGTACCAGCGCAAAATCATGCGTCTGCTCAGCCGTATGGTACGTGACCCGTCTGAAGTTGAAGACGTGGCTCAGGAAACCTTCATCAAAGCGTACCGAGCTCTACCTCAGTTTCGGGGTGAGAGTGCTTTTTACACTTGGCTGTACCGTATTGCGATCAACACGGCCCGTAATTGGCAGGCCTCGGCCGCACGACGTCCCAACACTTTGCAGAACGTCGAAACCGAAGAAGGTGAAACTTTTGACCGAATCGACAACCTAAGCGATATAAGCACGCCAGAATCCATGATGGTCAGCCGCCAGATTGCTGAAACAGTGAATACAGCAATCCAGGCGCTGCCCGAAGAGTTGCGGACAGCTATCGTGCTACGTGAAATAGAAGGTATGAGCTACGAAGATATTGCTCAGACCATGGACTGCCCTATAGGAACTGTACGCTCACGCATCTTTCGAGCCCGCGACGCCATTGCTGCGCAGTTGCGTCCCATACTGGATGGTGAAGATAGTGAACGACGGTGGTAAGGATTGATGATGCAAGCCCTGAAATCCCATTCCGATGAAGATCAACTGAATGCCTGGGAGGCCGCCGTGTCTTCCTGGGTGGATGGCGAGGCTGAAATACGGCCCGAGGAACTGGACTCCCCTTATGGGCGTCAAGTCTGGGATACCTATCATTTGATTGGTGACGTCATGCGTACCGACGCACTGGCTATCCGTACTTCGGACCGTTTTTACGCGCGTCTGTCCAAAGCGATCGACGAAGAGCCTACTGTGCTTGCTCCAAGCGCCATGAAACGTCCTTTGGTGCAGCGCTACGGTGTCAGCGGCTTGGCTGTGGTGGCAGCGGTGGCGGCAGCCTTGTGGGTGGGATTACCTTACATGGGCGTGACTTCAGTGCCTGGCACTTTGGTGGCCAGCGCCCAGGACGATCAGCTCTGGAATGATTACGCGGATTTGCATCGCGATTTTGTTGGTACCGGCCCAGTACGCCATGTGTCCTTTGAAAGTGGAGCCCTGGGTCAATGAGGTCTGTACGTATGCCATCGCAGATGGGTTTGGCGCGTCTCTATAAGGGTTTGCTTGCCTTTTCGCTGGTGGTGTTGTGTGCACCGGTGCTGGCTCAGGGGGCTGACGGGCTGGAGCCTCTGGATCTGCCTTGGCTGCAGAAAGTTCACAAAGCGGCGCGCGATCTGGACTACTCCGGGGTCATTATTTACACGCAGGATCAGGCCAGCCAGTCCATGAAGTTGGTTCACATTATTGATGGTACTGGCGAGCGCGAGCGTCTGGAAATTCTGGATGGTGAACCGCGTGAGTTTCTGCGTCAGAACGAAGTGACCCAATGCCTGATTCCCGAAAAGAAAATGGTGGTGATCGAGCGGCGTGAAAACGAGCGCTTTCCCAGTTTTCTGGTCGGTGATGTCAGTCAATTGCCAAAATTCTACGATATGCGCCGTTTGCCTTCGCGCGAGCGCGTGGCGGGCCGTCCTTGCGATCTGATCGAGTTGGTCCCCAAGGATGATCAGCGTTATGGCTACCGTGTGTGTGCCGATACCGATCACCATTTGCTGTTGAAAATGCAGACTTTGGACCCACAACAAGCGGTAGTGGATCAGATCGCTTTTGCCTCGGTCGCTTTTGGAGAGCAGGTGGATTTGCAGCAATTGCGCACCAACTGGAACCCCAGCAAGTGGGACGTGGTTGAGCCCGAAGTGCAGAAAATTGATATAAGCGAATTGGGGTGGCATTTGGCTATGCCGGCCGGTTTTACCTTGCGCTCCGAAATGCTTCGGCCCATGCGGGCTGGTCGTCAGGTAACCCATCTGATGATGTCTGACGGTCTGGCCGCTATTTCCGTGTTTCTGGAAAAGGTAGGGACTCCCGAAGCAGAAGAAAATAGCTTGGGTGCCTTTCACCGTGGCTCCATGAATATGTACCGCAGTCGCATCAACGATTATGTTTTAACCAGTACGGGGGCTGTCCCTGTACAGACTCTGCGCGCTTTGCTTGAAGGCACACAGTTCACCCCACCATCCCGGACACATTGACTATCGTCCGCCAGGAGTATTTGAATGGAAAAATCGAGTCATAAAATGCGTATTCCTGTTCTCTCGGCCTTGACGGCTGCCGTGGTACTGGCAACGGGTGCGCCTATGGTCTACGCGCAGGCCCAGCCTGTCACGACAAGCGAGCAGGTCCAAAGCACGACATTGGGCCTGCCTGATTTTACGGGAGTTGTTGCCAAGACCGAAGATGGGGTGGTCAATATTCGCACCACAGAGGCGGTGCGGGTACGCTCACCTGCCATGGGCCCCGGTTCGGACCCCTACGACATGTTCCGCTGGTTTTTTGGGCCTGATTTCATGCCGCCAGGCATGGCTCCCCAACGGCCCCATGGGGGCAATAATGGGCAGCAGCCCCAGGAGCGCACTGTGCCGCGTGGCGTGGGCTCGGGCTTTATCATCTCGGCCGATGGCTACATCCTGACTAATAATCATGTGGTGGCGGACTCCAACGGCATTTTCGTCACGCTGAGCAATGGTAAGGAATATCCAGCCAAGATCATCGGTACGGACGAACGCACCGATGTGGCTTTGATCAAGATCGAAGCCAAAGACCTGAAGCCTATGGTGATTGGGGACTCCAAGCAGCTCAAGAAAGGGCAGTGGGTTTTGGCGATTGGTTCGCCGTTCGGTCTGGAGTCCACGGTGACCTCCGGGATTGTCAGCGCCATCAACCGCGAAACGGGCGATTACCTGCCTTTCATTCAGACTGACGTGGCTGTAAACCCCGGTAACTCCGGCGGCCCCTTGATCAACCTGAATGGTGAAGTGGTGGGCGTGAACTCCCAGATCATTTCGCGCAGTGGTGGTTTTATGGGTATTTCCCTGGCCATTCCCATCGATGAAGCCATGAATGTGGTTGAGCAGCTCAAATCCGACGGCAAGGTGACTCGTGGTCGTATCGGCGTGCAGATCACCCCGGTGGCCGATGATGTGGCAACAGCACTGGGCCTGAAAGACAGCAAGGGTGCCTTGGTCAGCAGCGTGGAAGAGGGTGGTCCTGCTGCCAGAGCCGGTATTCAGTCCGGTGACGTGATCTTGAAGTTCAATGGTCGCACCATTGATCAAATGACGGATCTGCCCCGTATTGTGGGTGGTACCAAACCAGGTCAAAGCTCCACGTTGGAAATATGGCGTAAGGGCAAGGTGCAGACAGTCAAGATCGATGTCGAGGAAATGCCTTCCAGCAGCCCGGTTGTCGCCGGCAAGGATCAGAAAGACGCGCCAACCGCCAGCAGTACGGATGCCTTTGGTCTGAAAGTGACTGCTGTCTCTGATGCTGATTTGAAGCGTTTAGGTGTCGAGAGTGCTGTTCAGGTCGTGGATGCGACCGCTCCTGCCAGCGAGGCCGGTTTGCAGCCCGGTGATCTTATTTTGCGCGTCAACGATAAAGACGTAGGGACACCGGATCAATACGCTAAAATGGTTGCATCTTTGGATAAATCCAAACCTGCGGCCTTGCTGGTTTTGCGTGCAGGCCAGTCGCAATGGGTTTTGATTACGCCATCGAAATAAAAATTCTGTAAAACGGCTAAAATGGTAGCCATTGATGAACTCCGGCCAGGGGCCGGAGTTTTTTCGCCACTATTTGCGGGGGCATTTTGCCCCGAATAGATTATGGTTCCACGTGCGCCCGTCTGACAGGACGGGTCTTGCGTTTTCGGCGCGTGGACTGAAAAGGGGCGTCATGGGCGCCCCTTTCTTGTGCCGTTTCTCTGGCATTGCGCCTCAACATTTTCTTTGTTTATTAACGGGTTTATGGACCACATCCGCAATTTCTCTATTATTGCCCACATCGATCATGGCAAATCGACCTTGGCTGACCGCCTGATCCAACGCTGTGGTGGCCTGGCCGACCGCGAGATGTCGACCCAGGTTCTGGATTCGATGGACATCGAGAAAGAGCGTGGCATTACGATTAAGGCCCAGACCGCCGCTTTGCACTACAAGGCTCAGGATGGCAAGGTATACAACCTGAACTTGATCGACACTCCCGGCCACGTTGACTTCTCCTACGAGGTCAGCCGTTCTTTGTCGGCCTGTGAAGGTGCCTTGCTGGTCGTGGATGCTTCCCAAGGCGTGGAAGCGCAGACGGTGGCTAACTGCTACACCGCGTTGGACCAGGGCGTCGAAGTGATTCCCGTGCTCAATAAAATGGATTTGCCTTCGGCTGATCCGGATTCGGCACGCCAGGAAGTGGAAGACGTTATCGGTATTGATGCCAGCGATGCGATTGCGGCCAGTGCAAAAACGGGTCAGGGGATCGACGAAATCCTTGAGACCATCGTCGCCCGTGTGCCTGCACCTGTGGGCGATCCGGCAGCGCCCTTGCAGGCCTTGATCATTGACTCCTGGTTTGACAACTACGTGGGCGTGGTCATGTTGGTGCGCATCGTTAACGGTATGCTCAAGCCCAAGGAAAAAATCCTGTTGATGGCCACCCGCGCCACGCACCTGGTCGAGCACATCGGTGTGTTCACTCCTAAATCGGAGAACCGTCCTCATTTGTCTGCTGGCGAGGTGGGTTTCATCATTGCCGGTATTAAAGAGCTGGAACACGCCAAGGTGGGCGATACCATCACCCTGGCTGGCAAACCTGCGGACAAGGCGCTGCCTGGCTTTAAAGAAGTGAAACCTCAGGTGTTTGCCGGCTTGTACCCGGTGGAAAGCAGTGAGTACGACCAGCTGCGTGATTCCCTGGAAAAGCTCAAGCTGAACGATTCCTCCCTGATGTTTGAGCCCGAAGTGTCTCAGGCGCTGGGTTTTGGTTTCCGTTGCGGCTTTCTGGGCCTGCTTCACATGGAAATCGTCCAGGAGCGTCTGGAACGTGAATTTGATATGGACATCATCACTACCGCGCCGTCGGTGGTGTACGAGGTCGAGCGCCGTGATGGCGAAGTCCTGATGATTGAGAGCCCCTCCCGCATGCCGGAGGTGTCCCATATCGAAGACGTGCGCGAGCCTATTGTTGTGGTTTCGCTGCTAATGCCACAGGAATACGTGGGCCCGGTCATGACCCTGTGTACAGCCAAGCGCGGTTTGCAGTTAAATATGACCTATCATGGCCGTCAGGTGAATCTGGTCTATGAAATGCCCCTGGCTGAGATCGTGCTGGACTTCTTTGACCGACTCAAGTCCGTATCGCGTGGCTACGCTTCCATGGACTACGAGTTCAAGGAATACCGTTCGGCCGATGTGGTCAAGGTGGATATCCTGATTAACGGCGACCGTGTCGATGCCTTGTCCATGATTGTGCACCGTAGCAATGCCCGTTACCGTGGACGCGAAGTGGTCGCCAAGATGCGCTCCTTGATCCCGCGCCAGATGTTTGATATTGCTATTCAGGCCGCCATTGGTGCCGAAGTTATTTCTCGCGAGAACGTCAAGGCATTGCGTAAAAACGTGCTGGCCAAGTGTTACGGCGGTGACATCTCTCGCAAGAAGAAACTGCTTGAGAAGCAAAAAGCGGGTAAGAAGCGGATGAAGCAAGTTGGGAACGTCGAAATTCCGCAGGAAGCCTTTTTGGCAATTTTGCAGGTCGAAGATAAGTAATGCTGTAGTCGGCACCCCAAGCCGACTACAGCCAGGACTGCCTTAATTTCTTTAAAGGAAACCGATGAGCTGGGATTTCGCTCTGATTTTGTTTGTACTGCTAATACTGACCGGCGTAATCTGGTGTTTGGATCGATTCTTCCTGCGTTCCCGCCGTCTGGCGCGTGCGCGGGCCGCGATGCAAGCAATACCGGAAACGGCAGCTCAAGACCCTGAGCATTTGCAGCAACTGCGCCAGGATGCGTATGACCAGGCCAACCGTATGCCCTGGTGGATTGAATATGGCGTCAGCTTTTTCCCAGTCATTTTGTTTGTATTCGTCTTGCGCTCGTTCATTATCGAGCCATTTCGCATTCCGTCGGGCTCGATGTTGCCGACGCTGAAAAATGGCGACCTGATTTTGGTGAACAAATACGAGTACGGTATTCGTCTGCCTGTTAGTGGCACCAAGGTTGTTCCTTTGGGGCATCCCGAGCGTGGCGATGTGATTGTGTTTCGTTACCCCGTGGATACGTCCGTGGACTACATCAAGCGCGTGGTCGGCGTGCCCGGTGACCGTGTGGAGTATCGCGACAAGGTGTTGTCCGTAAACGGTCAGGTCATTACCCAAGTGCGCAGTGGTGATTACTACGAACCGGATCGCTCCGCTTACATTGGGCGTTATCTGGAAGAGCTGGGCAAGGTGCAGCACAACATCTTGCTGAACAAAACTGCGCCTCAGGGTTTGATGCCCATCGTGGCCTTCCCCCATCGTGATTCTTGTGAATATTTTTCCAATGGCATTTCGTGTGTGGTGCCTGATGGCAACTACTTTGTCATGGGAGACAATCGCGACAATAGTCTGGACAGTCGTTATTGGGGCTTTGTGCCCGATGAGAATATTGTGGGGCGCGCCTTCTTTATCTGGATGAATTTCCGCGAACTTAGCCGTATAGGTCGCTTCCATTAATGAAACGTCTTGCTTTGCTTGAAGCCGCTATCGGCTACTCCTTTAAAGACATCGGCCTGCTGGAGCAGGCCTTGACCCATCGTAGCCACAGCGCTCGTCATAACGAGCGGCTGGAGTTCCTGGGCGATTCGGTTCTGAACTTCACGGTTGCGGCCTTGTTGTTTGACCGCTTTCAGCGCATTGATGAGGGCGATTTGTCGCGCCTGCGAGCGAATCTGGTCAAACAGGCTGCGCTGGCTGAAATTGCAACCCGTCTGGGTTTGTCGGATTATTTGCGTCTGGGCGAAGGGGAGCTGAAAAGCGGTGGTTTCCGCCGTCCTTCCATTTTGGCGGATGCGCTGGAAGCGATTTTTGGCGCTGTTTTTCTAGACGCGGGTTTCACACAGGCCCAAACCGTCATCACTCAGCTGTATGAACCCATGCTGGTTGATGTGGACCCCAAAACCTTGGGGAAAGATCCCAAAACCTTGCTGCAGGAGCTGCTGCAAGGTCGCAAGCTGGATTTGCCGCTGTATACCGTGGTGGCCACGCATGGCGCAGCCCACGATCAGCTTTTCGATATCGAATGCACGATCGCCAAGCTCAACATCCATGTCCGTGCCAGTGGCAGCAGCCGTCGTGCGGCTGAACAAGCCGCCGCAACGCAGGCCATTGCTATTTTACAAGCTGAATTTCCAGCCAAGACGACGCGCGCCAGTCGCCATCGTCGCCCCTCACAATTGACACTGCCTGTGGCAGTGTCGCAGGAAGCAGAATGACACAGACTCCTTTTCGCTGCGGTTTCGTGGCTATTGTCGGACGACCGAACGTCGGCAAGTCCACGCTGGCCAATGCTTTGATCGGCAGCAAGATTTCGATTGTGTCGCGCAAGGCGCAGACTACGCGCCACCGCATCAACAGCGTGTTGACGCGTGACCACGATCAAATGGTATTTGTGGACACCCCCGGCTTTCAGACCAAGCACGGCGGGGCCATGAACCGCATGATGAATCGTGTTGTTACCCAGGCGCTGGCCGATGTGGACGTGGTGGTGCACGTGGTCGAGGCTGGCAAGTGGTCCGCTTCGGATGCCGAGCTGCTGCCCATGCTGCCTAAAGGCGGCAAGACCATTCTGGTCATCAACAAGGTTGATGCGCTCAAGAGCAAGAATGACTTGCTGCCCTATATCGCCCGCCTGTCGCAGGAATTCGAATACGGTGCCGTGATTCCGGTCAGCGCGGCCAAGCGCCTGCAACTGGACCCCTTGCTGGACGAGATCGCCTCCCGTTTGCCTGAAGGCGAGGCCATGTTCGACGCGGATACCATTACCGACCGCTCGGTGCGCTTCATTACCTCGGAGCTGCTGCGCGAGAAGATCTTCCGTCTGGTAGGTGATGAACTGCCTTACGGTTGTACCGTGGTCATCGAGCAGTGGGACGAAAACGAGCAGGGTGCCCGTATTTCCGCCTGCGTGGTGGTGGAACGCGAAAGCCATCGTCCGATTCTGTTGGGTGCTGGTGGCATGCACATGAAGCGCATTGCGACTGAGGCTCGCCAAGATATTGCCAAGCTGATCGACAAGCCTGTGTTCCTGGATGTGTACATCAAGGTGCGCAAGGGCTGGTCTGATCGTGAAGCGGTCCTGCGCGACCTGGGGTATGAGTAATCCCCGTCATCGCTATCAGGACGAAGCGGGCTACATACTGCACACCAGTGCCTGGCGTGAAACGTCTCTGATCTGTCATGCCTTTACGCGTAACCACGGGCTGGTGCCGATGGTCGCTAAAGGCGCCAAAAGGCCGCATTCTATTTTGCGGCCTGCTTTGTCTGTGTTTCAGCCTTTATTGTTGGCCTGGTCGGGCAAGAATGAAGTCAAGACACTGACGCGGGCGGATTGCGCCGGGATTCGCCCTTTGAAAGGCCGCGCCCTGATGTCGGCCTGGTACATGAATGAATTATTGATTCGTTTGTTGCCGCGTGAGGACCCGCACCCCGTTTTGTTCGATGCTTACGAAGAAGCCCTGGTGCATTTGGCACAGATTCCTCGTCCGCCTGTGGCGGGGGCCTTGCGGCGTTTTGAGTGGGTGCTGCTGACCGAAACAGGTTATGGCTTTGATGAGGCCACACCTGATTTCAACGATCCAGTCAGTGAGCCGGAATTGCGCATACGCTTGCGTGAACGCTTGAACAGTCTGCTGGGCCGCCCCTTGCATACCCGATCCGTCCTTATGCAGTTGCAACGCTATTGATATGGCCGTCTCCCTTCCTTCCGTGCTGGTTCTGGATACCTGCGTCCTGATCTCCAACGTTCTGCGTCGCTTGCTCCTGGCCCTGGCCGATGAGCAACTGTTCAAACCTGTCTGGAGTCCCGTCATTGGTGATGAGTGGCGTCGTAATGCGGGCCGCCTGTGGAAAGTTATGCCCCTCTCCATCGAGGAGCAGTGGGAAGAGCTGCAACAGCGTTACCCTGAAGCCGATTTAGGCGACAGTAGCGAGTTCAAGAAGAATTTGCGCTATTCCGATGTCAAGGACTGGCATGTGATCGCCACTGCCCGTCTGGCGCAGCAGCGTTATCCTGATCAGCCAGTCGGTATCCTGACCCGGAATCTGAAAGACTTTAATCGCTCCGAGCTGCGACGCCTGGGGATCAGCCTGTGGGAGCCGGATCAGTTGTTAGCTTTGTATATGGCCGCGCATCCGGACTTGATGCAGCGTTTGCTGGATGGTTTGCCCGCTTTGATGCTGACGCCCGAAGCGCAGGCACTGGATACGCATACTTTGTTAAAGCGTGATCGTTTGTTCAGTGTGGGACAGGCTTATTTGCGGCGTCAGAAAATGGACGAGGCACACTCATGAAGCAAGGTGTTTTGCTGTCGGTTCTAGCCTCAGCATTGTTCGCTTGCTTGTACTATTACGCCACCGTGCTGCATCCGCTCAGTGGTGAGCAGATTTTTGCCTGGCGTATTGTGCTGGGCCTGCCTGCGTTGGCGTTGGTGATCACCCGTGCACGGCGCTGGCGGGAAGTGCGTTGGGTTCTACGGCATTGGCCCGGTAATTGGCGCTATTTTGCGCTGCTCTTGCTGGCGGCTGTATTGGTCGGGGTGCAGCTTTGGATTTTTGTCTGGGCACCTTTGCACCAGATGGCGCTGGACGTGTCCTTGGGCTACTTCCTGCTGCCGTTGGTGATGGTGCTGGTAGGACGGGTGATCTACAAAGATAGATTGAGTACTATCCAGTGGATTGCAGTTGTGCTGGCGGGCTTAGGCGTGCTGCATGAGCTGTTCCGCGTAGGGAGTGTGTCCTGGGCGACAGCAGTGGTGGTCCTGGGCTATCCGCCTTATTTCATGTTGCGCCGTTACCTGCGCCTGGGGTCGCTGGCTTCGCTGTGGTTTGACCTCAGTTTCTTGTTTCTGCCCGCCTGCTGGTTGCTTTTTGTCCAAGACACGCAGATGTGGGGCCTGTTTGGCAATGAGCCGCGCTTGCTTTGGCAGGTCCCGGTCCTGGGCCTGATCAGCTCGGTTGCGCTGGTCAGCTATCTGTCTGCCAGCCGTCAGCTGCCTTTGGCTTTGTTTGGCATCCTGGGCTATGTTGAGCCGGTGCTCTTGTTCTGGGTGGCGTATTTGCTGCTGGACGAACCCATGAGCGTGAATCAGTGGTGGACTTATATTCCGATCTGGATTGCCATCGCCTTGATGGCTTTGGAAGGGCTTATCAAGATGTGGCGGCCCGGACCGCCTGTACCGCCTCTCAAGGCGTGAATCCTGTCTGCCTAGAACCCCCCACAAGGTTGTCTGCGTCGAACAAGACGTTTTGAGGGTTTCTCTTGAGTGTGGCGGACTCTTAAAAAAACGACTCCTGTCATAACCCCCGAAAAACTCGGGTTGCTATCCGGTTTTCAAAGGGGGGCATATCGGGAGTCGTTTTTTTGACTATGAAAATCTTCTTGGAGAGATCGTCCGGGAGGCACCGGAGCTTGTCCTGCGTGGCCCAAATATGCCGCTTAGCGCAGTGTCTCGGGACAGTCAGGTTGATTGCGCAACAGATTTGCCTGGGTGACCGAACAACCAGCCGGCACGTCTTCCGTAATCCAGACATTCCCGCCAATCGTGGAGCCTGCTCCCAGTGTGACGCGACCCAGTATCGTGGCGCCAGCGTAAATGACGACATCGTCTTCCACAATCGGGTGACGGGCCTGGCCCTTGAGCAGCAAACCTTTCTCGTCCTTGCTAAAGCGTTTGGCACCCAGGGTGACGGCTTGATAAATCCGAACCCGTTTGCCGATAATGGCCGTCTCGCCAATGACAACGCCAGTGCCGTGGTCGATGAAGCAGGAGTGATCAATTTGTGCGCCGGGGTGAATATCAATACCGGTCTGGCTATGGGCCAGCTCGGCAATAATGCGGGCGGTCAGCGGTAGACCCAAATTGGTCAGGGTATGGGCGATGCGGTGGTGAATCATGGCCAGCAGGCCGGGATAGCACAAAAGCACTTCATCGACGTTGCGGGCAGCCGGGTCGCCTTGATAGGCGGCGACTACATCCAGGTCCAGGGTGCGGCGCAAGTCTGGCAGTTTGTCAGCAAAGGCCTGAATGGCTTTGTGAGCCTGTTCCTCAATGGTCTGACGGTCATGTTGGTCGCCGCGCAGCAGAGCAGCGCGTTGTAGCTCGATCCGAGCTTGTTGCAGCAGGGTGTTGAGAGCTTGGCCCAAGTGGTGGCCGACAAAGTGGTCTTCATATTCACGGCGCAGTTCCGGGCTACCCAGACGCATTGGGAACAAAATGCCTTTGAGCTGCTCGGTGACTTGAATCAATGCCTGGACGGATGGAAATTCCTGGCCTTCAAGCTCGTTCAAGCGTTGATGCGCCTGTCGCCATTCTTCGCGGGCCCCGCGCAGATTGTCGACGATGTGTTGAGTTTCAAAGACTGCCACCAGTGTTCTCCAGAGGGGAAATTTTTTACAAGGTTTACTATACCCGCGCGTCTGATCCAGGACACGAAAAACAGGGCGCTTCATCAGGGTGATTCGTCGGAACGTTAATCAGGTCTGAGGGTATCACTTCACGCTTAGGGCAAGATCACGCAGATGAGGGGGATACGTGGGTTTTCAAGCTAAGGCGTTTGAATCAGCCAGCAATAAAAAAGCCCCCTTCGGAAAGGGGGCTTGGGGGAGGCGGGTTCGCGATCTTATTCGCGGTTACCGCCCAGTATGCCCAAGAGCATCAGCAAGTTGCTGAAAATATTGTAGACGTCCAGGTAGATTGCCAGGGTGGCCGATACGTAATTGGTTTCGCCACCGTTGATGACGCGCTGCAGATCAACCAGCAAGAAAGCCGAGAAGATACCGATAGCCATCACGGAGATGGTCAGCATCAGCGCAGGCAGTTGCAGGAAGATATTGGCCAGAGCCGCAACCAGCAAAATGACGGCACCGACAAACAGGAACTTCTGCATACCGGAGAAATCACGTTTGGTGGTGCTGGCAATGGTTGCCATGGTGCCAAAGACTGCGGCGGTACCGCCAAAGGCCAGCATGATCAGTTGTGCGCCATTACCCATGCCCAGGACAAAGCCCAGCAGACGCGACAGCATGATGCCCATGAAGAAGGTGAAGGCCATCAGCAGGACAACACCCATTGAGTTGTTCTTGTTCTTTTCGACCAAGAACATCAGGCCAAAGGCACCGACCAGGAAAACAATAGCGCTCAGGCCTGGGCTGGCGCCCATTACCCGGTTAATACCCGACGACAGACCCAGCAAGGCTCCCAACACGGTGGGAATCATGGACAAGGCCAGCAGCCAGTAGGTGTTGCGCAGGACGCGATTGCGAGCAATCAGCGACTGGGTGCCCAGGGTGCCGTTATGCTCAGGCAAGCTTGATTGACGAAATTCGCTCATGATGAGTCCTTAGAATACAGAGAGATCAGTGGTCAAGGATAACTGACAATTACCTGAATAATCAAGAATCTTCTTTATTATTCAAGCCCTCAGTTTGTGGGCATGTACCTGGCATCCCTGTGTCTGGTATACACGCCAGCGTTCGCGGGCCTGGGTACGGTCAGCTTCCCGTTCGGACACGATTTCCAAAATACGCGCAAATTGTTCAAAACCGGGCGGGCATTGGGCATCCAGATTCAAGAGCCAGCTTTGTTCATCAGTGGGCACGGGGGCGGCGCTGGTCAACAAAACCGGGGTGGTGGCTGCCAAAGGGTCTTCTACACCCACATGTGGCACAAAGGCCGTGGATTCAAACCCCCAGAGCAGCCGATCGAAGCGAGCAAGTTGGCGGGCATCGGACAGATACACCACCACCTGACGGCCCGCTTCGTAATGCTTGCGTACGACCTCGCAGGCCGTACGCAAGCGATCTGGTGCGCCGAAAGCAAAATCGACGCGACTCATGCTTAGCGACACTGATTAAGCAAGTACTGAACCAGCAAAGGTACGGGACGGCCGGTGGCGCCCTTGTCCTTGCCACTGCGCCAGGCGGTGCCAGCGATGTCCAGGTGAGCCCAGCGGTACGCTTTGGTGAAGCGGGACAGGAAGCAGGCGGCGGTGACCGAACCGGCGGGTGGGCCACCGATATTGGCCATGTCGGCGAAGTTAGAGCGCAGTTGCTCCTGGTAGGCATCGTCCATGGGCATGCGCCATGCCGTGTCGCCCGTTTGCTTGCCCGCTTGCATCAGCTCGTCGGCCAGGTCGTCGTCGGTGGAGAACAGGCCCGTGTTGACGTGGCCCAGCGCGACGACGCACGCGCCGGTCAGAGTAGCCATGTCGATGACGGCGGCGGGTTTGAATCGTTCGACGTAGGTCAGGGCATCGCACAGGACCAGACGGCCTTCGGCGTCCGTGTTCAGGATTTCGATGGTCTGGCCTGACATGCTGGTCACGACGTCGCCTGGTTTGTTGGCGCGGCCGCTAGGCATGTTCTCGCACGAAGCCACCACGGCAATCACTTCGCGGTCGATGTTCAGCTCGGCAATGGCACGCATGGTGCCTAGAACGCTGGCAGCACCGCCCATGTCGTACTTCATCTCGTCCATATTGCCGGCTGGCTTGATGGAGATACCGCCCGAGTCGAATGTCAGACCCTTACCCACCAGAACGATAGGGCCGTCTTCGTGTTTGGTCTTGGTGTTGGGGGTGTGGCGCAACACGATGAATGCAGGGGGTTCATCCGAGCCTTTGGCAACGGACAGGAACGAGCCCATTTTCAAGGCTTCAATCTGCTTGCGCTCCAGCACTTCGGCTTTCAGCGTCTTGAACTCCTTGGCCAACTGTTTGGCCGTTTTGCCCAGATAAGTGGGGGTGCAGATATTGCCGGGCAGGTCAGCCAGCAGTCGGGTCAGGTTCACACCGTTACCAATAGCCTGACCTTGTTCCAGACCGGCCTTGGCTTCGCTGGCTTGGGTACGGGCCGTCCACAGCAGGAACTGGCTTAGCTGGGGGGCGGGTTCCGGTTTGCTCAGTGTTGCCGTGTAGCGGTAGCTGGCGCGGCATACCGCGACGGCTGCATCCTGGGCACGGCTGCGCAAGGTGGTGCCTTTGCAATCGATGCTGGCCAGGGCCGAAACGGCTTCTTTCAGGTCTGCTTTCAGGCAGTAAGAAGCCAGGCAGGCCTGGGCTTGCGTATGAGTTGCTGCTTTGTATTCCTCTTGAGCGCCTAAGCCGACTAAAATAACGCGTTCGGCTTTAACGCCAGGCAGATTGCGCAGCACCAGGTGGGTATTGGGCTTGCCTTTAAACTCGGCTTTGACAGCAGCGCTCACCGCTCCGTTGCTGGCGCGGTCGATAAGTTCCGCTGCAGGGCTTAGAATGCCCTCGGCAAAGACGCCAACGCCTAGTGCGGCCGTCTTAATTTGGTGCAAAGAAGCGGATGTCTGTGTGCTAAATTCCATTCAACTATCCTCAGTGTGTCGCAAATCGTACCTGCGATTATCTCGCAAATTCTCATATGTCTCTATTTAAACGCTCTGCGGTATCCGAAATCTTAAGTCACAGTGGCGTTGTACTGTCCACTTTGCTGATTGTGTGGCTTAGTGTACTTCTGGTGCGTTTGTTAGGCGAAGCGGCCAATGGCACGATTGGCCCTGACGTGGTGCTGGGTCTGGCCGCCTTTTCCAGTATTACCGCCTTGCCGATTATTCTGGCTGTTTCCCTGTTCATTGCCGTGCTCACGACGGTGACACGCAGTTTCAGAGAGTCCGAAATGGTGGTCTGGTTCGCCAGCGGCCTGTCCTTGAAAAACTGGATCACCCCCGTTTTGCAATGCGCGGTGCCGGTTGCGATCTTGATTGCCGTACTGACCTTGCAGGCTTCGCCCTGGGCTTATCGTCAGATTGCCGAATACCGCCAGCGTTTTGAGCAGCGTTCGGACCTGAGCAAAGTCACTGCCGGGCAGTTTATTGAGTCCGATGACGGCGCCCGTGTGTTTTACGCGGATTCCCCGGAAAAAGAAGGAGACGAGCTGGGCAATGTGATTGCCCGTGTGATCGACCCGCAGTGGCTCAGCATTGTGACAGCGCAAAGCGCCCGCATGGAAGAGCAGCCCAATGGCGATCGTTTTCTGGTCTTGAGCGAAGGCCATCGCTATGACTTGAAGCCCGGTCAGGCCGAGTTCCGCATGGTGGACTTTGAAAGCTATGGCATGCGTCTGGAAAGCCGTGACGCGGGCAACACTGCAGAAACCATCCGTGCCCGTGCCGAGCAGCAGATCAAGGCTCGTCAAACCACGTTGTTATTCAGTGATGACAATCCCGAGTCACGCTCGCAGATCATGTGGCGTTTGGCCTTGCCGTTGGCGGCGTTGAATTTAGCCTTGCTGGCAATCCCCTTGGGGGCGGTGAACCCGCGTATGGGTCGGTCGGGCAATATTCTGGTGGCGGGTCTGGTCGGACTGTTGTATATGAACCTGATCAACCTGTCGCGTGGCTGGATACGCAATGAGCAGTTGGGCTTTGAGATTGGTCTGTGGTTGGTCCATGCAATCTTCTTGCTGATCATGGTCTTTATGATGTGGCGTAAATTGCGCATCAAGGCTCCTAAACCGCCAGCGACAACTTGATAGAAGAAAGGGGCGTGATGCCCCTTTTTTGTGCCAGTCACTATTTGACTGATTCGGCTACTCAAGCCCCATCCAGCAAATCTTGTCGCTCTTCCACCGACTGCTTCAGAAAGTGCCACAACCGGGTCAGGCTGGGATTTTGACGTTGCTCTTCATGGCAGAACATCCAGAAGCGGCGACGCAACTCCACCTGATCGGGCAGAACACAGCGCAAGCGTGGATCGGTTTTCGCCAAAAAGCAGGGCAGCACGGCAATCCCTTGTCCTTGCAAGGTAGCCTGATATTGCGCAATCACGCTGGTGCTACGAAAGCGTACGGCGGCAGATCGGACAATTTCCTCCAGGTAGCGCAGGCTGTCACTGAACACCAGATCATCTACATAGGCAATAAAGCGATGCCGAGACAGATCCTGCACGCTTTCTATGGGTGGGTGGCTATTCAAATAATCTTGATGGGCATAGAGCCGCAAGCTGTAGTCAGCCAAACGCGTGCACCAGTACGGCCCACGCTGGGGGCGCTCCAGTGCAATGGCCAAGTCCGCATCCCGACGTGACAGGCTGATAGGCCGGGGCACGGGCAGCAGCTCCAGAGTCAGCTCCGGATACTGAGTCTGAAAAATGCTGAGTAAGGGTGTCAGTACATAGCTGCCGAAGGCTTCGGTGCAGCCCAGGCGCAGCTTACCTGTCAAAGGTCTGGCCTTGCCGGTAATCGCATCTCGTGCCGCCAGCAAGCGGTTTTCTACTGGCTCCATGCGTTGCTGCAGATTCAGCCCTTCACTGGTCAGGCTATAGCCGCTGACGGTGGACTTGTGAAACAGGCGCAAGCCCAATTCCTGCTCCAAGGCTTGAATACGGCGGGCTACGGTGCTGTGTTGCACGCCCAGCCTCTGGGCCGCGACGCTGATTCGTTGGCAGCGAGCCACTTCCAGAAAATAACGCAGATTATCCCAGTCCATCGTGATGAGCCCGCCTTGAAAAAGACTTGTGCATAAATGCCCAGCTCCTGTGCATTTTTCATCATGGTAAACGGGTCTTGAGGCTTCTACACTCGATGAGAACCCTCATACAAGTGGGATAACAAATAAGGCTTAGCCGCCTGAGCAATTCATTGGAGACATGCTATGACGGAAGTGGTTCGTGTACCTTTGCTGATCGATGGACAACATGTTCAATCCAAGAGCACCCGTTGGGACGATGTGCTCAATCCAGCCACCCAGGAAGTGGTGGCCCAAGTGCCTTACGCCACAATGGAAGAGCTGGAGACCATTATTGCCAGCTCGGCCAAAGCCTATGAAAGCTGGCGCCATTCCAGCCAGGGCGCTCGCATGCGCGTCATGCTGAATCTGCAGCGTCTGGTGCGTGAAAACAGTACCAAGCTGGCTGAGGCCATCTCGCGTGAGCACGGCAAAACCATGCCCGATGCTGAAGGTGAAGTAGGCCGTGGCCTGGAGGTGATCGAATACGCGTGTTCCATTGCTTCGATGCAGTTGGGCGAATATGCCGAAAACGCCGCAGGTGGTATTGATGTCTACACCCTGATCCAACCCTTGGGCGTGTGTGCAGGCGTGACTGCATTCAACTTCCCGGTGATGCTGCCGTGCTTTATGTTCCCGCTGGCTGTGGCTTGCGGTAATACCTTCGTGCTCAAACCTTCCGAGCAGGACCCTAGCGCCAGTCTGATGCTGGCCGAGCTGGCTCTGGAAGCCGGTCTGCCGCCAGGCGTGCTGAACGTGGTTCACGGCGGTGCTGATATCGCCAATGCCTTGGTCACTCACCCCGAAGTCAAAGCCGTGTCCTTTATTGGTTCGACTGCTGTCGGCACCGAGATCCACCGTCGTGCGACGGAGGCAGGCAAGCGCTCGCAAGCCATGATGGGTGCTAAAAACCATTGCATCGTGATGCCAGATGCCGATCGTGATGTAGCGATCAACCAGTTGCTGGGTGCTGCTTTTGGTGCGGCAGGCCAGCGCTGCATGGCGATTTCGGTGGCCGTCATGGTTGGTGAAACCGGCGAGTGGATCGATGAGCTGGTCAAGCGTGCCGCAACCATGAAGGTCAATGTCGGTACTGATCGTCAGGCCGATCTGGGCCCACTGGTCTCGCCACGTGCTCGTCAGCGTGTGGAGTCCTTGATTGAAGCTGGGGTACAGGAAGGTGCCAGCCTCTTGCTCGATGGCCGTGGCGTGAAGGTGCCAGGTTATGAAAGCGGCAACTTTGTAGGCCCAACCATCTTCAATGATGTGAAAGCCGACATGCGCATTTACGAAGAAGAAATCTTCGGGCCTGTGCTGTGCATTGTGCGTGTCAACACCCTGGAAGAAGCGGTGCAGTTCATCAACCGCAACCCCAATGGTAATGGCGTGTCCATCTTCACCCAGGATGGCGGCCATGCGCGCTACTTCCAGAACCGTATCGACGTAGGCCAGATTGGTATCAATATCCCCATCCCTGTGCCGGTGGCCTGGTTCAGCTTCACGGGTTCGCGTGCGTCCAAGTTGGGTGACTTGGGCCCGAACGGCAAACAGGCTGTTCAGTTCTGGACACAGACCAAAACCGTCACAGCTCGTTGGCAGGCTCACGCCAATACGATGAATACAACCATCAGCATGACGTAATCGTTGCATCTATATATATAACTTAATGCAATAAGCGGGCTGCTTCTTATTACATATAATAGTCCTGTACCTGGGGCTATTAACATATGAATATTCAACAATTCCGCTTTGTCCGAGAGACCATCCGACGTAACTTCAATCTGACTGAAGCCGCTCGTTCGCTTTATACCTCCCAGCCGGGGGTGTCCAAGGCGATCATCGAGTTTGAAGATGAGCTGGGCATCAAGATTTTTGAACGTCATGGAAAACGCATTAAGGGCCTGACCCGACCGGGCGAAGCCGTCGCTGAGGTGATTGACCGCATCATGCGCGAGATCGACAACCTCAAGCGTGTCAGCGACGACTTCGCCCGCCGCGATGAGGGCACTTTGGTCATTGCTTGTACCCATGCCCAGGCACGATATTTGCTGCCCAAGGTGATCCCTGAATTCCGTCGTCGCTTTCCCAAGGTCCATATGTCCTTGGCGGAAGGTAGCCCACCCGTGCTGGCCCAGATGGTGCTACACGAGCAGGCCGACGTTGCGATTGCAACTGAAACCCTGGCCTTGACGCCGGGCCTGGTCGCGTTGCCGGTCTACACCTGGGAGCACACGGTGGTGGTGACGCCGGATCATCCGTTGGCTGATCTGCCTGCCAACAAGCAACTGTCCATCGAAACCCTGGCGCAATATCCCATCGTGACTTACGACCATGCCTTCTCGGGTCGGGGTTCGATTGATGAAGCCTTTGCCAAGCACGGCATCACTCCGGACATTGTGCTGGAGGCGATTGACGCTGACGTGATTAAGACCTACGTTGATGTCGGTCTGGGTATCGGTATCATCGCTGGCATCGCGTTCGATCCGCGTCGTGACAAGGGTTTGGTGGGCCTGCCAGCAGGGCATTTGTTCGGCGCGCACCATACCAAGGTAGCGGTGAAAGCCGGGGCCTTCTTACGTGACTACATTTTCGAGTTGTTGGAGATGTTGGCACCGGAATTGACCCGCGATGTGGTGCTTAGCGCTCTGGATGAAAAGCAGACTGGTAGCCCGTTGTAAAGCAGCGGCTGTTGGGCTGGTAACAGAGCCATCGTGATCACACGGTGGCTCTTCTTGTTTGTTGTGCTGCCAGTGGATGATTGCAAAGTTGGTAAGACTTATGGTCGAAGGTTATAAGTAAAAATTGAAACAAGCTATCGGCTCAATTGACTATGATAATAAGAATGATTATCATTATCCAACTTTCTTAGCCAATGGAGCTTTCTGTGTCTCAATACGTCAGTGCAGTCGTGGTTGGAGCAGACCGTCTGGGGAATATTCCCGACCTGCTCAAGATCCACAATATTTCGATCAAACACCATATTAGCGGTCGTGATCCCGCGCATCAGAAAAAAACCCTGCAGTTGCCTTCCGGCACCGATTTGTTGATTCTCCTGACCGATTTCCTGGGTCACAACGTCATGAAAACCTTCCGGGCCGCTGCCTTGAAGTCCGGTATTCGAGTGGTCGCCTGCCGACGCTCGGTTTGCAGTATGAAGCAAGCCTTAACCCAATGCGGCTATTGTGAGTCTTGTCCGCTCGGTAAGTCCAAGAGCCACTAGATTGGCGGCATGACTTACTGGGGCAAAGAAGGAGTCTGTAAGAAAAAAAGCCACTGTGATGAAACAGTGGCTTTTTTGTGTATTGCCTGAAATGGCAGCAGGGCGGTCTTTACTTGACGCTACGCAGACGGGCTTCGGATTGCTGGGTATCGGCAGCGGCCAAACGCCGTGCACCGTTATAGCGTTTTTTCCAGTAACCCACTTGCATGCTCTCAACGCGTACTACGGCGCCAGTGCGAGGCGCATGAACAAATTTGTCATCGCCCAAGTAAATGCCTACGTGAGAAAAACGAGCGCCACGGGTATTGAAGAAAACCAGGTCGCCTTTGCGCAGCTCGCTACGGTTAACTGAGATGCCTTCTTTAGCAATGTCTTTGGATTGGCGGGGCAGTTTCAGTCCCAGGGATTTTTCAGCGACATAAGACACTAGGCCACTGCAATCAAAGCCAGTGCTGGGAGCGTCGCCACCAAAGCTGTACTTCACGCCCAGAAAATTAAGGGCAGTGGTGGCCAAGCCATGGTTAGAGGAAGCGTTTCGGCTGCTGCGGCTTTCGGTACGCCCTTGGCGACGATCGCTGCTATACGCAATATTAATGTCGTTGCGAGCGCGATTGGCCAGATACGTACCTAACGGGTCGGACTCGGTCTGGAATTCGTAATCGGCGTAGTAAGCGTGATCCAGCTCTGCACGATCTTTGTTCTGGCTGGACTGTTGAGTTCCAGTGGTGGCGCACCCGGTTAAGGCTAGCGCACCGGCTAACAAAAGATACTTGGCGCTGCGATAAGTAATATGCAAAAGTGCGGGTGGATTCAGGTAATGTGGCGGCATGACCAGGGCTTTTTTAAGGACTTGGTGGGCAGCAGCACAACCTTGATGCCTATTTTTGCTGAAATTAGCAGCAATTGATGGGTATCAGGGCTGTAAGTATGGCTAAAAGCACCATACTTTGCCGAACGTTGCTGTGCGTTGAGTGCTAAGCAGTGTACCGGATGATAATTGCACCGTAAAGCATTGTAGGAGTGTATTTTGCGATTGAATCATACAGTTGCAAAGTGTGGCTGGCAGCGGTTTTCAGGCCCTGTTCATGGGTCCAGTGCTCTTTTGGGTGGCTTGCAGGAAATTAACCGAAATAGAGCGAAGTTTTACTGTTTATAGAGATTGAATGATGCGATTTATAGGACAAGCCCTAGGGAAAGCACTAAATGAAGGAGTACGGCTGCGTGAGTTGTGGGCTTGGGCCATGTACGATTTTGCAAACTCTGGCTACACCACCGTGATTTTGACCAGTGTTTACAGTGCCTATTTTGTAGGTGTGATCGCTGAAGGCCGCAGTTGGGCTACCTTGGCATGGACCTTGGCCTTGTCTGCTTCGTATTTAAGCATCATGTTGACCATGCCCGGACTCGGTGCAAAAGCCGATGCCCGTCAAGGCAAAAGACGGCTTTTGTTTAGCAGCACCATAGGTTGCGTGTTGGCAACCGTGATGTTGTATTGGGCCGGCCCCAATGACATTGTCTGGGCTCTGGTTTTCATTGCGTTATCCAATTATTGCTACTGCATAGGCGAGTCCGTTATCGGCGCTTTCTTACCGGAAATCGCTCGGCCTGACGCCTTGGGACGAGTCTCCGGTTGGGGCTGGGGTTTTGGCTATTTTGGGGGTATGTTGGCTTTGGGGCTGTCTCTCGGTTTCTTGACCTGGGCAACGTCGCAGGGCTGGACGGCTCAGGAGTATGTACCGGGCATTGCTTTGATTACGGCTACCTTGTTTGCTCTGTCGGCCTTGCCTTCTTTTTTGTTTCTGCGCGAACGCAGTGCACCTAGTGGCGCAGAGCAGCAAGGCATGCTGTCGCGTTTGATTGCATCGGCGCGCGATGTGCATCAGCATTTTCCCGATTTCCGCACCTTGTTGTTGTGTGGTGCTGCCTATCAGGCCGGGATTGCCGTCATTATTACCTTGTCAGCGGTGTACGCCACTGAGGCCATGGGCTTTACGATGGCGCAAACCATGGCCTTGATTTTTACCGTCAATATCGCGGCAGCGGTGGGGGCTTTGCTGTTTGGCCATGTACAAGATCGCATTGGCCATCGGCGTGCGTTGGCACTGACGCTGTGCGCTTGGCTAGTCATGGTGGGGATTGCGGTCAGTACGCGTTCTTTGGCCGGATTTTGGACCGCAGCAGCCGTTGCCGGGCTATGTATAGGAAGTAGTCAAAGTGCGGGTCGGGCCATGGTGGGCTTGTTGGCACCCAAGAGCCGTTTGGCCGAGTTTTTCGCCTTGTGGACTTTTGCCATTCAGTTGGCTGCCGTATGTGGTCCGCTGTCTTATGGCCTGGTGACTTGGCTAAGTGGTGGAAACCACCGTTTGGCTCTGACCTGCACGGGATTGTTTTTTCTGGCGGGCCTGCTGATCCTGTCGCGTTTGAATTTTCCGCGTGGCATTTTGGCCAAGAATCAAGCCGATCTCAGTTGTCAGGATTGAGTAAGTAAGGCACGTTACGTTTATATAAAATTAAGCTGGGCTGCCCTTGCGCATCCCAAAAAAAACACCAAATCTGGAAAATAAAGGAGCCAAACTATGAGCGGTCCAACGTCTATTGAATCCGTCCTGTCGGAAAGTCGGGTATTTCCCGTGTTCCCGGATCTGGAACGCGATGCTCGCATCGCTGGCATGGCAGCCTACCAGGAGCTTTGTCAGAAGGCCGAGCAGGATTATCCCGGCTACTGGGCGGAGTTGGCCCGTGATCGTCTGGTCTGGACCAAGCCTTTCACCCAGGTTCTGGACGATAGCAAGCCCCCGTTTTACAAGTGGTTCTATGATGGTGAGCTGAACGTCTCGGCTAACTGTCTGGACAAGCACCTGGGCACACCCACCGAAAACAAAACCGCGCTGATCTTTGAAGCTGACGGTGGCGAAGTCACTAAAGTGACCTTCCGCGAGCTGTACGAACAAGTTTGCCAGTTTGCCAATGGTTTGAAAGCCCTGGGCTACAAAACCGGCGAACGCGCCCTGATCTATATGCCCATGTCGGTGCAAGCCATTGTGGCCATGCAGGCATGTGCCCGTTTGGGTATTACCCACTCTGTGGTGTTTGGTGGTTTCTCGGCCAAGAGTCTGCACGAACGTGCGGTGGACGTGGGCGCTACCTTGGTCATTACCGCTGACGAGCAACGTCGCGGTGGCCGTGCCATCCCTTTGAAAAATGCAGTTGACGAAGCCCTGAGCGGAGGCGACTGCGAAGCCGTGCGTCACGTTATCGTGTACAAGCGTACAGGCGGGCCTGTTGCCTGGCACGAAGGCCGTGACCTGTGGTGGGAAGATGCCGTCAAGGGCCAAAGCAGCGATTGCCCAGCCGTGTCCGTGAATGCAGAACACCCTCTGTTTGTTCTGTACACCTCTGGCTCCACTGGCAAGCCTAAAGGCGTGCAGCACTCTTCGGCTGGCTACCTGCTAGGTGCCATGCTGAGCGTACAGTGGACCTTCGATGCCAAAGACAGCGATGTGTTCTGGTGTACAGCCGACATCGGTTGGGTAACAGGCCACACCTTCATCACCTACGGCCCTCTGGCCGCTGGCGTGACACAAGTCGTGTTTGAAGGCGTGCCTACCTATCCGGATGCTGGCCGTTTCTGGAACATGATTGAGCGCCACGGCGTGACGGTGTTCTACACGGCACCTACCGCTATTCGCTCCTTGACCAAGGCAGCCGAAGCGGACGAGGCCATTCACCCCAAACAATACAATCTGGATAGCCTGCGTATTATTGGTTCGGTGGGCGAGCCCATCAACCCTGAAGCTTGGATGTGGTATTTCAAGAATGTGGGCCGCGAGCGTTGCCCCATTGTGGATACCTGGTGGCAAACTGAAACGGGCGGTCACGTCATTACTCCCTTGCCAGGCGCCACTCCATTGAAACCCGGCTCCTGCGGTTTGCCATTTCCCGGCATGGACGTGGCGATTGTGGATGAGGTAGGTGAGGAGGTCGAGCGCGGCAACGGCGGTTTCCTGGTCATTCGCAAGCCTTGGCCCAATATGATACGCACCATCTGGGGTGACCCGGATCGCTTCGTGAAAAGCTACTTTCCGCCTGAGCTCAAAGGCTATTACCTGGCCGGTGATGGTGCGCAGCGTGATACCGACGGCTATTTCTGGGTCATGGGCCGTATTGACGATGTGTTGAACGTCTCGGGCCACCGTTTGGGCACGATGGAAGTGGAGTCGGCTTTGGTTGCCCACCCACTGGTGGCTGAAGCGGCTGTTGTGGGCAAGCCTGACCCAACGACGGGTGAAGCCATTGTGGCGTTTGTGGTGCTCAATGGCGATCTGCCATCGGGCGAAGAGGCCGACAAGGTTGCCGCCGATCTGCGCAATTGGGTAGGCAAGGAAATTGGTCCTATCGCCAAGCCTCGTGAGATCCGCTTCGGCGAGAACCTGCCCAAGACACGTTCGGGCAAGATCATGCGTCGTCTGCTGCGTTTTGTTGCCAATAACGAGCCGATTACGCAAGACGTATCCACGCTGGAAAACCCAGCAATTTTGGATCAGTTGTCCGAAGCACACTAAGTTTTTTGGTAGTTCCTGTTTGACCCTGGTTTCTTTCCGGAGCCAGGGTTTTTTTATTGCTTCTGATTATTGTGTCTTTGAGACCTGCTCAATACGGAATTAGCCTAGCATTGAGTCCGTGGTCAAAACATCGGTCCATGAATTCAAAGAAAAGGGGAAAGGTTTGAGTGGGGAACAGCAGGCAGACAGGGGTGCTTTGGCGCTGATGGGTTTGGTGGTGCTGACCTGGGGCATGAGCTGGGTCGTGATGAAGGCGATGACCCTCTACATCGGGCCAGTTGATCTGATTGCAGCACGCTATGCAGTGGCATTCGTTTTCTTATGGTTGGTGCTGCGTCTTAAAGGCGGACATTTGCGGCCCACACCCTGGAAGCTGAGTCTGGGTGTGGCCATTTTCCAGACCACTGGATTTCAGCTGCTTAGCCAGTTTTCCTTGCAGGTGGGTGGGGCGGGCAAGATGGTTGCCCTGGCTTACACCATGCCCATCTGGATCTTGTTGCTGTCCTGGCCCATGTTGGGACAGCGTCCCCAAAAGCGCCACGTAATGGGTATGGTGCCTGCGATTTTGGGTTTGATGCTCCTGATCGCGCCTTGGAAGGGAATGGGCGGCATACTGGGTTCTGTTTTGGCAACGCTCAGCGGTGTGAGTTGGGCCTTGGGGGCAATTTACTCCAAGCAGCTATTTGAACGTCATCGTGTTGAGCTGCTTAACGCCACAGTCTGGCAATGCCTTTTGGGAGTGGTCATTGTCCTGCCCTTGAGTTTCTTGATCCCCCAGCGCTCTTTGGTGATGGAGTGGCAAATGTTTAGCGGTGTGTTGTATCTGGGTGTGATCGCCACTGGCGTGGGTTGGTTGCTTTGGATGGCGGTGGTCAGCCGCGTCAGCGCGACCTTGGCTGGTATGTCCAGCTTGGGTGTGCCTGCACTGACCGTTCTGCTGGCCTGGTTGCTGTTGGACGAATGGCCCACTCAATTGGAGTTGATGGGAACTGGCCTGATTCTACTGGGGCTATTTGTCGTTAACTGGCCCAGCCGATCGCGCAAATCAAAAAGAACTTAAAAAAACCACCCGCGTGTGAACTGACTATTGTATTTCGCCATGAAAAACACCCCAAAGGTTGGATCAATGTCCAACTTTTGGGGTGCAGTTCAGTGGGTGGTTTTTTTCAGCATCAAACTGTCTGGCCTTGGTGTTATCGCCAAGGCCAGAGTTATTTTTACATGCCGTTGTACACCGGACCTTCACCACCTTGTGGAGGCACCCAGACGATATTTTGGGTAGGGTCTTTAATATCACAGGTTTTGCAGTGCACACAGTTCTGTGCATTGATCTGCAGCTTGTCGTCGCCGGTTTCGGTCTTGATGAACTCGTACACGCCGGCCGGACAGAAGCGGGCTTCAGGGCCACCGTAACGAGCCAGGTTTACGGCTACAGGCACGGATGGATCCTTCAGCGTCAGGTGAACAGGTTCATCTTCTTCGTGGTTGGTGTTTGAAATAAACACGGAACTGAGACGATCGAAGGTGATCTTGCCATCAGGCTTGGGGTAGTCGATGCGGGCGCATTCGGCTGCCGGCTGCAAACAGGCGTGGTCAGGCTTGTTGTTACGTAGCGTCCAGGGCATTTTGCCTTTGAGCAGACCTTGCTCCACAAAGGTCATGACGGACGCAATCGAGCGACCTTTCTTGAACCATTGCTTGAAGTTACGGGCCTTGTTCAGTTCCTCATGCAGCCAGGACTGTTTGAAATTCTCGGCATATTGCGACAGTTCGTCCTGCTTGCGACCCGCTTGCAAGGCTTCGAAAGCGGCTTCAGCGGCCAGGGAACCGGATTTGATGGCAGCGTGGCTACCCTTGATGCGTGAGGCATTCAGGAAGCCCGCATCACAACCGACCAGTGCGCCACCGGGGAAGCTGAGTTTGGGTAGTGCCAGCAAACCACCGGCCGTCAGGGAACGAGCCCCGTAAGCAATGCGCTTGCCGCCTTCAAATGTGGCGCGCAGGGCAGGGTGAGTTTTGTAACGCTGGAACTCTTCAAAGGGAGACAGCCAGGGATTGGCATAATCCAGACCCACCACCATCCCGACCATGACCAGATTGTTATCCAGGTGGTACAGGAAGGAGCCACCGTAGGTGTCTGAATCCAGAGGCCAGCCAGCGGTGTGAATCACCAGACCGGGCTGGGACTGGGATGGATCGACTTCCCACAGCTCTTTAATGCCAATGCCGTAGCTTTGTGCATTGCGGGATTCGTCCAGCTTGAAGCGTTCGGTCAGCTCACGGCCCAGGTGGCCACGCGAGCCTTCGGCAAAAATCGTGTAGGACGCCAGCAATTCCATGCCAGGCTGGTAGTGGGAGGTGTGGGTGCCGTCACGGGCCACGCCCATGTCACCGGTCAAAACACCACGTACCGCGCCTTGCTCGTCGTACAGAATGTGGGCAGCGGCAAAGCCGGGGAATATATCCACGCCCAGGGCCTCGGCCTGTTCACCCATCCATTGCACGACATTGCCCAGGCGGACGATGTAATTGCCATGGTTCTTGAAGCAGTCGGGCAGCAACCACATGGGAGTGCTGCGTGCGCCTTTTTCGGTCAGGAACAGGAATTTGTCTTCGGTCACTTCTACCGAAATGGGGGCGCCTTGCGCTTTCCAGTCCGGCAACAGTTCGTCCAGCGCGCGCGTATCCATGACGGCGCCGGACAGGATATGGGCCCCCACTTCAGCGCCTTTTTCCAGGATACAGACGCTGATTTCTTGTTCTTTTTCTTGGGCGAGCTGTTTAAGACGTATCGCGGTGGCCAGACCAGCAGGGCCAGCGCCGACGATAATAACGTCATATTCCATCGATTCACGTTCAGACATTGCTGCTGATCTCCTATTACGGCTTAGCGCTTTGTTCTTGATTGTTGGCGGGTGAAATTCGTGTACTGTGCGTACGGTCGATTGTATTGTAGTCTGAGCAATCCCGTTTTGAGTTCAGAGGCTAGGGGGGGTGTCCGTCCGCTTCCGGGTTCATCAGTAAATATCAGTAAGGAGAGCATGTAATGACACAAGTAGTAGATTCTGGTGCAGGAGCCACTTTTGATATTGCCGTACGCTGGGGCGATCTGGATGCCATGAATCATGTTAACAATACGGTTTACTTTCGCTACATCGAGGAAGCGCGTGTCCAGTTAATGATGAAGCTGGGCATGGTGCCACCTTCTCCACGTACCGGGGTGCTGGCTCATGCCAGCCTGGATTTCCTGCGTTCGATCCTGTATCCGGCGACTGTTCGGATTGTGCATAAATTATTGAAAGTCGGCGGCAGCAGCATTGAGCTGGAAGTCTTTGTAGGTGACGCAAATCAAGCTGATGTCATTTATGCACGTGGTCGCTGTGTGCTAGTGTCCATTAACCCCCAAGGTGGCTCTCAACCTTGGACCGAAGATGAGCGTAAACAGATACACTCGGTTTTTCAGGGTTAAGCTTTACGTATACGGAAAGCGTAGTCAAGTCGTAGAATGCCTGATAGCACCTTATGGTGCATAGCGGCATTATTGGACAAAGTTTGCTGTTTAGGCCAATTAAAGAGTTATTGGAGAGTCAATTGAATAAAGTCTATCCAAGCGCCAAGGAGGCGTTGCAGGGAGTCGTTGCCGACGGACAGACAGTCGCGGTAGGTGGATTCGGCTTGTGCGGAATTCCCGAAGCGCTGATTGCTGCGCTGCGCGATAGCGGAGTCAAAAACCTGACCTGCATTAGCAATAATGCCGGGGTGGATGGCTTTGGTCTGGGTCAGTTGTTGGAAACTCGTCAGATCCGCAAGATGATTTCCTCCTACGTGGGCGAGAACAAAGAGTTTGAACGTCAGTATCTGGCCGGCGAGCTGGAGCTGGACTTCACCCCTCAGGGCACACTGGCTGAAAAGTTGCGTGCCGGTGGTGCAGGCATTCCTGCTTTCTTTACCGCAACAGGCGTGGGCACCATCGTGGCTGAGGGTAAGGAAATTCGCGAGTTCAACGGTCAGCAATACGTGATGGAAGAGGCCCTGGTGCCCGATGTGTCACTGGTCAAAGCTTACAAGGCCGACCGCAGCGGCAACCTGGTGTTTCGCAAGACCGCGCGCAACTTCAACCCGAACGTGGCCATGGCTGGCAAGATCACCATTGTCGAGGTCGAGGAAATTGTCGAGACCGGCAGCCTGGACCCGGATGATGTGCATTTGCCCGGTATTTATGTGCACCGTATCGTGCTCAATGCACAGCCTGAAAAGCGCATTGAACAGCGTACCGTTCGTTCTTCCTGATTAGCGAGGCAAGATAATAATGGCTTGGAATAGAGATCAAATGGCGGCACGCGCCGCCCTGGAGCTTCAGGACGGCTTTTACGTCAACCTGGGTATTGGTTTGCCTACGCTGGTTGCCAACCACGTGCCCGAGGGCATTGAAGTCTGGCTGCAATCGGAAAACGGTTTGCTGGGCATTGGCCCCTTTCCGACCGAAGACAAGATTGATGCGGACCTTATCAACGCTGGCAAGCAAACCATCACCACCTTGCCCGGTTCGTCCATTTTTTCCTCGGCAGACTCGTTTGCCATGATTCGTGGCGGCAAGATCAATATCGCGATTCTGGGCGCCATGCAGGTGTCGGAAAAGGGTGATCTGGCCAACTGGATGATCCCTGGCAAGATGATCAAGGGCATGGGCGGTGCCATGGATCTGGTCGCTGGCGTTGGCCGTGTCGTGGTCCTGATGGAGCACGTGGCCACCAAGAAAGATGGCACGGAAGACCTGAAAATTCTGCCTGCTTGCACCTTGCCCCTGACAGGCGTGGGGGTGGTTGACCTCATCATTACCGATCTGGGAGTGATGGAAGTGACGGAAAATGGTTTAAAGTTGCTTGAGTTGGCACCAGAAGTCAGCCTTGAGTACATTCAGTCCAAGACAGGCGTCCCGCTGGACGTCAGTGCGGTGGCCTGATCGGTCTCTCTGGCTTAAAAAGCTTCGGCGCGAGTCGGAGCTTTTTTTATGTTTGATCGGTGCGTGAACGCTGTTTATGTAAAGGAAGTTGGCATGGCCCATCCCCCCGTTGCCGCACGCTTGCAGGCGCTGCGCGAACAAATGCAATTTCAGTCCGTGCAGGCAAGCATCTGGCCTACATCCGACCCTCATCTGTCTGAATACCTGCCTGATCGCTGGAAAAGCCGTCAGTGGCTCAGCGGATTTGTCGGATCGGCCGGGCTCCTGGTGGTGACGGCCGATTGGGCCGGCTTGTGGACCGATAGCCGTTATTGGGAGCAGGCAGCCAAGGAGCTGGACGGTAGCGGCATTCAATTGCAACGTGCCGGCGAGGCCGGCGTGCCGGAGCCAGCCAATTGGCTGGCGGAGCATTTGCCTGCCCAGTCGCGAGTCGCGCTCGATAGCCAGTCGGTGTCGGCACAAAGTCTGCTGGCCTGGCAAAAGGCCACGCCGGAGCTGGAGTGGGTGCTGGAAGCCGATTTGCTCAGCCCGATCTGGACGGACCGGCCTGCTGCGCCTGTTGGCCAGGTGGTGGAGCATCTGCCCCCTTTTGCCTGCCGTACTCGTCAGGAAAACTTGAGCAGCACCCGGGCCGCCATGCAGGAGCAGGGCGCCCATTGGCATTTGCTGAGCGCACTGGATGATATTGCCTGGACCCTGAATCTGCGCGGCAGTGATGTGTCCTATAACCCGGTGTTCCTGTCGTACTTGTTGATTGGCCCGGATCAGGCATTTCTGTTTGTGGATAGCAACAAGCTGTCGGCAGGCATACAGGAGGCGCTGGCTTTGGACGGCGTGCAAGTTCAAGGCTATACCGAGTTGTCGTCCTTCATGCGTGCTTTACCCGCGTCCATGCCTATCCTGCTGGATATGGCGCGGACCACGGCTTGGGCGGCGCAACTGGCGGCACATTTGAATGTAGTGGAGTACATCAATCCCGCTCAATTGCTCAAGTCCTGCAAGACCGATGCCGAGCTGGATCATGTGCGTGAAACCATGGAAAAAGACGGCGCTGCCTTATGCGAGTTCTTTGCCTGGTTTGAGCAGCAAAGCGACGTGAACGAGCTGGATGTGGATGAACATATCTGCGCTGCCCGTGCTCGTCAGGAAGGCTTTGTCAGCCCTAGTTTTGGCACGATTGCTGCTTATAACGCCAATGGCGCCATGCCGCACTATCAGGCTACCCAGCAGTCCCATGCCCGTATTGATGGCAATGGCCTGTTGCTGATCGATTCGGGCGGGCAGTATCAGGGGGGGACGACGGACATCACCCGAGTGGTGCCGGTGGGGCAGGTATCTGCCGAGCAGATTCGTGACTTCACGCTGGTGCTCAAAGGCATGGTGTCCTTGTCCATGCTGGTGTTCCCGGAAGGCATTGCCGGTCAGCAAATTGATGTGCTGGCGCGTCAGCCTTTGTGGGAACAGGGGCTGGACTTCGGTCATGGCACCGGACATGGCGTGGGGTACTTCATGAATGTGCATGAAGGTCCGCAGTCTATCTCCTGGCGAGGCCGTATCGGACCTCATTCGGCCATGCGTGCCGGTATGATTACGTCCAACGAGCCTGGCTTGTATCGTCCCGGCCAGTGGGGCATTCGTATCGAGAATCTGGTGGCGGCGGTACCAGCCATGCGCAGCGAGTACGGGCAATTTCTGCGTTTTGAAACCCTGACCTTGTGCCCCATTGATACGCGTTGTATAGATGCCGCACTACTGACCGCTGCCGAGCGTCAGTGGCTCAATGAATATCATCAGCAAGTGCGCGAACGTCTCTTGCCCCGTGTTCAGGGTGAGGCACGTACATGGCTTGAGCAAAGGACGCAGGCGATCTGATCGCACCGTCTGCTGTTGTCAATAGTTGCAAGGACAAGTGGTATTTCCGCTGTGAAATGCCACTTGTCGGGTCGCCAAGCATGGGCGCTTGCCGTTATAATCCAAATTTCCCGCTATCGCCTGATTTGACCTCAGGCGCCTTTTATAATGACCACCAAATATGTATTCGTAACGGGAGGCGTTGTGTCCTCCCTGGGCAAAGGTATTGCGGCTGCATCCCTGGCTGCCATCCTGGAGTCCCGCGGTTTGCGCGTGACTATGCTCAAGCTGGATCCCTACATCAACGTAGACCCGGGCACCATGAGCCCCTTCCAGCACGGTGAAGTGTTTGTTACTGAGGATGGTGCGGAAACTGACCTGGACCTGGGCCACTACGAGCGCTTTATTTCCGCTCGCATGCGCAAGGTCAACAACTTCACCACGGGCCAGATTTACGAATCCGTGCTGCGCAAAGAGCGTCGCGGGGATTATCTGGGCAAGACCGTGCAGGTTATCCCGCACATCACCAACGAAATCCAGGACTTCATCATTCGTGGCGCCAAGGCTGCCTACAATGGCGAGGCTGATGTTGCCATCGTCGAGATTGGCGGCACAGTGGGTGACATCGAATCCCAGCCTTTCCTGGAAGCTGCCCGCCAGATGAACCTACGCCTGGGCCGTAACAACACCGCTTTTGTTCACCTGACACTGGTGCCTTTCATTGCATCGGCTGGCGAACTCAAGACCAAACCTACCCAGCACTCGGTGCAAAAGCTGCGTGAAATCGGTATTCACCCCCATGCTTTGCTGTGCCGAGCCGATCGTGTCATTCCTGATGACGAGCTAGCCAAGATTTCGCTGTTCTCCAACGTGCCCATGGACGCCGTGATTTCGGTTTGGGATGCGGATTCCATTTACAAGATTCCAGCCATGCTGCACAAGCAAGGTCTGGACAGCTTGGTGTGCGATGCCTTGGCCTTGTCGCCTCCACCGGCAGATCTTTCCATGTGGGATCGTTTGGTCCAGGCACAGGAGAATCCAGAGCACGAAGTACGCATTGGTATGGTTGGCAAGTACGTAGACCTGACCGAATCCTACAAGTCGCTAAGCGAAGCGCTGGTTCATGCCGGTATCCATACTCGCACCCGTATCAATATCGAGTACCTGGATTCCGAAGTGATCGAGAATGAAGGTACGGATTGCTTGAAAGGTCTGGATGCCATTCTGGTCCCAGGTGGCTTTGGCAAACGTGGTACTGAAGGCAAGATTCGCGCCATTCAATACGCTCGTGAAAACGGCGTGCCATTCCTGGGCATTTGCCTGGGCATGCAATTGGCCGTGGTCGAGTTTGCTCGCAATGTGGGCAATCTGGTGGGCGCGAACTCTACCGAGTTCGATCCATCCGCCGTGCACCCGGTAGTGGCCCTGATTACCGAATGGGCTGATCGTGAAGGTAAGATTGAACACCGTGATGGCACCTCCGATCTGGGCGGCACCATGCGCAAGGGCGCACAGCGTTGCCCCGTGAAACCTGGTTCGCGCGCTGAAGCCATTTATGGCCCAGAAGTCAACGAGCGCCACCGTCACCGCTTCGAGGTCAACACCTTGTACGTGCCGCGCCTGGAAGAAGTGGGTATGGTAATCTCGGCTCGTACTCCTACCGAGAACCTGCCAGAAATCATGGAACTGCCTGATCATCCTTGGTTCATGGGCGTGCAATTCCATCCGGAATTCACCTCGACCCCGCGTGATGGCCACCCGCTGTTTACCAGCTATATCAAAGCTGCTCTGGAGCGCCAGAAAAAAACGGCTTGATAACTTGGTATGACTGAAAAGGCCCGCGCTATGCGGGCTTTTTCATTTAGGCAGACAAGTATGCTGCACGGTGATGCAGCATCGCTGTCTGGAATGTGGGAGAATGCAGCAATACTGAAACGAGGTCTATTATGGATTTATGCGGTTACGATGTTGGCCTGGATCGCCCCTTTTTTCTGATCGCTGGCCCTTGTGTGATTGAGTCGCGTCAAATGGCGTTTGATACAGCGGGTCAACTCGCCGAGATTACCTCGGCTCTGGGTATCCCCTTTATCTACAAAAGCTCGTTTGACAAGGCCAACCGGAGCTCGGATAAGTCCTATCGTGGTCCCGGCATGGCGGAAGGTCTGCAGATTTTGGCGGATGTGCGCTCACACTATAAAGTGCCGGTCCTGACCGATGTGCACGACAAAGATCAGGTCGATGATGTGGCAGCCGTGGTGGACGTATTGCAAACCCCCGCTTTTCTATGCCGTCAGACCGACTTTATTCAAGCCTGTGCCGCTACCCTGAAACCTGTGAATATCAAGAAAGGCCAGTTCCTGGCGCCTCAGGATATGATTCAGGTGGTGGCAAAAGCACGTGCAGCGGCAATGGAAATGGGCGGTGATGGCTCCACCATTATGGTCTGTGAGCGTGGCGCTTCGTTTGGCTACAACAATCTGGTATCCGATATGCGCTCTTTGGCGATCATGCGCGCCACGGATTGCCCGGTCGTGTTCGATGCCACTCACTCGGTGCAGTTGCCGGGTGGGCAGGGCACCTCGTCGGGTGGTCAGCGTGAGTTTGTTCCCGTGCTGGCGCGTGCCGCAGTTGCAGCAGGTGTGGCTGGCGTGTTCATGGAGACTCATCCTAATCCGGACAAGGCCTTGTCTGATGGCCCCAATGCCGTTCCCCTGTCACAGATGTCAGATTTGCTGCGGACGCTGCAACAGATCGATTCGATTGTTAAAAACAGCGGTGCCCTGCAGCACGGCTATTAAAAATAGTTTTGGAGACAGTATGCCTGCATATTTGATTGCGAATGTCGAAGTAAGCAACCCCGAACAGTACAAGCAGTACCAGGAGTTTTCCAGCCTTGCCCTGAAAGCTCACAATGTGAAAGTGTTGGTGCGTGGTGGCGAAACGGTCGCTCTGGAAGGCAATGCGCCTTTGCGTACCGTGGTCATGGAGTTCGACACGCTGGAACAGGCCCAGGCTTTTCATGATTCCGAGGAATACCGTCGTGCCCGTAAAGCGCGTGAAGGTGCGGCCAAAATGACCATGTACGTGGTGCAAGGTCTGTAAAAACAGGCTATTCCATCTAGACAGGCAGAAAAAGGGAGTGCGAAAACACTCCCTTTTTCAATGTTTGCAGGCATAGATCCGACCTGCTCGACCACTATTGCCTGAAGGCGTTGCTCTTGTTTTGATGCTCTCGAATGCCGAATGTCTTTGTGCCTGAAGGCAGGTGCGAGCGGGCGGATTTTTCAGCGTCACCAGGTGCTCTATCAGCCGCAGAGAGTGCTTTTTCCTTTCCTTATCGTCCCATGCCCCTTGTGAATACGTGGCGACGCTTGCGGTTTAAAAACGTGGATCACGCAGGGCAGGCAGAGTAAGCTCGCGGACAAAACTGGCGGGAGACAGTTGCAGCAGGCTGCGCACAATGGTGAGGACGTCATGGACTGGAATTGTCTCGCCTTGGTCCCGTTCAGCGGCAGTCCGCAGCGGAACATCCAGGCCATCTCCCGTATTCAGATAGCCCAGTTGCAGACACGTGACGGCCAGGCCTTGATCCCTATAACCTTCGCGCAGGCTGTCAGCTAAACCACTCAAGGCAAATTTCGTTGCCCCGAAAGCAACTTCCGGTCGACCGCTTTGGCGAAGGCCCGAAGTGGAGCCTGTCAGAATCAAGCGGGGCTGGCTGCTGCGCAGCATATTGGGCAGCAAGTGGCGTATAGCCAATAACGCGCCGGTCAGGTTTACATCAACCAGGCGGCGCAAAGCTTGATCGGACTGCGATAGAAAATCGTATTCCGGGCTGAATGCCGTGTCTTCCCAGATTCCCAGGTTATAGATCAGGACATCCAGCAAGTCCGGGCAGGCGGTTGCCAATTGGCTGGCGGCGTCAGGCTCGGACAAGTCGGCGCTGATCCAATGCTGATGTGCGCTGGGGTCTGGGTGCAGGGAGCTGGCCAAGGTGCTGGGTGGCCGTCTGGCCACACCATACAGCGTGTTGCCATCTTGGGCCAAGCCGTCCATCAAGGCGCGACCCAGACCCATGCTGGCACCAATAATCATGATATTCATACTGTTTTCCTGTGGAACAGATGTGCGTGGAGAGCATGGCTCTGCAGGTGATCGTTATTGTGTATCGGGATGGCGGGACAGGGGTTGATTCAGGCCGTACTTGTCAGGTTTTTCAGTCCCCCGTAGAATCGTTGACTAGGCAATAATTGTGTGGTCAATAGAAATGGTAAACGCAGCAGAATCGACGCAGAAGACGCCGGGGCGTGTCTTGTCAGTCACAGAATCTATATTAGCGATGATGGGTTTGTGTTTTGTAGTGATGTTGGTAGCCATTGATCAGACCGTGGTAGGGACAGCCTTACCCACCATCGTGTCCGAGTTGCATGGCTTTGAGCTGTATGCCTGGGTGGCAACCGCGTATTTGCTGACTTCGGTGATTACCGTGCCTATCTTTGGTCGCTTGGGGGATTTTTATGGACGCCGCCGCTTCGTGCTGGTGTCCATTGTCCTTTTTACCTTGGCCTCTGTATTCTGTGGCATGGCGCAAAGCATGCTGCAGTTGGTACTTGCGCGGGCCTTGCAGGGCATAGCCGGGGGCATGTTGGTAGGGACGGCATTTGCCTGTGTGCCTGATCTGTTTCCCGATCCTCGTGTGCGTTTGCGCTGGCAAGTGATGCTTAGCGCGTCCTTTGGGATTGCGAACGGGATAGGGCCTTTTCTGGGTGGGATTTTGACCGAGCACTACGGCTGGCGCTCTGTGTTCTATGTCAACCTGCCTGTTGGCTTACTCAGCCTGTATTTTGTCTATCGCTACCTGCCGCAGATTCGTCACTTTCGTCAAACCCAAGTTCGCCTGGATTATCTGGGCGCTTTTTTGCTGATGGTCGGTTTGGCCTGTGTTCAACTATTGGTAGAGCTGCTGCCTCACTATGGTGGCAGCTATTTGATGGTCTTGTTGGGGCTGTGTAGTGTGGCCGCTTTTGTCTTATTGGTCAGTTGGGAGCGGCGGGTTGCGGAACCTTTGTTGCCCTTGGTTCTGTTCAGTAGTCCTGCTCAATTCTCCTTGCTGGTTCTGTCTGCCGGTTTGGGCTTTATCCTGTTTGGTCTCTTGTTCTACGCGCCTTTGTTGTTGCAAGGGGGGTATGGTCTACGCCCTCAAACAGCCGGTTTATTGGTCACCCCCTTGGTGGTGTTCATTACGGTGGGCAGTATCATTAATGGCCGTATGATTACGCGGCTGCGTCGTCCCACCCTGATGTTGTACCTGGGCTTGACGTTGTTGACGATTGCCTGTCTGGGCATGGTGTTCATCCAGAAAACCGATCCGCACTGGCATTTTGTCCTGTACGCCACGATTGCCGGAACCGGGGTTGGTTTCATCATGCCGAATTTGACGGTGTTTGCGCAGGAAATTGTAGAGCGTTCCATGCTGGGGATTGCCACGGCCATGCTACAGTCCATGCGCATGGTGGGCGGCATGTTGGGAACTGCTGTTGTCGGAGCCTTGATCAATTACCAATATGGCGAATCCATCCGCACGCAATTGACGGCTTTGCCTGCAAATGTCGTTAACGCGCTGCAAGACCCGCAAGTCTTGATGAGTGCAAGCCAGCAGTCACAGTTTCTGGAGCAGGCCGGGCTGGACGGGCAGATGTATCTGGGCTTGGCCCGCGATGCTCTGGCGCATGCCGTCAATATGGGTATGGCCGTGACCTTGCTGCTGATAGTCTGGTGTTTCTATTGGGTACGTAAAGTGCCGCCAATACGGTTTAATCGTCAAGAACAGTCTTGAACATGATGAATGAATTTCCGCAACTTCAAGCGGCTCAGCAATTGGGGCGCACCTATCGCAGTCTGATGGCGGCGTTTGACCAGCAGTTGGGCATGCCCTTGCCACGCTGGCGTGTCCTGATTGGCTTGTACCAAGAGAACGGCTGCCTGTCTCAAAAGCAGTTGGTTCGCTTGCTGCGCATTGATCCGGCTGCGGTGACACGGCAGCTTAAAAGCATTGAGTCCTTGGGGCTGGTTGAGCGCTTCACCGATGAGCAGGATAATCGGCTGACCAATGTGCGCCTAAGTCCTGCTGGCCGTGAGCTGGTTGAGGCCACCTTGCCGCGTCGCCGCCGCCTGGTGGAGGCCATGCTGCAAGATTTCTCCGACCAGGACTTGAACCAGTTGATCACTTTGCTGGGCAACTGGGAAAGCGCCTTGTTGAAAGCGGCCGACAAAGATTTACTTTGAGACGTATCGGTACTTTTTGTATTTACAGAGACGCCGCCTAGTCTCGGAATTTCTGGTGATAATAAACATGTGCCGGTTTCGATCAGGACGAAGGCAGGGGCTGGAGTCCCGGCTTTTTTCCAGCTTTCGAGACCAGACATGGCACGGCTGTGTCATGGGCAGGTACAATCCTGTTTTAGCAGGAGGGCAGGGGCGCTGATTGCACTATAGCTGTCGCGCTTGCTGATCTTTTCAACTTCCAGGCTAGGCGCCTTTTCAAGCTGATCTTCATATCGGTTTACGGCGATACGCCCGGCAGCAGGATTGTTTAACTTATCTAGCTTAATGCTACTTCAGGCAGGACTGTCAAAATCATGAGTGCAATCGTAGATATTATTGGCCGCGAGATTCTGGACTCCCGTGGTAATCCAACGGTGGAGTGTGATGTATTGCTCGAATCGGGCGCTATGGGGCGTGCCTCCGTTCCTTCTGGTGCATCCACTGGCGCTCGCGAAGCGTTGGAGCTGCGTGATGGTGACAAGAGCCGTTACCTGGGCAAAGGTGTTTTGCGCGCTGTCGAGAACCTGAACACAGAGATCTCCGAAGCCTTGATGGGTTTGGATGCTCAAGAACAAACCTTTATCGATCGCACCCTGATCGAGCTGGACGGCACCGAAGACAAGAGCCGCCTGGGCGCGAACGCCATGCTGGCTGCCAGTATGGCGGTGGCCCGTGCCGCTGCTGATGATTCGGGTCTGTCCCTGTACCGTTACTTTGGTGGCAGCGGTGCCATGGCCATGCCTGTGCCGATGATGAACGTCATCAACGGTGGCGCACACGCCAACAACACCCTGGACTTGCAAGAGTTCATGATCATGCCCGTGGGTGCCAAGAGCTTCCGCGAATCGCTGCGTATGGGTGCAGAAGTTTTCCACACCCTCAAAGGCCTGATCCACGATCAGGGCATGTCCACTGCGGTGGGCGATGAGGGTGGTTTTGCTCCGAACGTGGCCAACCACGAAGCCGCGATCGAGCTGATTCTGCGTGCTATCGAGCAAGCTGGCTACGAGCCTGGCACCCAGATTGCTCTGGCCCTGGACTGCGCGGCTTCCGAGTTCTACCGCGATGGTAAATACCACCTGGCTGGCGAAGGCGGTGTGTCCCTGAGCTCGCAAGACTTTGCCAACCTGTTGGCCAACTGGTGCGACAAGTACCCCATCATCTCCATCGAAGACGGCATGGCCGAAGACGATTGGGACGGCTGGCGCATTCTGAGCCAGCAATTGGGCGACAAGATCCAGTTGGTTGGTGACGATTTGTTTGTGACCAACACCAAGATTCTGAAGAAAGGGATCGAGTTGGGTATCGGTAACTCGATCCTGATCAAGATCAACCAGATCGGCACCCTGACCGAAACCTTTGCCGCTATTGAGATGGCCAAGCGCGCTGGTTACACCGCCGTGATTTCGCACCGCTCGGGTGAAACCGAAGATTCCACCATTGCGGACATCGCGGTGGCGACGAACGCCATGCAGATCAAAACAGGCTCCTTGTCCCGTTCTGATCGCATGTCCAAGTACAACCAGTTGTTGCGTATTGAGGAAGAATTGGCAGAAGTTGCTACCTTCCCAGGTCGCGAAGCGTTCTATAATCTGCGCTAATTCTGTTTGATGGACCGGGTCGTAAGACCCGGTTCTTATATCGCCATGCGCCTGATCGTTCTGCTCCTGCTGTGTTTGACCCTGGTAACCCATTACGCTTTATGGTGGGGCAAAGGCGGTTGGCTGGACGTACGGCAAATGCAGACCAAGCTGGTCGCGCAAAAAGAAACCAATGAAGCCCTGACAGCGCGTAATAACGCTTTGCTGGCTGAGGTTCAAGATTTACGTTCGGGTACTCATGCCGTTGAAGAGCGGGCCCGTAGCGAGTTTGGCATGATGCGTGAAGGCGAGATCTTTGTGCAGATCGTGCCTCCCGGTGGTTCGGCTGCCACGACAGCTAGCCCACGCTAAGAAGTAGCGCGCAAGGCGCTGCTGGAATGGCTGATCAGCCAGTTCAGTTCTGATTATTCTTCTACCTTATGTTTGGGTCGTTGATCCGGGCTTTGTTGCGCCCCTTGGATGTGGGCCTGAATGGGACTTGGTTTTAAGTGCCAGTCATCTCAGGATAAGAGTTAGTGGCGTAGTGGCTATGAAGTCCCTTTGGCTTTGTGGGTTTTGTGATCGCCTTATCTGCACTTTCTTTCTCCTTGGTCTTTTTTACTGCCCTGACTACGGCCACAACGGGTTGTAATTCTGTCTCCCGCTTGGGCAGGAATGCGTTTATAGCGTCCTATGCCGCCGACACCTGACGCCCGCCTTGGGTCGCGCTGCAGTTAGTAGCAGGCGGGGTTTGGGGGCAGGGAGTCAGCTCCTCCTGAGTCTGGGGTGGGGGCGGCAGGTCCTGGAGAGTGGGTGCCATCACCTGGTCCTTGAACAGAGTCATTCCATGAGGGCAGACGACCACTCCCATCCGTCGATGGTATTCCCGCTGGCTCTCTATCTGCTGACCAGCCTGTTTGGGAAACTGGCAAGGCAAGCGCGTTTTCAGTTTGCTGGGTATAGATAACTCGACCGTCAGCTAAGTCATCCCACTGCACTGCATCGGACTGCATAGGGTGTCTGATTTCCAGGCGTAGCCAGACCGCTGCAGAACCTGAAGGACTGGGCATACTGGCGGCAAACTTGGGTAGCAGGCGAAGCAAGGAAAGAGGCCCTGGCTTATGGGCATAGAGCAGGTACAAGTGCAGTGTGTTGGCCTGGTAGATGCTGGGGCCGCCGTGGCTGGCTTGCCCGTCTTGCAGCGCCTGCCAGCCTTGGGTAATACTTGCACGCCCCTTATGCTGCCCGGAGGGCTTGCCGTACTGCATAAAAGCCTGCACTGAGGGAGACAGAATCTGGATTTGCCACTGATCGTGTAGGGGCACGTTGGCAGCGGCCAGTGTTTGGCCGAATGCCAAGGCAATGGTTTCAGGCTGGGCATGATGCACGCTGGCCTGGCGTGCGGCCTGTAACAGGCCGTGCTGTAGGCGTACGCGCAAGGAGTACAGCGTCAGCACGTCCAGCACCAGCCAGCTAAGTAGGATGATGGCCAGCAGGGCTCCCATGATGTGAGAGCCAGCCAAGCCGGATTGACGATGGAGTGAAGAAAAAAAATCAGCCATGATGGTTGTCATCATGGCTGACTGTCTTCTAGCCCGATAGAGGGACTTGTGCGAGCGTAGTGTCTCGTAGAAACATCGGCCTAGTGCAGGGTGTCGTCACCCGGCTGCGTGTCGCCCTTGTCGACAAACAAGGATGCACAATCGATTGCATCGTACTGATAGGGTTTACCGCAGAAGTTGCAGGACACATTGATGGTGTCTTGTTCTGCCAGCATTTGCTCGATCTCTGCCTGGCCCAGCATACGCAACATATTGCTGACGCGTTGACGGGAACAAGGGCAATGCCAGCGTACGGACTGGGGTTCGAAGACTTGCAGATCTTCTTCCCAAAACAGGCGATGAATCAAGGTGTCGCTATCTAGTTGCAATAACTCCTGGGTCTGGACCGTGGAGCCCAGCGCCAGAGCGCGTTCCCAGGTGTCCAGGTTCTGAGCCAGACTGTGGCCGCCTTGGGGTGGGATGCGTTGTAGCAAAAGACCCCCACAGCGGTTCTCATCGGCGGCCAGCCACAAGTGTGTATCCAGTTGCTCGGAGGTGCGCATATAGGTTTGCAGCACCTCGGCGACTGTTTCACCTTCCAGCGGAACTACGCCTTGGTAGGGACGGAAGTCCTTGCTGCTTTGGCGAGGGGCCAAGACGACAGTAAAGCGGCCCTGGCCTTGCGGATTCAGCAGGGTTTGCAAGGTGCCGGTTTGGGGCACCGGATGGTTCTCACGCAGCGAAACCGTTGCGCGTATGTCCATGTCCGAGGTGCACTCCACTACCAGCAGGGCAATGGGACCATCACCCTGGATTTGTAGAATCAGGGAGCCGTCAAACTTGAGATTGCCCGCCAGGAGCACCGACGCGGCTACCAACTCGCCCAGCAAGTCGCGGATGCAGGCAGGGTAGTGTTGGTGTTCCAGCCCCATTTGCCAGGCTTGTTCAAGATGGACAATCTGGGCGCGTGTGCTTTGGTCGGCGAACAGGTATTTTTTTAAAATGTCAGTCATGACTTTGCGGTACTACTAAAAAATGAAGAGGCAGCCTGCCTGCTCAGGTGGCCGCCGAAGTAACACGGGTGGGGCGCGCATCGATCAGACGAGTCTTGCTAAGACGGTCGTGCAGGAACTGCTGGTCTTTGTCGAACCAGGTCCAGATAAAGTTCAGAAAAGGCGTAAACACAATAAGAAGGTCCGTGGACGCATAGCCTGTGTAGCCAGACAGAAGCTGAATCAGCAAAGCCCCCAGCAAGGGCAGGGGCCATAGCAGAATATAACGCAGCAGCAGGGTACCGAGGGCAGGAATCTGGCCCTGCTCGTTCACCAGACGCATATGCCAGGTCTTCATGGGCAGGGTTTGGCCTGCTTTGCGCCAGCACAGTACGAAATAAATCCCCAATGCAATAAACAGAATGACCTGACGCACATGACGCAGATCCAGGCCGCTACGGCTTTGGGTCAAAGTATCAAACAGATAGCCGGCGGTAAAAATAACGCCAAACAGCAGGATGGATTCATACATCATGCAGGCAAAGCGTCGCCAGCGGCCAGGGGTAGTGAAGGTGGGTGTCATGGTGCGTTTTGAAGCAGGCAAGACTGTCATTATCGCGTATATCGGAGGCGAACGGAACGTCGCCCCTATAAACAAGGGCCAAGCCATTGATTGATATGGACTTGGCCCTTGGGGCATGTGCAAGACTGTTTAACGCTTAATCGTCGCTGGCCGAATCTTCGCTGGTGCCCGAGGCCGTTTCGTTATTGCGATAGCTGGCCGGAACCATGTCAAAGCAGAACAGACGGCAATCCAGAGCGCCGTTGTACAGTGGGTAGCGACGCTTGGGCTTGAGGCGCATATGACGCGGCAGCTCCAGGTCGCTGCTGATCATGTTGACGCTCCAGTTGGCGAAGTTTTGCTTGAGGTTGCTGGCCCAGTTTGGCCAGAAGTCCTCGTCCTGATGTTCCAGACGCTCGCCGTAAGGAGGATTGGTGACAATCCAGCCGGCTTCTGTCTCGGGGCGAATCTTCAGGGCATCGCCTTGCTCGAAGCGAATCGTCTCCAGCGTCAGGTGCGAGCGTTCCAGGTTGGAACGGGCAGCATCCAGAACGGTAGGGTTGATGTCGTAGCCAATGAGCGGGGTATCCAGACGAGGGGCGATCATGGAACGCGCTTCGTCCTTGATGTCACGCCACAAACGCTGGTCGTGGCAGCGCAGACGCTCGAAGTGGAAGGGACGCCAGATTCCGGGAGGTGCTCCCAGAGCCATCCAGGCGGCTTCGATCAGAATTGTGCCACTACCGCAGAAAGGGTCGATCAAGGGTTTGCTGGGGTCCCAGCCAGATAGGACCAATAGGCCCGCTGCCAGGTTTTCACGCAAAGGCGCATCGCCCTTGTCGTGACGCCAGCCACGCTTGAACAGGGACTCGCCACTGGTGTCCAGATAGAAGGTGGCGCTGGTCTCATCCAGGAACAAATGTACCTTGGCGTCTGGGCGTACCGTGTCGATGGAAGGACGTGCGCCTTCCAGATCTCGCAGGCGGTCACAAATCCCGTCTTTGGCGCGCAGATTGCAGTACTGCAGGCTTTGCATGGGGCTGCGTACCGCCGAGGTGTCAACGCGCAGTGTTTGCTCGGGGCCGAACCAGCGCTCCCAAGGCGTTACGCGGGCCAGGGCCAGAATGTCTTCCTCGTTGGTGACAGGAGCGTGCGAGACTTCCAGCAAAATGCGTGTCGCCAGTCTTGAGGACAGGTTGGCGCGCATGACGCCAATCCAGTCTGCGTCAAAATGGCAGCCGGCACGGCCGGTTTGCACGTTCTCGTAACCCAGTGCTTGCAGTTCCAGCGACAGCGCCTCTTCCAGCCCTTGGGGGCAGGGTGCAAATAGACGGTAGCGTTCGCCTTGCAGGGCCTTGACCTGGACGCGCTCATTTTGCTCGATATTGCTATCGGGCAGGCGTTGGCCGGGCTTTGGGGCCTGAGGGCTATCTACACGCTGGATGGGAGACACGTACTGCGGAAAGGCATCCGAGTCACCGGCGGGCTTGAATAAGCCACTGGGCATTTTTCCAGCAGGGGTACGGTCCGAAGTTTCCTTGTCACCTTGGAACGCAGGGCGTTCGCGGCGCTCGCCAGAGAAATTACGGCGTTCACCGGTTTGCGGGCGGCTGTCGCGGTCACGGTTGAATGCGGGACGCTCACGGCGTTCACCAGAGAATTCGCGACGTTCGCCCGATTGCGGACGGCCACCTTCGCGGTTGCGGTCGAATGCGGGACGCTCACGACGCTCACCAGAGAATTCGCGACGTTCGCCCGATTGCGGACGGCCACCTTCGCGGTCACGGTTGAATGCGGGACGCTCACGGCGCTCGCCAGAGAACTCACGACGTTCGCCCGATTGCGGACGGCCACCTTCGCGGTTGCGGTCGAAAGCGGGACGCTCACGGCGCTCGCCGGAGAATTCGCGACGTTCGCCCGATTGCGGACGGCCACCTTCGCGGTTGCGGTCGAAAGCGGGACGCTCACGACGCTCACCAGAGAATTCACGACGTTCGCCCGATTGCGGACGGCCACCTTCGCGGTTGCGGTCGAAAGCGGGACGCTCACGACGCTCACCAGAGAATTCGCGACGTTCGCCCGATTGTGGACGGCCACCTTCGCGGTTGCGGTCGAATGCGGGACGCTCACGACGCTCACCAGAGAATTCACGACGTTCGCCCGATTGCGGACGGCCACCTTCGCGGTTGCGGTCGAATGCAGGACGTTCGCGGCGTTCACCGGAGAACTCACGACGTTCGCCCGATTGTGGACGGCCACCTTCGCGGTTGCGGTCAAATGCGGGACGCTCACGGCGTTCGCCGGAGAATTCACGACGTTCGCCCGATTGTGGACGGCCGCCTTCGCGGTTGCGGTCGAAAGCGGGACGCTCACGACGCTCACCAGAGAATTCACGACGTTCGCCCGATTGCGGACGGCTACCTTCGCGGTTGCGGTCGAAAGCGGGACGTTCACGGCGCTCGCCAGAGAACTCACGACGTTCGCCCGATTGCGGACGGCCACCTTCGCGGTCACGGTTGAATGCGGGACGCTCACGGCGTTCGCCGGAGAATTCACGACGTTCGCCCGATTGTGGACGGCCACCTTCGCGGTCACGGTTGAATGCGGGACGCTCACGGCGTTCCTGGTCACGTTTTTCTACGTAGGGGCGTGCCTCGCGTTTGGGGCCGCCTTGGCGGTCTTGCTGCTGGCTGGCCGCACGTGCGCGCGCACCCGAGCGCACGCGGGGTTCCGCATTGCTGGCTTTCTTTTTAGTGCCTGGGCTCAGGCTAAGTGTCTTGCGTTCAGATTGGTCTGACATGAATAAGGTATTAGAAGGGTTTTATAACCACCAGGATGAGGACCAGCAGCAGAACGATGACCGGAATTTCATTGAACCAGCGGAAGAATACGTGTGAGCGGCTTTGTTTCCCTTGTTGGAACTGCCGCAGATAGCGCCCGCACACACCGTGAAAGGCAAACAGGATCAAAACCAGGGTTAGTTTGGCATGCATCCAACCCTGTCCTTTGCCTATGCCGTAATACAAAAATAGTCCCAGGCCTGTCAGCAAGGTCAAAATGGCCAAAGGGGCCATAAAACGATACAGGCGTCGGGCCATACCCAAGAGCGTTTCATAGGTCTTGGTATCTTGCTCCTGGGCAAGATTGACATAGATGCGGGGCAGATAAAATAGCCCCGCAAACCAGGAGGTTACAAACAAGATGTGAAATGTTTTTAACCAAAGCATGATTTAACCACGTATTTGGCCATTGCCATGCAAGACCCATTTGTAGGTCGTCAGGCCTTCCAGGCCAACAGGGCCACGGGCATGAAGACGGTTGGTGGAAATACCGATTTCTGCACCCAGGCCGTATTCGAAGCCATCGGCAAAACAGGTAGGCAGGTTCACCATGACGGAACTGGAGTCTACCTCGCGCTGGAAGCGCTCGGCCTGGCTCAGGTTTTCTGTCACGATGGATTCTGTGTGCTCAGAGCTGTACTGGGCAATATGGTCCATGGCCTGGTCCATGGAATCGACAATGCGGATCGCCAGAATGGCCGCGGCAAATTCGGTTTCCCAGTCTTGCTCGGTAGCGGGGGCCACGTTGGCGACCAGGGCACGGGTTTGTTCACAGCCTCGCAACTCCACCCCTTTGTCCTGTAATTGGCGGGCCATTTCTGGCAGGAAAGCCGGTGCAATGCTGCGGTGGATCAGCAAGGTTTCCATGGTGCCGCAAATACCGTAGCGGTAGGTTTTGGCATTGAACACGATGCGAGAGGCTTTTTCCAGATCGGCAAATTCATCCACGTAGACGTGGCAGTTTCCGTCCAGGTGTTTGATCAGGGGAACCGTGGCTTCGGCGCTGAGCCGCTGGATCAGGCTCTTGCCACCACGCGGGACAATGACATCCACGTAGTCGTTCATGGTGACGAGCAAGCCAACGGCATCGCGATCGGTGGTGGGAACGACTTGCACGGCATCTTTAGGCAAGCCGGCACGCTCCAGACTGCTGGAAATAATGTGTGCCAGGGCCTGGTTAGAGTGAAAAGCTTCACTGCCGCCGCGCAGAATGGTGGCGTTGCCAGATTTCAGGCACAATGCGGCGGCGTCAATGGTCACATTGGGGCGTGATTCGTAAATGATGCCGATCACCCCTAAAGGTACACGCATCTGAGCCACGCGCATGCCATTGGGACGGGTGCGCGAGGCGCTGATCTGACCAACGGGATCGTCCATGTCCGCAATTTGACGCAGGCCTGTGGTCATGATCTCCAGTGCCCGGTCTGACAGAGCCAGGCGCTCGATCATGGCCGGGGCGATCTGACGCTCACGTGCCGCGCTCAAGTCCAGCTCGTTGGCGGCTTGCAACTGGGCTTTTTGCTCAATCAGGGCATCCGCCATATAGCGCAGGGCGTCGGCTTTGGCTTTGCCTGTGGCGGCGCGCATGCGACGGGCTGCAAGCTGGGCGCGCTTGCCCAAATCTTGCATCATGGCGGACAGATCGCCGACCTGGGTGGTGGTAGAGGACTGGGTGATATCGTTCATAGCCGTGTAACTCTCCGGTTCAAGAGAGCATTATCGCAACAATTAAGAGGTTAAGGGGTGTCGGACGCTTAGCGGCGGGGCGCTTGTGTCGCAACCGCGATACGCATGGTCAGGCGGCGCATTTCTTCCCACGGGTCTTGTTGACGTCCGCTGGGGTGCAGGCCTTTGATCAATCGGTCTATATCGTGAGCATGTAGCACCGAGGCAGGCCAGCTTTGAGGCGGGATGCGGTCCAATGCCTGACGGACGAGTTTTTCGCGTGGGCCAAAAATGCGGTATTGGCGAAACAGGTTGGACAGATCCTGCCCTTGTTGACGGGCTTGCGATAAACGTGCCAGGGTGCGGATTTCCTCGCCTACCGCCCACAAGACCAGAGGCAGGGCCTCGCCCTCTGCCTGCAAGCCATCGAGTACAGTCAGGGCGCGTTGACTATGGCCAGCCAGCATGGAGTCGCGCAAATCAAACACGCTGTAGCGAGCCACGTTCAGGACGGCGTTTTCCAGTTCCTCTTGGCTTAACTGACCGGGAGGGTAAATCAGGGCCAGTTTCTGAATTTCCTGGTGAGCCGCCAAGAGGTTGCCTTCGACCTTGTCAGCCATCCATTCCAGGCTGTTGCGCTCCAGGCTTTGATCCTGGGCTTTGAGGCGTTGGGCAATCCAGCCTGCCAGGGAGTTGCGGTTGACGGGCTGGATGTCAATCCAACTGGCCACTTGCTCCAAGGCCTGGCACCATTTGCTGTTGCGTGTGGCTTTATCCAGGCGGGGGAGTTGGATCAGAAAGCTGGTGCCATCCATCTGCCCGCCACTGATCAGTCCGCACAGTTTTTGCAAGGCATCACCGCCCGGCTTGCCCGGTTTGCCACTGGGAATGCTGACATCCACCAGTTTTTGATCGCCAAACAGAGAGATGTTCTGGGCGACAGCAAACAGCTGTGACCAATCTGCGCGTGCATCCAGGGTAAAGCTGCTGCGTTCCGTAAAACCATCCTGGCGGGCGCGAGCGCGCACGGCATCGGCGGCTTCAACCAGCAAAAGGGGCTCGTCGCCAGACACCACATAAAGCGGTTGGAAGGCTGCAGATGGCGTGGCCAGCTCGCGCAGCAAGGTGTCGTGGTCGACCCTGCGCCCCATCTTTACAACGGTGCCTGTTGTCGGTTGGGCAGCAGCTCCATCTCTTCCATGGAACTGAGCTCGGGCTGACTGCTGATGAAGAGGTAGGCGCTGGTGACATCGGGCGAGCTTAGGCGACGCACAATGCGGTTGATCAAGGATTGTTCCATATCACGGAAAATCATCTCGATTTCGCTGTCTTTGGCTTGGACGGCTTCCGCGTCATAAGGCACTTCACGTATGACGTCCAGCGTGGTGGGCGGCAGAACTACGCGGCCTTTGGCGTCCAGCAGCTCAAATGTGAAGGTCAGTTGCAGTTCGTATTCTTCCACCTGGCCTTTGGCGTTGATGGAGATTTCACGCTGATTACGGTTGAGCGAGAGCTGTCGCAAAATGGCCTGGGCCTCTTGCGGGCTCTCCACAAAGCGACTTTGAGGCGAGCTGGCCAATAGGGTTCGACGCAGGTTCGCGCCAAAAGCGCTGTTGTCTGTAATGTTGGTGTAAATCGCGTTGAACGGCAGTGGGGCTATTCCTTTGAGGTGGAAACCACACGCTGTCAGAAAAAAACTGAGCAGGATGATCAAGCCCGCCAGTCCCCAGAACCTGGGTGCAGGAACAGACAAGGCGCTGGAAGGAAGCAGGCGGGCTAAGTGCATGATTAACCTACGACGTTAACAAGTTTGCCAGGCACCACGATGATGCGCTTGGCGGGACGGCCTTCCAGATACTTGAGCACCGCTGCGTGTTCGGCTGCGGCTTGTTCAATGGCGGCCTTTTCTGCTCCCTGGGGTACGACCAGAGAGCCGCGCAGCTTGCCGTTGACTTGCAGCATCAACTCGACTTCGTCGGCAATCAAGGCTTGTTCATCCACGACAGGCCATTGGGCATCCAGCATATCGCCTTGACCGTCAGCCCAACCCAGCTCACGCCACAACTGCCAGGTGATGTGGGGGACAACTGGATACAGAACGCGCAACAGGATGGAGGTAGTTTCAGCCAGCGCACGTTGTGCGGCCGGCGTGTCTTCCCATTGCGTCTGCTCCAGGGTGTTGAGCATTTTCATGCAAGCCGACACGACGGTGTTGTACTGAATTCGCTCGTAGTCGTAATTGGCTTGTTTGAGCAAGGAGTGGATTTCCAGACGGGCACGTTTGGCAGCAGCGTCCAGATCGCTCCAGTCGGTCGTTTGTGCATTGCCAGCGCGCAGAGCATCGGCGCGGTTGTAGCAGAAGGCCCACAAGCGACGCAGAAAGCGGTTGGCGCCGTCCACGCCCGAGTCCGACCACTCCAGTGTCTGCTCTGGCGGGCTGGCGAACATGATGAACAGGCGGGCGGTATCTGCTCCCATGGTATCGATCAGGGACTGGGGATCCACGCCGTTGTTCTTGGACTTGGACATGGTGCCAATACCGTTGTATTGAACGGGCTGACCATCACTCTTTAAGCGGGCACCGATAATCGCGCCTTTCTCGTCGTAAATGTTTTCGACAGTTTCAGGCCAGAAGTATTCGATACCCCCTTGTGGGGTGCGACGGGTATAGCTGTGATTGAGCACCATACCCTGGCACAGCAGGCGAGTGAAGGGCTCGTCGATCTTGACCAGCCCCATGTCGCGCATGACTTTGGTCCAGAAACGGGCGTACAGCAAGTGCAGCACAGCGTGTTCGATACCGCCGATGTACTGATCCATGGGCATCCAGTAATCGCTACGTGGATCGGTCATGGAATCGTGCAGATTGGGGGTGGTGTAGCGCAGGAAGTACCAGGACGAGTCCACAAAGGTGTCCATGGTGTCCGTTTCGCGACGAGCCGGTTTGCCGCAAGAAGGGCAAGCGCACTTCAGGAAGGCTTCGTGCTTGTTCAGCGGGTTGCCGCTGCCATCGGGAATCAGCTCTTCGGGCAGAACCACGGGCAGGTCTTTTTCTGGAACAGGCACCGGACCGCAATCGTCACAATGGATGATCGGGATTGGGGTGCCCCAGTAACGCTGACGGGAAATGCCCCAGTCGCGCAGACGGTAGGTGGTTTGTTTCTCGCCCAGTTCCTTGGCGTTCAGATCGGCAGCAATGGCATCGACGGCAGCGACGTGCGCCAGGCCGTCGTATTTGCCGGAGTTGATGGTTTGACCTTGCTGCTTGTCACCGTACCAGTCTTGCCATTGGGTGGCGTCGTATTCTTTGCCTTCAACGCCAATGACTTGCTGAATAGGCAATTGGTACTTCAGCGCAAAGGCGAAGTCGCGCTCGTCGTGAGCGGGCACGCCCATCACGGCACCGTCGCCGTAGCTCATCAAGACGTAGTTACCGACCCAGACAGGAACGTCCGCACCCGTCAGGGGGTGCTTGACGCTCAGGCCGGTAGGCAGGCCTTCTTTCTCGCGGGTCGCCATATCGGCTTCCGTGGTGCCGCCTTTCTTGCATTCCTCGATAAAGGCAGCCAGCTCAGGGTTGTGACGAGCAGCCAAAGCAGCCAGTGGGTGTTCAGGGGCAACGGCACAGAAAGTGACGCCCATGATGGTGTCCACGCGGGTCGTGAATACGTACAGTCGCCCATCCTGAATCAGTTGGCCTTGCTCGTCACGAATTTCGTGAGGGAAGGCAAAGCGCACGCCCTGACTCTTGCCGATCCAGTTTTCCTGCATCAGGCGAACACGTTCGGGCCAGCCGGGTAGGCCGGTTTTGACGGTCTCCAGCAGCTCTTCGGCGTAGTCGGTAATGCGCAGGTAGTAGCCAGGGATTTCACGCTTTTCAACCAGCGCGCCCGAGCGCCAGCCACGGCCTTCAATAACCTGTTCGTTGGCCAGAACGGTTTGGTCTACCGGGTCCCAGTTCACGGTCTGGGTCTTGCGGTAGGCAATGCCTTTTTCCAGCATCTTCAGGAACAGCCACTGGTTCCATTTGTAGTATTCAGGGTCGCAGGCGCACATTTCGCGCGACCAGTCGATAGCCAGCCCCATCGCCTGCATCTGCTTTTTCATGTAGGCAATATTGTCGTAAGTCCACTTGGCGGGTGGCACTTGCGATTTGATGGCGGCGTTTTCAGCAGGCATGCCAAAAGCATCCCAGCCCATAGGCATGAGAACGTTAAAACCGCGCATGCGTAGCTGGCGCGCCATCATGTCGTTGATGGTGTAGTTGCGCACGTGGCCCATGTGTAGCTTGCCGCTGGGATAGGGCAGCATGGAGCATGCGTAAAACTTGGGTTTGAGCGAGCCATCGGGAGCGGTGGCGTTTTCGACGGCGCGATAGGCGTCCCGATCGGTCCAGTTTTGCTGAGCGAGTTGTTCAACCTCGCTGGGGTTGTAACGTTCCTGCATGAGTGGCAATACCGTTTTAGACAAAAGTAAAGGAGTATCCGCCATTATACGGGGCAAATCTCGCTGTGGACGGCTGCATGGTGGGCAGTGTGCATGAGCGTAATGGCAGATAGGAGGCAGGCCTGTCACAGCAGCCTGTGAAGCGCAAAAAAAACCCCTGCAGGGCAGGGGCTTTTTTTGAAAACCAATCCGCTGCAGTAGCGGCGGGCGCGAATTAACGCAGCTTGGTTTCTTTGTACTCGACGTGCTTGCGAACGACGGGGTCAAATTTCTTGATCACCATTTTTTCAGGCATGTTGCGCTTGTTTTTTGTGGTGGTGTAGAAGTGACCGGTGCCGGCGGACGATTCGAGTTTGATTTTTTCGCGTATACCTTTAGCCATGATGAGCTCCTGGTTAAATGTTTAAGAAGCGCAGCTTAGTATTTTTCGCCGCGGGAGCGCATTTCGGCCAGAACGGAGTCGATACCGTTCTTGTCGATGGTGCGGATAGCATTAGCGGAAACGCGCAGGCGAACCCAGCGGTTTTCACTTTCAACCCAGAAACGACGGGACTGCAGGTTTGGCAGGAAGCGACGCTTGGTTTTATTGTTGGCGTGCGAAACATTGTTGCCCGACATTGGGCCTTTTCCGGTCACTTGGCATACGCGTGCCATGGTCATACCCCTTGAGATCTAAATCAGCCTCCGCTAAACGAAAAAAGCCGCGGGCGATTGTAAAATTAGGATCGTGTTAACCCCAGTGCTGGGGTACAAAGAAGATTATTCTAATATGGAAAAATCACTTAGATCAAGTTTTACCGTGCTTTCCTCGCGGCATTGCGGCCAAACAGCCACGATAAGATGGCACAGATCGCCAATACGGCGGTCAATGGCAAAGCATTGGGAGCAGCCCAACTGCTGACGGCGAAACCGGCTAACGCTCCACACAGCATTTGCAAAGCGCCCATCAAGGCCGAAGCAGTTCCCAGGCGAAGACCTTGTTCAGACAGGGCCAGGGCGGCGGAGTTGGGGTTTACAAAGCCCTGACAAGCCATAAAACCCATCAGTGTCACCATCAACCAGGTCAGATCCAGCACGCCCAGCAGGGTCAGAATCGCGCCCAGCACAGTAAAGATCACCTGCAGTCCCTGCGCCACGCGCAACAATGTGGGTGGGCTGTAAGTATTGAGCAAGCGGGCACTGACTTGAGAGAAAACAATCAGACAGGCCGCATTGGCACCAAAATAAAAACCGAAATGACGCGGCTCGACAGAAAACAAGTCGATAAAAACGCGCGGCGATCCGGCGATATAGGCAAACATGCCCGCAGAGCTGAAACCGGCGGCCAGGGAATAAAACATGAACGGCCGGTCACGCAGCAAGGCGCTGTAATTATGTGCGATCAGTTTGGGCTGCAGCGGCAGTACGCGCTCCGGGGCCAGAGACTCTTTCATGGTGAAAAAAGTCAGCAGCCACAGGAGCACACCACAGCCTGCCATGAAGTAAAAGATGCCGCGCCAGTCGCTAAACAGCAGGATCTGGCCGCCAATCAGCGGAGCCAGAATGGGCATAACCCCCATGATCAGCATCAGCATGGACAGGGCGCGGGCGGCTTCACGGGTCTCGAAACGGTCCCGGATCACGGCACGGGGAATGGCCATGCCAGCCGCCCCTCCGAAGGCCTGGACGATACGCCAGACAGTTAGTTCATCAATATCGCTGGCGCGTGCACAGAAAAAAGAAGCGGTGGTGAAAATCAGCACGCCCATCAGCAAGGGCAGCTTGCGGCCGAAGCGGTCCGCCATTGGGCCATAGACCAGTTGGGCCACACCGACGCCCAAGAGGAAACCCGCTAGCGTGCGCTCTACCATGCCTGCCGAGGTGTTCAGGCTCTGGGCCATCGCCGGGAAGGCGGGCAGGTACATATCAATGGCCAAAGGGCCCAGGGCCGTGAGTAGCCCCATCAGAATCAGCCAGGGTGGAAATGCAGGGGAGTGGTTGCGTGTCATCGGGCCAAGTATTAAGGTGGGGCAGATCCTGGCCGAGAGCCTGAACCCACTACCCTGTGCCGCGCATCAATGCAAGCCGATGCAATGGGCCAAAGGCAGGCAGTTTAGCATGGGGCAACGTCAATATTGGGGTGAGTGCTTTAGGTTTGAAGTATGTGATCCGTGACTTTGACGCAACGGATCCAGGGGCGGATTGTATTAGGCTACAGGATTGACAGCTTACGGGCGGTGTGTCGCGGTAGGCGGCACATTGTCATCTTTGTTTGTTTACATGCAAGGAGGCGAAGTTGAGTTCAATTTCATCCATGGTCCAAGCCAAATTAGATCAACTCAGCGTTCCGGTTCGACTGACCTTGCCCAATGGTGAGCAGGTCGGGACAACCAACGCATCGGTTCATCTGACGATCAAAGACAATGCCACCTTGGCGCAACTGGCTGCCGGCCAGTCCGGACAGTTGGGCGAGGCCTACGTGGAGGGGCGTATGGACTTTGACGGGTCCATGCGCGATTTGATGCAATTGGCCGCTGATATCTTGCCGGGCTCGCCAGTCGATGCCGCCCAGGCGGGCTGGCTGACCTCCATCATCAAGCACCTGACTTCTGTCTGGCGTCACTCCCAGGAAAAGGACGCCAAGCAGATCCAGTTTCACTACGACTTGTCGGATGATTTCTACGCCTTGTGGCTGGACCCGCGTCGGGTCTATTCCTGCGCCTATTACCGCGAGCCGGACATGACGCTGGCTCAGGCTCAGGAAGCCAAGCTGGAGCACATTTGTCGCAAGCTACGTCTGCAATCCGGCGAGCGTTTTCTGGATGTCGGGGCCGGGTGGGGGGGGCTGTTGATGTGGGCTGCTGAACACTACGATGTGGACGTGACAGGTATTACCTTGTCCCGCAACCAGCATGCCTATGTGAACGGGCTGATCGAGCAAAAGGGTCTGTCGGGCCGCGCCCGTATGATGCTGCTTGATTACCGTGAGCTCGATGAACTCAAGCCTTATGACAAGCTGGCCTCGGTGGGCATGTTCGAGCATGTGGGGCGAGCACAGTTGACGGCCTATTTTGACAAGCTGCGTCGTTTGGTCAAACCCGGTGGTTTGATTCTGAATCACGGTATTACGGCCGGTGGCGTGGACAATAGCCAACTGGGCGCCGGGATGGGCGACTTTATCGAGAAGTACATTTTCCCCGGTGGGGAGCTGACTCATATCAGCCATGTATTGCGTCATTTGGCGGAAGGCGGTCTGGAAGGGCTGGATATTGAAAATCTTCGTCCCCACTATGCGCGTACCTTGTGGGCCTGGAGCGATGCACTGGAAAGTCAGTTGGACAAGGCCAAGGCGACGCTGGATTCGGAGCAGGGCCAAAAATCCCTGCGTGCTTATCGGGTGTATCTGGCCGGTTGTGCCATGGGCTTTGAGCATGGCTGGATCGCCTTGCATCAGGTTCTGGCTCAGGCCCAAAGTGTAGGGCGGACCCAGGAGCTGGAGTATGCGCCTGGCATCGTGTATCCATGGCGACGGGATTACATGTACCAGCCTTAAGTGAGTCATCCAAAGAGCAAATGACAAGGTGTTATGCCTTGTCATTTGCCTTTTTGGGCCCGGTTTCTACATCCCTCAATTCGCCCTGAATTATTAAGTAACAAAAAAAAATTTAGAAAATCGCTGAAACCACGTCAAACAAGGGTTTTGTTGTGTTTTAACCATTGACATATTTTTGGATTTTACTGGTTTTTCGTGGTAATAATTTGTTTTTGATTGCAAAGACCCGTAGAATGGCTTCCTTGTCTTATTCATCAATTCGATCCAGAACCGCTCGTGCAGCGTGTTCTATTCGCACCAAATCATCGCCCCGCGCGGTGTGACCCGGCCCCAGCCGTCTTGTTTCGGTCAGGGCGCAGAACGATATAAAAAAGGGTGTTGACCCATACGCATCGTTCCGGGTTTTTCGTGAGTGCCTGGCACTCGTCTATACGTAGGTATGTATTGGCGATAAAAGTATCGTCTTCCGCACACCCCTTTAGCCTTGGCGCCGACTGATCATGCAGGACGCGTCCACAGTAACTCAAGGAGGAGCATCATGTCTTCATACTTCCCTCACGCCGGTGCCAAGTCGCGCTTGCACCGCTTTCCCCTGATTCAAGCCTCTGTGCTGACCAGCGTTTTGCTGGGTTTGTCGTCCGCCGCACAAGCCGCTACCCCGGTTTCCTGCGAACTGGATCGTGCTGTTCGCTTTGGCGGTATGAATTGGGAATCCAACCTGGTCCTGACTGAAGTCGAGCGTTTTATTGCTGACAAGGGCTATGGCTGCAAGACTGAGGTCATCTCGGTCGAGACGCTTCCGGCTTTGGCTGCATTGGAGCGAGGCGACCTGGATGTCAACACGGAAATCTGGCTCAACAGCGTGGCAGACCCCTGGAAACAGGCGCAAGCTACGGGGAAAGTAAAACGTATTGGTGATATCTACATGGGTGGCGAAGCCTGGTTCATTCCACGCTACACGGCCGAGCGTTTGCCAGAGCTGAAGTCCGCCGCGGACTTGCCCAAGTTCAAGGATGAATTCAAAGACCCTGAAGAGCCCGGTAAAGGCCGTTTCTATGGCTGCCCGGCAGGTTGGGGGTGTGAAGTGGTCAGTGGCAATCTGTTCAATGCCCTGAAACTGGGTGATACCTACACCTTGTTCTCGCCCGGTACCGGTGCCACGCAGAAGGCTGCCTTGACCTCCGCTTACCAGCGCAAGGAAAACATCGTTTTCTACTACTGGTACCCGACACCGCTGGTGGGCTCCATGGATCTGGTCAAGCTGGAGTTGCCAGCCTATGACGCGAAAAAGCATGGTTGTTTGACGGACCCCAATTGTGCCAATCCGGAGCCTAGCGACTACCCCGAAAATCCGGTGTTCACCGCTGTTAATACGGAGTTCTCCAAGCAGGCTCCCGAGTTGACGGCCTTCCTGGCCAATGTCAGCGTGCCTTTGGAGTTGATGAACGACACCATGGCTCATATGGAAAAAACCGAGGGTGAGCCCGAAGATGTGGCGCACTGGTTCCTGAAAGAGCACCAGGATACCTGGTCCAAGTGGGTGCCTATGGAAGTGGCTCAGCGCGTAAAAGCCGCTCTTTAGTATTCGTGTTGTTGTGTAAGCGAGGCCGGCCTCGGTATCGGCATCCTTCGGGGTGTGGGCACTGAGCCGTACCTCGCTTTTGTGCCTGGTCAGTTTGTGGCCGGCAGGCTCATGGCCGGGCGGCACGCCCGCGCCACATGCACGAGTTTTACGGAGTGTTTTTTATGTTTCCTGAGTTGATTGATCCGCGCGCCTTACGTTTGCCCATCGATCAGTTCGTGGGTGATCTGGTTGACAATTATTCCAGTGCCTTGCGCGCCATGACCCAGCCTTTGCTGGATATGCTGGTTTTTATGGAGTCCGTCTTACGCAGCAGCCCTTGGTGGGCGGTTGTGTTGGTGGTGGTGGTGCTGGGTTGGGCTGCCAGTCGTCGGGTTCTGTTCTCCGTCGCCATGGGGGCGATGTTGTTCGCCATCGGTTTGATTGGCTTGTGGGATGCAGCCATGCAGACCCTGGCGCTGATGATCGTGGCCGTTTTCCTGTCTGTCCTGATAGGCATACCACTAGGTTTGTTGATGGCCAGCTTTAACTGGCTGCGCCGCATCATGATGCCGATCCTGGATGTGATGCAAACCATGCCCAGCTTTGTCTATCTGATTCCGGTGGTGATGCTGTTCAATCTGGGCAAGATCGCCGCCCTGATTGCCACCATCATTTATGCCATTGCGCCTGTCATTCGTTTGACGGATCTGGGAATACGTCTGGTCGACAGTGAAGTGCTGGAAGCCTCGCGTTCTTTTGGGTCCAATCGTTGGCAGCAGCTCTACGGGGTGCAACTGCCCCTGGCCATGCCTAACATCATGGCCGGTATTAACCAGACAACCATGATGGCCCTGGCCATGGTGGTGATCGCTTCCATGATCGGTGTGCGAGGGCTGGGCTACGAAGTGCTGCAAGGCATTAACCGCCTGCAAGTGGGCCGTGGCCTGATGGCCGGTTTGGGTATTGTGCTGTTGGCAATCTTGTTTGACCGTATTACGCAAGAGTTCGGTCGCCGCTTTCAGACGCGGGAGGCCTCATGAGCAAGATTGAAGTTCGCAATATTTATAAGATCTTTGGCTCGCAACCCGAGCGCTGGCTGCAAGAGGCTTGTGACGGTGTTCGCAAAGATGAGCTGCTGGCCAAAAGCGGTCATACGCTGGGTCTGCGCGATATCAGCCTGTCTATCGAGCCTGGCAGTATTTACGTCATCATGGGCTTGTCCGGTTCAGGCAAGTCCACCTTGATTCGCCACTTCAACCGTTTGATTGAACCGACGGCAGGGCAAATTCTGGTGGATGATGTGGACGTGATGAGTCTGGATGGCAAGGCTCTGATGCAGTTCCGTCAGCAAAAGATCAGCATGGTCTTTCAGCGCTTTGGCCTGTTTCCGCATCGTACCGTGCTGGAAAATGCCGCTTATGGCCTGCAGGTGCAGGGCATGGGCCGCGCCGCCCGGGAAGAGAAGGCCACTTATTGGCTGGAGCAGGTGGGTCTGCAGGGGTTTGAAAAACAGTATCCCCATCAGTTGTCTGGCGGTATGCAGCAACGTGTGGGCCTGGCACGCGCTTTGGCCACCGATGCGGACATCCTCTTGATGGACGAAGCGTTTTCGGCGTTGGATCCGCTGATTCGACGTGAAATGCAGGATCAGTTGCTGGAGCTTCAGGCCCGTCTGAACAAGACCATTGTGTTTATTACGCATGATCTGGATGAGGCCCTGCGCCTGGGTAACCGGATCGCCATTCTGAAAGATGGTGAGCTGGTCCAGGAAGGTTCGCCCGAAGATATTTTGCTCTCGCCCGCCAGCGATTATGTACAGGCTTTCTTGCAAGACGTGAACCGCAGCAAGGTGCTGAATGCGGCCCATGCGGTGCGCGATTCCAGCAAGACATTGACCTTCACCATGCGTACCCGTGCTGTTCATGCGCTGGAGCGCTTGAGCGAACGGGGCGTGCGTTATGCGCCTGTGCTAGATGGCAAGCGCCTGGCCGGTGTCTTGATGCGTTCCAGTGCCCAGGAAGCGGTGCAGCAAGGCGCACGGGACATCTCCGGCTTTGTGGATGAAATGAGTTCAGTGCCCGCGACCATGGGGCTGGATGAAATTCTGGGGCAATTGCTGCGTAGCAGCGAACCTTTGGCAGTGACTGGGGAGAATGATGAGTTCCTGGGCCTGCTATCGCGTAGCAAGGTCGTGGACCTGGTCAGCCCATTGATTGATGCGGTTGAGGAGTCGGCGCAGGCAGAGGCGGATGCGTCCTCGGATTCAACTACAGACGATACCGTCAAGCTTGCGGAAGCTATTGAAGGCAGTAAGCCTGCTGCCTGAGTTTCCTTGTCTTGGTAAGGCAACAGAAAAAACGGGACCAGTTATTCAACTGGTCCCGTTTTTTTTATATGTTTGCGCGTTGAAGATTTACCGTATTTCGGCCTTGGGCTTTTGAGGCTGAGCAAAGAGTAAAAAAGCACAGGGTAGTCAGTATCGGAGCGTCTGAGTTTGCCGTGGACTGAGTGAGTGTCAGTGCCCCAGGTCTGGCTTATTGGGACGCCTGCGTCTTGCGCCTTGTCGGATTGTAGATGCGCAAAATATGAACGTACCAGAACAGCAGCAACAAGGCAGAAGCCCCCAGGCCCAGGCTGGACATGGTCCATAAGCTGGCCGCCCCCACAGGTGCTCCCGGTGCCAGCCATTGAATAACGCCTTCCAGCGATCCGGCTGCAGGTCCAAAACCCAGCCACCACCCTCCACCCAAACCCAGTACGCTCAAGGCAAAGAATTGCAGCAGCATGGGGACAAAAGCCACTTTATACGCGCGCAGCAGATAGGAAATCAGGCATTGGAACGCATCGAAAAAGTGGAAAAAGGGCAGTAGTTGCAGCAACAGCAAAGCCCGGAGTGCGACATCGGCATCATCGGTGTAGGCATGGGCCAAGGTCGGACGCAGCAGCACCAATAGGGTAATCGTTAAGGTCACCCCCGCCAGCACGATTGCCAGACTCAGCATTCCCACTTGGCGGGCGCGATGATATTGCCTCGCACCAATCGCTTGAGCGCTGACTGAGGCAGCGGCAACGCCCACGGCCATCGGCACCATAAAGCAGACGGCGGCCAGATTGGCCATGATCTGGTGCGCACCCGATGCAAAGACTCCCTCGCGGGCGACCAGCAGTGCCATGAAGCTGAAGGCGCAGATCTCGATCAGGTAGGAGCCGCCCATAGGCAGACCCAGACGCAGCAGTTCTTTTTGGGCCGCCCAGTTGGGTAGCCCCAGTCGCAGCGTAAACGGCTTGTAGTAGCGGTCGGTACGCAGCAACCACAGGCCTGCCGCCAGCATCAGCCAGGACACTACCGTAGTGGCCAAACCTGAGCCGACGGCGCCCATGGCCGGTAGTCCAAATTTCCCGAAAATCAGCACCCAGTTGAACAGGGCCTTGAAGGCCACGCTGAACAGATTGATCAGCATGACGGCCTTGGGGCGCGATGTGGCGGTACCCAGGCAATAAATGGTTCGGAATACCAGGGCGGCGGGTAGAGCCAAGATCAGACTGCGTAAATACCAGGTCACCCGGTCGTGAACCTCAGGGCTTAAGTCGCCCGACCAGCGTAACCATATATTGGGAAAGGCCAGCGCCAGGGTGCCGATCAAGGTCAGCAAAAGGGCCAGCCACACGCCTTGCCCCCACCAGCGGCCCACTTCTGTCAGGCGGCGCGCGCCAAATTGCTGCGCAATGATAGGAATCAGAGCGTGGATGACGCCCATCAAGCCAATAAAAACGGTGATGTAAATGGATACGCCCAGGCCCATGGCCTGTAGGTCGATCGGGCTGCTGTGGCCGACCATAACGGTATCCAGAACACCAAAGGCGATACCTGCCCAGGAGCCAACGAGCACAGGCCAGGCCTGACGCAGGATCTGACCTGCCTGGCCTTTCCAGTTGCGATGAAACACGGAGGACATGATTGAAACTTACTGAGCTTGCACTCGCAGCAGACGGAAAGCCTCGTGGCGATCTGGCCCGCGTTTACCTTGCCAGAGCTGGACCGCATTGTCGGGAATGGGGGCCTTGCCATCTTTCAGGTCGCGCAGGGAAAACTGTTCCAGTACCAAGGAGCAGCGGTTATCAAAATTGATATTGATGTTGTTAAATACCAGAAAGGATGCTCGTTGCCCCGAACCCAGCCCCCAGGAGCGCAGGCATTCACCGGCTTGCTTGTGCGCCTGCAGGGCGGCAGACAGTTCGCCGGATACATCGCGGTAGCTACGTACGTAGTCCAGCGAGGGCATCCATAAAGTCACCAGCAAGAGCCAGGTGGTAATGAGGCCACCTGCAGACAAGACTGTGCCACGCAACAGCCCTGGCGGGTTGGAGGACAAGCGCCAGCGCACCAGTGCGATCCAGGCGACGGTGCCGAGCACGGCAATAATCATGACCGGCCAGGAGATAAAGGTGTCATAGCCTTGCGTCTGGCGGGCAATATTTTGCGAAATCTGCCGTGGCCATCCGGTTTGCTGAGCAAACCAGCCCAGCCAGACGGTTGCCGCTGTCAGCGAGAAACACATGATGGCAAACCAGTCCAGCGTGTTGATGACGCCACGACGCAGGGTGGGCAGCGAGAAAGCAGCCAGGATGGCGCAAGGCACGACCAGCAAGGCGTATTCGGGCTCGAAGGCATCGCGCATGAATAATAGGCTGATGAGCGGAACCAGAAAACTGATGGCAGGTACGTAAATATGCGGGGCTTTGAGCCAGCTGCGCCATTGCCACAGCGCCAGCAATGCCAACGGCCAGATAGGCCAGAGGAACCAGAGCAAGTCGCGCAGATTATTCAACTGCTCCTTGAATCCGGCCCAGCCCCAGGCTGCCAGATGCCACAGACGCCACTGTTCAGTCCAGTACACGCTGACACGCTTGGCCGGGATCCACCAGGCCATAATGATGGCCAGGGTCAGCACGGCACTCAGGGCCAGCCATTGGCTGTGCTGGCGCAAGGGGCCGCGTGGAATAAAGCACAGCGCAGTGGCCAGCATAATGGGGCCAGCGCCCAGCCAGCCACGGGTCAGAAAGCAGGCGCCCAAAGACAGGCCCAGCATGATTGCACCTGAGGCTGGGCGGTCGAACATGCGTACCAGGCTGTACAAGGCCAGGGCTTGGAAAGCAATGATGGCCGGCACTTCCGACGTTTCATGCATGCGCCAGATGATGCCCACTGTGGCCACTGTCAGCAGCAAGGTGGCGTCGGCAATCATGCGCCCATAGGCGGTGGGCGAGGGCTCCCCCCCAAAGGGCAGGCGTAACGGTTGGGCTTCGGGACGACGGGCCAGCCAGTAGGCACTGTGCCAGACCGAGGCTGCCAGCATGCCGAACCACAGTAAATTGGGCAGGCGGGACGCCACAATATTGGCGTTCAGTTCGGAGGTGAACAGCTTGAGCAGCGGCGCAAACAGCGTAATGAACAGCGCCCCCAGCCAGGTCGTCAGCGGCCCGTCCTGGGCATGCGCCAGATCGCCCACCTGCGGCAACAGCAAAGCCTGACCGCTGGGATCAGACAAAGCGGTCAGCATGGTTGCAAGCCCGATGACATCGTCTGCCTTCCAGGGATCACGGAAAAACAGACCCGCAAGAATGTAAATTGTCCCCACAACAAGCAGGACCAGTCGGGGAAGTTTGACGGCAGCGGTAGCAGTCAGGCGGGCAGGGGTGGAGGTGGGTATGAGGCTAGATGACACGTCTAGGGTAAAACAGTCTGTTGATTCGCCCTATCTTAATGCAAAGGGGGCGCCTTGGCCGGGAAATGTACGCTAAAAAAGGACCCCCACGCTGCGCCTTCGGCTTGCGCTCTACCTCGCGGCTTGCATGCCGCTCGGATTCGCCAGGCACACAACAGTCCGCAATGGACTGCTGTGTGTCCGGGCTCATCCCCGAGGGGGGCTTTTTACCGGGGGCGCCGAGCCTTGGGGCGGCCTGGCGGTAAAAAAGGCAGCCGAAGCTGCCTTTTTTGCGCTGAACGCGGTATGTCGAGAAAGAGAGCTTATTCGCCTTTCTTGACGGTACCAGCCGTACGGGCAAAACGGGCGCGGAATTTTTCAACGCGGCCAGTTTCCACGATACGGGTTTGAGCGCCCGTGTAGAAGGGGTGCGACTCGGACGTCACGTCACACTTGAACAGCGGGTAAGTCTGACCGTCTTTTTCGGTGGTTTCGCGAGTCTGGACAGTGGAACGGGTGATAAAGGAGTTGCCCGTTTGCAGATCCAGAAACACCACGTCACGGTATTCTGGGTGAATGCCTTCTTTCATGATGATTCCTGTTTTGACAAATAAGGACCGCCAGCAAGGCACGTATTTACAAAAACAAAGCTGCACAGGGCAGATTTTCAATCTTTCTTGTAACTACCGGCACTAAAAAGCTAGAGGGCTGTTTTTTTAACCGGGTTTGGGTTTTACATCCCGCCCGATTGAATAATGCCTAAAGACTTTTTGCCACGTATCCGATGAAGCCTGAGATTTTAGCATCGAGCCGCCGCTTTTCAAAGAAAACTCCGTCAAAGCGCGGCACAAGTGCAACAGGGTCTCGCTCGCTGGCGGGTGGACAGGCCCCGAAAACGGCCAGTTTGCCAGCCTTTTCGCGGTCCTGATCCTTGCTTTTCAAGGCGCTCAGGTGGTTTGCCTGCGCTTGCGGAAAGACAGAATCCAGATACCGACGGCCAGTTCCAGCGCCGCAATAATCCACAAACCACTTTGGAAGTTACCGCTGGAATCTTTCAGCGCACCCAACATGAAGGGGGCGCCGAAGCCGGCCAGATTAGCTACGGAGTTGATGAAGGCCACACCGATAGCGGCTGCCGAGCCAGCCAGTACGGCATTAGGCAATTGCCAATACACCGGAATGCAGCCCATGGTGCCGGATACGGCCACAATCAGGCTGATAAAAGCCATCGTCGTATTGTTGCCCAGGAACAGACCCACACCAGCCAGACCGATCGCGCCGATGATGACGGGAATGCCCGTGTGCAGTCGGGCTTCGCGGCGACGGTCGGCACTAAAGCCCAGCGTCAACTGGAAAATAGCTCCAAAAACATAGACCAGGCCTACCAGTAAACCAACTTGTAGCGGATCGGTCGGGCCTAGCGAGCGTACCAGGGTGGGGGCAAAAAAGGCCAACGTGGAGTTCGCGGCCACGATGCCAAAGAACATCAGGGTCAGGGTCCACAGATCGGCATTGCCCAAGGCTTTCTTGAAGCTGTGCTCGCGCGGGCCTGCGGCCTTGGCGTCCAGCACTAACTCCTGTTTGATCAGGTCTTTCTCTCGCAGGCTTAACCAACTGGCTTTTTCCGGGCTGTCCACAATGAACATCACTGCCAGAATGCCTGCGAAAATCGTCGGCAGGCCTTCTAGCAGGAATAACCATTGCCAACCGGACCAATCATTGACGCCATCCAGACGCGTCATGATGAAACCGGCCAGTGGTGCGCCCACAACCGAAGCCACCGCCGAGGCGGAAATAAAGACCGCAAACGCTTTGGCGCGACGATGGGCCGGGAACCAGAAGGTCAGGAACAGCAATACACCGGGCTGGAAACCCGCCTCAAAAGCGCCCAGCAAAAAGCGCATCACATAAAAGTAGGCGGCCGTTTTGGTAAACATCATCAGCACGCAGATCAGGCCCCAGCCAAAAGCGATACGGGCCAGGGTCTTGCGCGCGCCAATACGCAGCAGCAACCAGTTGCTGGGCACTTCAAAAAAGAAGTAGCCCAAAAAGAAAATACCGGCGCCTATGCCGTAAACGGTTTCGGAGAACCCCAGTTCGGGCTGCATTTGCAGCTTGGCAAAACCGATGTTGAGCCTGTCTATCCAGGCCAGCATCCAAAGCAAAAAGATGAAGGGCAAAATGCGCCACATCACTTTTTTGTAAATCTGATCCAGTTCCTGCTTGCTGGCGGATGGGGCCTGGGCTCCGTCCGCAAGGGTGCTGCTCGTCATGAGGGTGTCTCCTTGTGTGGTACAGCGTGTTATGGCTGATCTGGGGGCAGGCGCTCGGCCATAAGCTCGCAGGCAGCAATGATGGGGTTGATCACCGGCACAGCCAGCCTGCTTTGCAGCGCTTGGGCGCTTTGAGCCAGGGGGCCGCCGCCGATGATGACGGCGCGGGCACCGTCCTGTTCGATACATGCCACGACACTGTCGGCCAGCTCCTGATCCTGACGTTCAGGGGCCTGGGCCAGATCCAGCGGGGCGGTAGGGGTCAGGCGCAGGCCGGAGAACTGGTTGCTCCAGCCATAGCGCTGTACTTGGTCCAGAATGGATTGCTCCAGGCCGGGCGTCGTGGTGGCAATGCCAAAAGGGGTGCCTGCTCGGGTGGCCTGCAGCATGGAAGCCTGGCCTATGCCGATGACTGGCACCTTTACGTGCTCAGTCAGGGCCTGCAGGCCGGGATCACCAAAAGCACCGATGATGATGCCGTCCGAGCCTTGCGCCTGGGCCAGTATCAGCGGGTGCCTGGCGATGGCGGCGGCTTGCTCCAGTTCCTCCATTTCGGTCAACATGCCCGGTCCCTCGGGGGCGGTCAGCCCCCGGACCAGGATGTCGCTGCGCTGCAGGCTCTGAAAGCAAGCCTGGGCAAGCGCAACCATCATGTCGGTGGTGGGGCGGGAAGTATTGGGGTTGATGAGCAGTACGGTATGAGACATAAATACAGGAGCCGCTGTAATGCGGCTTATCAAGTGAATCAGGTATCCAGGGGGCGGCCAAAGGTTTCGGGCGCCAACTGCAGGACGGCGGCAAAGGTGACATACATGCCCGCCATTAAGGTGAACATGCCGGCGACACCGTAGCCTTCCAGCACCCAGCCGCTAAGCGTGGGGATAAATGCGCCCGCCAAGGTGCCCAGCGCCAGAATGAAGGCGGTACCAAAGGCGCGGACGCGGGTGGGATACAGCTCGGGAGAGAAAATCCAGATCGTGGTGTTCAGCAACAGTACGCAGAACTGGAAGGCCGCACCGAACAGCAACACCAGGTAGATATTGAAGCTTAGAAAGCCAAAGGCCAGACCACTGGCGCAGGCCAGTAAAGCTCCGTAGGTGAAGACGCGTTTGCGAGGCACGCGGGAGCCCAGGTAAGAGGCGGTCAAGGCACCCAGCAAGCTGCCCGACTGCATCAGGATGGTGAAGGTATAGCTTTTCACCAGGGAGTAGCCTTGCTCTACCAGCAGAGTCGGCATCAGGGTCAGAACCGTCAGTTGCGCGCCGTAGGTCATGCACACGGCAATACCGGTGACCAGCGTGCGCATGGCCAGCGGGCCTTCGAAAATCTCGCTCAAGCGTACGCGCTCTGCTTTTTGCGCTTGTGGGCCGCTGTGCAGATAAGGGTAGGGGTTGGCAACGTGTCGGCCCAGCTTGCCCGAGGCCAGAATATTCAAAACCTGATTGGCCTCGTCGATACGGCCTTGCGACACCAGAAAGCGAGGTGTTTCAGGAATATAACGACGGTAGAACAGCACCATGAAGGCGGGCATGACCAGCAGGCCAAACACCCAGCGCCAGCTCTCGGGGCCGGGAAAGAGGGTAAAGACCAGCAAGCCGAAGGCCGGAGCCAGCATATTGCCCAGACCGCCACCCGCGACGTTGATCGTACCGACGGCGGTGCCGCGAAAGCGCGAGGAGCAGAACTCGGCCAGCATAGTGACGGCAATCGAGATCTCGCCACCCAGACCAAAGCCCACAATCATGCGACCCAGGCCCAGTACCCAGTAGCTGGGGGCCAGGGCGCAGATCAGCGCGCCCAGCGTGAACAGGGCCAGATTGATGGTCAGCATGACGCGGCGACCATAGTGGTCGGCGATATAACCAGATAGCAAGCGCCCCAGGGCCGCAGCGGCAAAGGTCAAGGTGTTCAGAAACCCGACATCACGAGGCGTCAGCCCCCAGTGTTGCTGTAGAAGCGGGCCTACCAGGCCCACGGCATTTTGCTCGAGCACGTCAAACAGCACGCCCAGCAAAATCAGGGCCAGCACTTTGCGGTGTGAGTTGGTGACGCCTATGGTTTCCAGCGAGTTTTCCAGTTGCTGCTGAACCGTGTGATTGTTGGCCGTAGAACTGGCCTGTGCCTGCTCGGTGTCGGCCGGCAAGGTTTGCTGCTTGCTAGACATGGTTTCTCCTCGTTTCAGGACATGCTTGGCACGTCCGCCCATAACATTATTTTTTCAGCCATTATTAATATGAAAAAATATTTTCAAAACTAGGGTTAACGAGAAAGATTTTGCAGTTTTTTTATTCTGTTCTTTAATTCATTGATAAAAAAGGGGTTTTAATAAAAAAAGGATCATCGCATTTTGCATATGATCCTTATTCGATTCTTGGGATAGCCTCTGGCAGCCTGACTTGTGCTGGGCTGACTTACCTTCTTGGCTGCATGAGCAGTGGATGGGTTTGTGATGCCAGTTTCAGCGGTCTACAGCTCCAGAAAACTGTCGTGGAAAGCTTCCACCATGCCCAAATGGCGACGCCCAACCGGGCCGGCCTGATCCATTATCTGACTCAGAATCAAATGGCATAAGCCGATCACCGCCACGTGGTTGTCCAGCACACCGGGCGACTGGACATCGCATCGCAACGTCCAGCGACAGGCACTTTTCTCGGCGCTGAGTTGATCGGTGATATGCAGCACATTCGGGTTCAGCTGAGCTATTTGCCTAATCAGCTGATCCATATTGCGCACCCGGCGACGCAGGGCAAAGATCACCACCACATCGTCGGCGTGTATGCCGGCCAGATGCTCCCCCATGGTTTCGCCAGGGCCGGGAATCAGATGGGCTTCAGGGACGATTTGCAGCAACTGCCAGCGAAAGTAATTGGCCAGAGCATGGCTGGATCGAAACCCCATTACCCACACTTTGCGTGCGCCCAGAATGGCCTGGGCAATCTCTAGCAGTAGTGAGTCGGGAATGCGTCGGTAGGTGGAGGCCAGATTGTTCTGGCTCTGTTGCAGGTGTGTGGCCAGCGAGCGTTCGGCTTCTGTCTCGGTCGCGGCCAGCAGCAGGGGAGAGCCCGCTTTCTTTTCGGAGCGCACTTGCTTGCGAGCCGCTTCGTAGTTGCTATAACCCAGGCGCCGAATAAAGCGGGTAACCGTGGCGTTAGATACATTGGCCAGAGATGCCAGCTCAGACGCGCTGTAGCCGGCCAGATCGCCTGGGAAATCCAGGGCAAATTCTGCCAGACGTCGCTCTGATGGGGATAGATCGTGAAGAATGTCACGTACGCGTCCAACAAAGGACTTCACGGCGGGATCAGACATGGCGCTCCGTACTCTTGTAGTGTGTTCAGGATTTTACGGGGAAGCTCATGGAACTGTATCAAAAATCCGGCAGTTTCCGCCGGACCCGGTCGGCTACAGATCCCCGCGTTCGGCCATGGAGACAGTCTGGCTGGGCGTGACAATAATATGGTCCAACAAACGTATATCTACCAATGCCAGTGCCTGACGTATGTGCCGGGTCAGCCTGATGTCGGACGCGCTGGGATAGGCAGCGCCAGAAGGGTGATTGTGCGCCAGAATAATGGCGCAGCTATGGTGGCGCAGGGCAGCGCGCAAGATCTCCCGTGGGTAGACCGAGGCCTGATTGACGGTGCCCCGGCTGATTTCCTCGGCGCAGATCAGGCGCAGTTGATTGTCCAGAAACAGGGCCAGGCAGTGCTCCACGGGCAAATGTCCAATATGGGCCAGGCAATAGTCGCGTACCTTGTCCGCCTGATTCAGTACTGGCAATCCGGTCAGGGATTCCAGGGCACAGCGGCGTTGCAGTTCCCGGATAACCAACAGTTCCGCGCATTTGGCTGGCCCGATTCCGTCCAGCTGACGCAGGGCAGACGCATCGGCCGATAATAATCCTTTGAGTCCGTTAAAATGTTCCAGCAACATCTGACCGAGCTCGACAGCATTGCGCCCGCGTGTACCGGTGCGCAGGACAATACCCAGCAGTTCCGGGGTGCTCAGGCAGGCAGGGCCGTGCGCCAACATGCGCTCGCGGGGCCCTTGGCGGCGTAAAGTGGATGTGGCCATAAGAAACGTTAAAATGCGGTAATTGAATGATTTTCTATAGTGAGCGATCGTGAGTAACTCTGCTAGTTCCGAGCTTGGAATTGTCCGTCAGGATTCCTACCTGACTTTGCACTATCGTATAGAGCTGGCCAGTGGCCCGGCGGCAGGCTCTGTGTTCGCGGATACCTTTACGGGTCGTCCGGCGACCTTGCAACTGGGCAATGGTCAGTGGGCCCCCGGTATGGAAGAAAAATTGCTGGGTCACCGTGAGGACGAGCGCTTTCAGCTCGACATCACCCCCGAGGATGCCTACGGTGCCCGTAATCCGGACCTCTTGCAGCGCATCACTCGTGAAATGCTGGCCAGCAATGCTGCCGAAGGGGTGGAGTTCGTACCCGGTGACATGGTGGAGTTTGCCGCCCCGAATGGCAGCCGCTATTCGGGCGTGCTCAAGGAAATCGACGACAAGACGGCCTTGTTCGATTTCAACCATCCTTTGGCCGGTGTGGCCTTGCGTCTGGATGTTCATATTTTGGGGATTCTGTAATGAGTCAAGTTACTCCCGTTCAGAACGCTGAGGTTGTTCTGGCCCAGCCCCGTGGATTCTGTGCTGGGGTCGACCGCGCGATTGATATTGTCGAACGCGCCTTGGAATTGCACGGCGCACCAATCTATGTGCGTCATGAAATCGTCCATAACCGTTACGTGGTCGAAGACCTGCGCAACAAAGGGGCGATCTTTATTAAAGAGCTGGACGAAGCTCCCTCGGGCGCGATCGTGATTTTCTCGGCCCACGGCGTCTCGCGTCAGGTGCGTGACGATGCCGAAAAACGTGGCCTGAAAGTCTTTGACGCCACCTGCCCGCTGGTGACCAAAGTGCATATCGAGGTCTCTCGCATGCGCGCCGAAGGCCGGGAAATCATCATGATTGGTCACGTCGGTCACCCTGAAGTTGAGGGCACCTTGGGGCAGGCCGACGGCGGCATGTACCTGGTGGAAACGCCCGAGGACGTCGCCAATCTGAAAGTGGCTGATCCCGACAAGTTGGCCTTTGTGACGCAAACCACCTTGTCCGTGGACGATGCGGCGGTTGTGGCCCAGGCCTTGCGTGAACGCTTCCCCAATATCGTCGAACCCAAGAAAAGCGATATCTGTTACGCCACCCAGAACCGTCAGGATGCGGTCAAGATCATGGCCCCTCAGTGCGACCTGGTTCTGGTGGTGGGCAGTACCAATAGCTCGAACTCGAATCGTTTGCGCGAAGTGGCTGAACGCAAAGGCGCTGAAGCCTATCTGTTGGATAAACCGGAAATGATTGATCCGGCCTGGCTGGTGGGTAAAAAGCGCGTGGGTGTGACGGCCGGCGCATCGGCACCGGAGGTTCTGGTCAATCAGGTGATTCAGCGCTTGCAGGAACTAGGCGTGGGTCGTGTACGAGCCCTGGATGGGGTGGAGGAAAACATTGCCTTCCCGCTGCCCCGAGAGCTGTCGCGCAAGATTGAAAACCTGAACAAATAAAAAAACGAATTTTGCAGGGTGGACAGGAGACAAGATGATTTTATATAGCTACTTTCGCAGTTCCGCCGCTTACCGGGTGCGGATTGGTCTGAACCTCAAGGGACTGGATTACCAGATCAAGCCTGTGCATCTGCTTAAAGATGGCGGTCAGCAGCATCAGCCAGATTATGTGCAAATCAACCCTGTCCAGTTGTTGCCTGCCTTGGACGACGATGGTTTGATCATCACGCAATCCCTGGCTATTTTGGAATATTTGGACGAACGCTATCCCGAACTGCCGTTCTTGCCTAAAACCTCAGCAGAGCGGGCCTGGGCGCGGTCCATGGCTCAAACCGTGGCCTGTGATATTCATCCATTGAATAATCTGCGTGTGCTGCAGTACTTGAAGAACGAGTTGCATGCCCAAGAAGATGCGCGCAATCAGTGGTATCGCCATTGGGTCAGCGTAGGACTGGGGGGGCTGGAGGCCTTGGTGCAACGCCATGGCAAAAAAGGTCACGCCTTCATCTTTGGTGATATGCCCGGTATGGCTGAAATTTGCCTGATTCCCCAGATGTTCAATGCGCGTCGCTTTGAGATTGACCTGACTGCTTTTCCTCGCCTGTTGGCGGTGGAAGAAAAATGTCTGGAACTATCCGCGTTTCAAGAAGCCGCTCCTGACCGTCAGCCTGATGCGGCCTGACGCCAAACGTGAAGGCCGCCCGAAGCTGGGCTGGCCGGAATCCACCCGCCTGATAGGCGGGTTTTTCTTGCCTCATTGCCGTTGATGTGGCGGCCTGGGGGAGTAAAGGACAAAACATGAAGATTGGTTTTTGTGGATTGGGTCGAATGGGTCAACCGATGGTGCGCCGCCTGTTGGGGGCGGGTTATCAGGTCAGTATCTGGAATCGCTCCAAAGACAAGGCACTTGCACTATTGGAAGCAGGAGCAAGTTGGTGTGATACTCCAGCGCAAATGGCCCAGCAGTGTGAAGCCGTATTCCTGTGCGTGTTCGATGCCCAAGCAGTGCACGATACCGTTCTGGGTGAGCAGGGCCTGGCCACTGTGCACGGAACCTTGCAGATTGTGGTAGACCACTCCTCGATTTCACCTCGGGCGACGCGTGAGATGGCTGCCCAATTGCAGCAGCGTTGCGGGGCTGACTGGCTGGATGCCCCTGTATCGGGTGGTGTCGGTGGGGCTGAACAAGGTACATTGGCCATCATGGTGGGTGGACAAGCGGCACAGCTAGAGCGCGTGCGCCCCGCACTGGCGGCGTATTCGCAGCGCGTCACCTTGATGGGGGCGGTCGGGGCTGGCCAAGTAACAAAATTATGCAATCAGACCATTGTGGCCACCACCTTGACCGCCATCGCCGAGGCCTTGAGCCTGGCCAATGATAATGGTGTGGATGCTTCTAAAATCAGTGAGGCTCTGGGGGGAGGTTGGGCCGATTCGGTGCTGCTGCAATTGTTCGTGCCGCGCATGACGCAGCGCGACAATCAAGTAAAAGCGTCGGTCGACACCATGTTGAAGGACTTGAACACGGTGGCAGAGTTGGCCAGTGCCAGTCATACCAGTATGCCCGTGGCCCATGCAGCCCAGCAAAGTTACCGTGTGGCTCATCGTTTGGGACTGGGCGAACAAGATGTCGCTCGCATTACGCACGTGAATAGTTACAATTACGGGGAATAAACCATCTTCAGTCAAACTTAGTTTCGGTATTATGTCGGCTGTTTAAAGTTGGGACTGTAGATCTACAAAAGGGAAGTCATGAAAAAAAGTACAGGGCTAGTCACACTGGTTGTCGTGTTAGCGGCTGCATACGGCGGTTCGACTTGGTATACCGGTAAGAAAACTGAAGCGCTGGTCAGTGAGAAAGTGGCCCAGTTCAATACCCTGGCTGCCGAGCAGATGCAGCAAATGGGCTTGAGCGAGTCAGTCGTCATGAATGTGCTGGATTACCAGCGTGGCGTATTTTCCTCTACCGCTCGTTACACCATCACTATCAAGCCTTCTGATGCTGAAGATGCGCCTCTGGAGCTGACTTTTGATGACAAGATCAGCCATGGTCCGCTTCCTATGTCGGCAATGGCTCTGGGTAACTTCACTCCTGTTGCCGCCTTGTCGCGCAGCACCCTGGTCAAGACCAAGGACACGGAAGGCTGGTACAAGCTGACTGGCGACAAGACCCCTTTGTGGGCAGACAGCCTGGTTGGTTTTGACGGTGCCGTGGACACCAACGTGCACTTTGAAGCCATCAAGCACCAAGGCAATGAAATCAGTGTGGATTTCAGTGGTGGCCAGTTGCGCACCAAAGCCGGTGGCAAGAGCAAAGATATTGTTGTGACTGGCAGCTTCCCCAAGCTGTTCGTCGATGACATCAGCGAAGATCCATTGAAGCTGGAAGCCTCCAACTTTGTGGTGGATTTCAAGCAAGATGGCGACATCAATGTAAACGGCACCCAGGTTGGCAAGCTAAGCGTGGATAACGTGAAGATGCAAACCGCCGAGACCGATGGCATCACTTTCAAGCAAATCGCTGTCAACTCGGACGCTGTCACCAAAGACTCCATCAGCGATACCAAGGTCATCTACACGGTCAGTGATCTGGTGTTTGAGGACAAGGTCAATCTGGGTTCGATTGAGTTGTCCATGAACTTTGATCGCGTCTATGCACCTGCTATTTCTGCGCTCTCCAAGCTGATTTCCGACTCCAATTTGCAAAACGATATGGATTCGGTTGATGGCCCAACTGCTCAGAAGATAATGGAACTGGTTCTGCAAGCGCTGGAGCAAAAACCTGTGCTGCGTATTGAGCCGCTGCGTTGGTACACTGCCGCTGGCGAGTCCAAAGCCACTTTGCGCGTGGACTTCCAAAAGCCCGATGCAACGCTGCAACAGTTGAAAGAAAGCCCAGAGCTGTGGGTTGAAGCGATTCCTGCTGCTCAGTTGGATGTCTCGATCTCCAAGCCCATGCTGCGTGGTCTGGCTACCGATATGGACAAGGCCGAAGGCCTGACGCCTGAGGAAGGCAACGCTGCCATGCTGGACATGATGCTGGATGCTGCTGTGGCGCCTTACGCCAAGTCCAATATGATCAAGAATGACGAAAACGATATCTCTACCGTTATCAAGTACGATGGTCAGGATCGCGTGTTCGATATCAACGGCCAGCGCTTTACCTCCGAGCAATTGCTGGGTCTGGTCCTGATGGGCATGATGTAATTTATCTGGGCTTTGTCCAGCGTAAAGCCCACCGAAATTCGGTGGGCTTTTTTTTACCGCCGGGCCGCCCCAAGGAAAAAAGCCCCCTTGGGGGGCAGCAAGCCGAAGGCGTAGCGTGGGGGGCTGTTTTATCGCCGGGCCGCCCCAAGGAAAAAATCCCCCTTGGGGATGAGCCGGGACATACAGCAGTCCATTGTGGACTGCTGTATGCCAGGCGAATCCGAGCGGCATACAGGCCGCGAGGTGGAGCGCAAGCCGAAGGCTTGTTTTGATTCAGTAATTGGAAGGAAGCCAGCTCATGGCCAGTTTATCGGACCAGCTATCCAGGCTGGTATACAGCACAGAACAAGGACGCGTGTGTCCGGATTGCGGACAGCCTCAGAACCAGTGTCGTTGCGAAGAAAACAAGCGCGAACAAGCCTTGTCTCAGGTTCAGGGGCCAGTGCGCTTGAGTCTGGAAACCAAGGGACGCAAAGGAAAGGGAGTGACCGTGGTAACAGGTCTGGTGATGCCTGAAGAGCAGCTCAAGGCGTTGGTCAAAGAACTGAAGAGTGCGTGTGGGGCGGGTGGGACGTTAAAAGAGGGAACGCTGGAGATTCAGGGTGATCATCGAGCCGTTGTGCAGGCACGCCTGGAACACAACGGCTTGACGGTCAAGCGGGTTGGCAGACCCTGATAGGGAATTAGAAGCTGTAGCCCAAGCCTACGCCACCAAAGACACTGCTTTTCTTTTCGACTAACGGACTGTCCTTGGCTTCTTCACCCAAAGTGTTCACGCCGAGCAGACCTTGCAGGGACCAGCTTTCGCTGATCTTGTGGGTGTACTGGCCGTACAAGGCATAAGAGCGCAAACCAGCGTCAGGGCGGTACGTGCGCAGTTGGCCATTGCTGCCAGCAGCTTCATGCGATTTCACGCCAAAGTAGGTGCGCATGGCTTTTTCGTTGGACCATTTCAATTCCGCACCCAGCGAGAAGCTGCTGTCCTGATCGTTCCAGAGGCGGTAACTCAGATCTAGAACGGCAGTGGCGCCGTAGCCGCTTTTCAGTGCCTGGTAGTAACTGCCTTCGATCTTGGCATTGCCTAGTCGGTAAGCAGTAAATACACCCAGATTGCCGTGACGATCAATATCGTCCGTACCGTACAGGCGGTCGGCATCACCGGATTTACGTGCGCGGGCCAGGGCGGCGTAGGTGCCGATAGTCCAGTTGTCTGTCAGATTGGTTTGCAGGCCGATGGCAGGCATGCCTGCTTTTGGGGCCAGGAAAAAGTGGCCGTTACGGTGCGACAGCAGAGGGTAGAAACGGCCACTGTAACTGTCGGCCCCTTCGTATTTTGGGGCGAAACCCACGCCGACACCCACCGTGGTTTGCTGCGCCAGTGCCTGACTGGTTCCTAAAGCACATAAAGCAGCCAGTAGCAGGAAGGGGCGCAGAGCAGAACGGGCGAGGGTGGGCATAACAGATTTCCTTGTGATACGGGGTAAAAACAGGCCCGCTTGTCGCGAGCCTAGCTATCGTATCAAGGTTTGAACAGGCTTAGGTAAAATAATGACCGGCCTGTATGGTCTGTTGTCCCAGGCCTACATCTGCTCAGGCCCGAATGTAAATCCAGTTGTCTGCCTGCAGTTTCACCAGCGCGGTGATAGCCCCGTGCTCCAGCGTCTGGAAGCGTTCTGGTGCATTGAGGCCCTGATTGCGCAGTGTATTGGGACACAGGTAGGTGTAGGTGTCGCAATCGTGTTCAGCGCCTTCTACGCAGGCTTTAACGGCCTGGGCATTGGCGATGATACGAATCTGAGCATCCGGGATGTCCTTGAGCAAGTTGCGCGCATTGCTGCGGGCACGCTCCAGGGCATCGACAGTAGGAGCATGCAAAAGAACACGAGTACTCATGAATAAACATCCTGCTTGATATTAGCGTGGGCCAAAAACGCGTTCGGCAATGTCGGGCGAAGCGCCGGTCTGCATTTGAATGCGACCCTGCTCATCTTGCCAGACCATGGCGGGGGTGGCACGCAAGTCCCAGCCCATCATCAGATCTTCATTGCGGGTCAGGTCGGCCTCGATGTCGCTGGGTATGCTGTCCAGCCCTTTCACACCGGCGCTGCGGTCTTTCAGCATGGCCAGGGAGTGCTCGTTCAAGGCCTTGGTTGGGTCTTTGGCGGCCAGGATGGCGGCCGATTTCAGACTGCTGCTGGGAGCCAGAATGCCCACCATGATGTGACGCAGTTGCACCTTGCCGGACTCAACCCAGGGGCGGGCCATTTGCCAGAACTGCATGCAGTAAGGGCAGTTGGGATCGGTAAAGACGTAGACCACGCGTGAGGCCTTATCGTCGCCATCTTTGATCCAGCGGGACTTTTCCAGCTTGCCCAGCATGTCTTTGGCGATAGCCGGTTGCACCAGCTCGTCCAGGCCTGCAGGACGTACCTCTTCGCCTTTGGCATCGATCATGGTGCCGACCATCATATGCTGCCCATCGGGCAAGTTGTAGATAGCCAGAGCCCGATTTCCGCTATAGGCACCCCAGGCTTTCAGGCCACCGGGGGCATCAAACTCGCCCACAATAGACAGCCCTTGTTCTTCCAGGGCTTTCAGTGCAGCGGGACGGTCGGCGGCTTGCGCGGCCGTGCTTGCACATAGCAAACCGGCCAGGGCAAGACGAATCGAAAAAGAAGAAAGCGACATGGTAGTTATTCCTGCAAAACAGTCGGTGAGTGTATATACCAAGAAAATATATACTAAGATCAAAATGGAATAAAAGGATGGGACTGGGCCTTGCCTGGATAGTTCCCCATGCCTGTTCTGATTCGGTCGTTTCTTTGGTTCAACCGAGGGCGCGGATTTTCAGGTTAGCCAATTCCAGTAAGCGATAGGTTTCGTGTACAGGCAAACCCATCACGCCGGTATAGCTGCCACTCAAATGGCTGATAAATGCGCCACCCAGGCCTTGAATGCCATAGGCTCCGGCTTTGCCCATAGGTTCGCCGCTGGCACAGTATTCTGCAATTTCTTGTTCGTTTAGGGTTTTGAAGCTGACTTCGCTAATGCTGATGCTTTCAAATTCCACTCCACCTACGCCCAGGGACAAGGCTGTCATCACTTTGTGACGGCGGCCCGAGAGCTCGCGCAAGATACGTGCGGCGTCGTCCAGATCCGCAGGTTTGCCAAAAATGTCTTCGCCCATGCAGACCGTGGTGTCGGCACTTAAAATAGCGCGTTCTTGATCCAGGCTGCTGTTCTGTACACGCCATTCCAGCGCGCGCAGCAGTTTGTCGCGGGCGGTACGCCGAACATAGTCCAGCACGGCCTCTTGTTCCAGACGGGGTTCATCCTCGCCTGGAGGGCTGGGTACATTCAGGACTTCATGAGTAATCTGGATGCTGTTGAGCAGGTCGTGGCGGCGCGGGCTGGCAGAGGCCAAGTAGATGGGCTGAAAAGGCATAGAAAATCAGAGCTAAAGAAGATTCAGGCGCGGTGATAAGGATGCCCGGTCATGACGGACCAGGCGCGATACAGTTGTTCGGCCAGAAAAATGCGTACCAGAGGGTGGGGCAGCGTCAGGGAGGACAGGCGCAGCATGCCGTGGCAACTTTGCTTCAAGCTTGCGTCCAGCCCGTCCGGGCCTCCGACCAGAATCGCAATATCCTGACCACTGCTGCGCCAACGTTCCAGTTCCTGGGCTAGCTTGACGGTGGTCAGGTCCTTGCCGCGTTCGTCCAGAGCAATACGCATTGCCTGGGCGGGGATGGCTGCTTCAATACGTTTGGCTTCAGCCTGCATCATCTGGGCAGGTGTTTTGCCGCTGGTACGGGGCTCGGCCTTGATTTCACGCAGTTCTATGGCGCAGTCCTGGGGCAGGCGGCGAGCATATTCCTGCCAGCCTTGTTCTACCCAGTCGGGCATACGCTGACCGACGGCAATGACAATGAGTTTCATGAAATGTCGTACAAGAAAAAAAGCCCCCACGTTGCGCCTTCGGCTTGCGCTCCCCCTCGCGGCCTGTATGCCGCTCGGATTTGCCTGATACACAGCCGTTCCCAATGGGCTTCTGTGTGTCCGGGCTCATCCCCGAGGGGGCGTTTTTTACCGGGGGTGCCGAGCCTTGGGGTGGCCCGGCGGTAAAAAAAAGGCCGCATCATAAGCTGCGGCCTGGGTGTTGCCGACAGGCAGGAGCAAGAGCTTAGTCTGCGTCTTCGTCGGCGCTGGCGAAAAAGCCAGTGGGTGGAACCTGGCGCGATTGCGGCAGCAGTTCCACTTCGACAGGGCGCTCGCCCCAAAGTTCTTCCAGGTTGTAATACTGGCGGATGGCGGGCTGCATGCAATGCACCACAATGTCACCCAAATCCAGCAATACCCATTCGCCGGTGTCCTCGCCTTCATGGGCCAGAACGTCGACTTTGTTTTGACGTGCTTTATCAAACACGTTCTGGGCCAGAGCGCGGGTTTGCCGGTTGGACGTACCACTGGCGATGACCACACGATCGAACAGGCCGGTCATGTGGGTAGTGCTAAAGACCTTGATGTCTTGAGCTTTGACGTCTTCGAGGGCATCGATGACGAGTCGTTGAAGTGTTTCTATATTCATAAAAAGAACTATACAGGGCGCACCTGTGGGTGGGAAAGATAGAGCCGTTTTTTGTCAATGTATTGAGCGACTTCTTCCGGGACCAGGGCGGTGATGTTGTCACCGCGCTGCACTCGCTCCCGAATTTGGGTGGCCGAGATGTCCATGGGCAGAAAGTCGATCTGATGTAAACGGCGCTGAAGTCGACTCAGCTCCTGTTGCAAGGCTGCGGGCGTTTCCACAGGACTGCCGGGGCGCTGGGCCACCGCCAGCTCGACGTATTCAAGAATTTCCTGCCAGTCGTTCCAGCTGCAGAAATTATGCAGTTGGTCGCTGCCTAAAATCCAGTAGTACCGCGACCCGGCAGGCAAGCTGCGCACCGTGTCTATGGTGTAGGTGGGGCCGCCGCGTTCGATCTCTACGGGGTTCACTTGCAGCCCGTGGTGGCTTTGGGTGGCCAGTTCGGCCATGGCCAGACGGTCCTGGGTGCTGGCACCCAGGGCGTCGCGTTGCCAGGGCTGGGCAGCGGGCAGCAGTTGAACCTGATCCAGCTGCAATTGCTCGAATGCAGCAAGAGCCAGTGCTATATGGGCTTTATGGATGGGGTCGAAACTGCCACCCAAGAGCCCGACTCGCTTTAAATCCATTCGCGAGGCACCAGGTATTGCGCCAAAGCCGCTTCCGGTGTGCCAGGTTCGGGCGACCAGTTGTAGCGCCAGTTTGCCTGGGGAGGCATGGACAGCAGGATGGATTCCGTACGCCCCCCCGATTGCAGACCAAACAGGGTGCCGCGGTCAAAGACCAGATTGAATTCGACATAGCGGCCACGACGAATGGCCTGGAAGTCCCGATTTTCCTGGGTGTATTCCTGATCCATGCGGGCACGCACGATGGGCACGTAGGCATCGGTAAAGGAGTTGCCCACGGAGCGGGTCAGGGCAAAGCTGGCTTCAAAGCCGGACTCGTTCAAATCGTCGTAGAAAATGCCGCCAATACCACGGGTTTCGTTGCGGTGCTTCAGATAGAAATACTCGTCGCACCAGCGCTTGTAGCGCGGGTAGTAATCCGCACCGTGCGGTGCCAGGGCATCGTGGCACACCTGATGGAAATGGCGGGCATCGTCTTCGTGCAGGTAGTAGGGCGTCAAGTCCATACCGCCGCCAAACCAGAATACATCGTCTTGATCCGCTGTCTGGGCCTGGGCCACAAACATGCGCACGTTCATGTGCGTGGTGGGCACAAAGGGATTACGCGGGTGTATCACCAGCGAAACACCCATGGCCTCCCAGGGGCGTCCGGCCAATTCAGGGCGGTGGGCGCTGGCCGAAGGAGGCAGGGTGTGGCCTTTGACATGGCTGAACAAAACGGCAGCCCGCTCGAACACGGGGCCGTTCTCCAGCAGGCGGGACAGACCGCCACCGCCTTCTGGACGATCCCACTGGTCCGACTCGAAAGGCGTACCATCCAGTTGCTCCAGAGTGTCCACGATGTGGCTTTGCAACTGACGGAAATAAGCCTGGACGGTATCAATGGGTAAAGACATGAAAAGACCTTGCTGCGACAATCAGGATTCGTTGCTGGGCAGGGCGCGCCAGCCAATATCGGTGCGAAATTGCTTGCCGTCGAAATGCGTTTGGGAAATGGCCTCGTAAGCGGCTTCCTGAGCGCGACGGATGGAGTCGGCCATGGCGGTCACGCACAGTACGCGACCACCAGAGGTGACGACGGTACCGTCTTTCATTTGAGTGCCCGCATGGAAGGTGATGCACTCGTCGGTGTCTTTCGCAAACTGGGTGATGGCATCACCGGTACGAGGCTCTTCGGGGTAGTTGGCCGCAGCCAGTACTACGCCAATCGCGGTACGACGATCCCATTCGATAGTGGCCTCGTCCAGCTTGCCAGCCAGAGCCAGCTCGAAGGTTTCGGTCAGATCGCTTTTGATGCGCATCATGATGGGCTGGGTTTCAGGGTCGCCCATGCGGCAGTTGAATTCCAGCACTTTGATCGGACGGGTTGCGTCCGGACCATCGTCAATCATCACGCCAGCGTACAGAAAACCTGAGTAGGGCAAGCCTTCCTTGGCCATGCCTTGCATGGTGGGGTGAATGACTTCGCGCATGATGCGGTTGTGCAGCGTAGGACTGACGATAGGGGCAGGGGAGTAAGCGCCCATGCCACCCGTGTTCGGGCCTTGATCGCCGTCTTTCAGACGTTTGTGATCCTGACTGGTGGCCATCGGCAGTACATGCTTGCCGTCGCACATCACGATGAAGCTGGCTTCCTCGCCGGTCAGGCACTCTTCCACGACCACGCGGGCACCGGCAGCACCAAAGCGGCCATCGCCCAGAATATCGTCAATGGCGCTCAGTGCTTCTTCCAGCGTGGTAGCCACGATCACACCCTTGCCAGCGGCCAGGCCGTCGGCCTTGACCACAATGGGTGCGCCTTGCTGGCGGATGTAATCCTTGGCGGCGTCCGGGTCGGTAAAGGTTGCGTAGGCGGCTGTTGGAATGTTGTGGCGCACCATGAAAGCCTTGGCGTAGTCCTTGGAGCTTTCGAGCTGCGCAGCAGCCTGGGTGGGACCAAAGATTTTCAGGCCGGCCGCACGGAAGGCGTCCACAATGCCAGCGGCCAGAGGCGCTTCCGGGCCAACGACGGTGAAGGCAATTTTTTCTTGCTTCACAAAGGCAATCAGTTCCTGGATATCGGTGATCGCCAGGTTTTCAATACGTTCGGCACGTGCGGTACCGCCATTGCCCGGGGCAACGTAGACAGTCTGTACGCGTGCAGATTGGGCCAGGCGCCATGCCAAGGCGTGTTCACGGCCGCCGCTGCCGACAACAAGTAGCTTCATAGTGATGAGTCGGGCAGGGCCCGCAAAGAGGAGTTTTCAGGAATCAGGTTATTCGGCTTCGTCCATGACAGCGGTGGTGTAGACCTCTTGGACATCGTCCAGGCCTTCCAGTGCGTCCAGAAGTTTTTGCATTTTGACGGCATCATCGCCGCTCAGTTCGGTCTCGTTCAGGGCTTTCATGACGACACCCTCTACTTCGGGGGTCAGACCGGCTGCCTGGAACGCTGCTTGCACAGCCGGGTAGTCCGTGGGAGCGCATAGCACTTCGATCAGGCCTTCTTCATCCGTCACGATGTCGTCGGCACCGGCCTCCAGGCCGATCTCCATAATCGTGTCTTCCGAGGTGCCTGGGGCGAACAGAAACTGACCGCAGTGGCGAAATTGAAACACGACCGAGCCGTCCAGACCCAGATTGCCGCCATTTTTGGTAAAGGCGTGACGCACATCCGAGACCGTGCGCTGACGGTTGTCAGTCATGCAGTCCACAATCACGGCAGCACCGTTAATGCCATAGCCTTCGTAGCGAATTTCTTCGTAGTTGGCGTCGTCTGCCCCGCCTGCGCCGCGCTGGATGGCGCGCAGAATGTTGTCTTTGGGCATATTGGCCGCAGTTGCCTTGTCCCAGGCCATGCGCAAACGTGGGTTGGACTCGGGGTCAGGGCCGCCGGCACGCGCGGCCACGGTGACCTCACGAATGATCTTGGTCCAAAGTTTGCCCCGTTTTGCGTCCTGACGACCTTTACGGTGCTGAATATTCGCCCATTTACTATGTCCGGCCATAAAGTATTACCAATTCAGTAGACTACGTTCAAAGAAAAACAGATCTATTTTAACCTGTCTGTGCGACAAGGCCCGAGCTTGGGCGAAAGTCGCTAGAATCTAGGCACTTGGCATTCTATCCGGAAGAGAACAAACAATCATGGCCGATCCAATTTTGCTTGCTCAAAACAGCAATACTCCCATTTACCTGTTGCCTGCTCTGGCCAACCGGCATGGTTGTATTACGGGGGCGACAGGGACAGGCAAAACTGTCACCTTGCAAGTACTGGCCGAGGCTTTTTCCCGGCAGGGAACCCCGGTTTTTCTGGCCGATGCCAAGGGAGACTTGAGCGGAATTTCTCAGGCTGCCCAGCCCAATCCCAAATTGCAGGAGCGTCTGCAAAAGCTGGGGCTGCCTGAACCGGCCTGGGGCGCCAATCCGGTTGCTTTCTGGGACATTTTTGGCGAGCAGGGCCATCCAGTGCGGGCCACCATCTCCGACATGGGGCCTTTGCTGTTGGCCCAGATTCTGGAGCTCAATGACACCCAGGAAGGAATATTGAACATTCTGTTCCGGGTGGCTGATGATGAGGGACAACTGATTCTGGACTTGAAGGATTTGCGTGCCTTGCTGCAAGACATATCGGATCGTGCTGCCGAGCTGCGTAATCAGTACGGCAATATTGCTGCCGCGAGTGTAGGGGCCATTCAACGCGCCTTGCTGCGCCTGGAAACCCAAGGGGCGGATCGCTTCTTTGGCGAACCCGCCCTGGATGTGATGGATTGGATTCGTACCGACTCTGCTGGGCGCGGCATGATCAACGTGCTGGCCGCCGACAAGCTGATGCAATCGCCCCGCTTGTACGCGGTGTTTCTGTTGTGGATGTTGGCTGATCTGTACGAGCGCCTGCCGGAAGTGGGCGATCTGGACAAACCGCGTCTGGTTTTCTTTTTTGACGAAGCCCACTTATTGTTTACAGGTGCCCCCAAGGCTTTGCTGGAAAAAGTCGAGCAGGTCGTGCGTCTGATTCGCTCCAAAGGCGTGGGTATTTATTTCGTGACACAAAACCCGCTGGATATTCCTGATACCGTTCTGGGCCAGTTGGGTAATCGGGTTCAGCACGCTTTGCGCGCCTTTACGCCGCGTGACCAGAAGGCTGTCAAGACAGCAGCGCAAACGATGCGCCCTAATCCCGGTTTGGATATTGAAGCAGCGATTACCGAGCTGGGGGTGGGGGAGGCTTTGGTGTCCATGCTGGATGCCAAGGGCATTCCCACGCCTACCGAGCGTGCCTGGCTAGTGGCTCCAGGTAGCCGGATTGGCCCGGCCACTGATGCCGAGCGACAGGCGGTTCGACAAGCCTCCTTGTTCGGCTTGAAATATGACCAGGCTATTGACCGCGAATCCGCCTACGAGGTGCTGGCCAAGAAAACAGCGGACGCTGCCGCCAATGGTGCAGCAGGCGCCACACAGGTCGGCGCACCAGCAAACAAGGACGATGGCTTGATGGGCGTGGTCAATGACTTTCTATTTGGATCAACAGGGCCGCGCGGTGGCAAGAAAGACGGTTTGGTGCAAAGCATGATTAGAACCGAGACCAAACGGGCTGCCACTAAAGTGCTGCGTGGGGTATTGGGCTCTTTATTTGGAGGAAAACGTTAATGCCCTTGCAACTGCCGCATTTAATTATTGCCACCGCACGGCCATCAGAAACCACACGTTGGGCGGACGAATTCCGCAAGGCCTACCCTGATTGGAAAGTTGACGAGTTCGTAGCGGGTCAGCCCAGCACCGGGGCGACCTACGCCGTGGTGTGGCAACCGGATACGGCCTTGTTCAAGCAGGAACCTACGCTGCGCGCCACTTTCAATCTGGGGGCGGGCGTGGATGCGGTGGCAGGCCGTATCCCAGCCGAGATGCCTTTGTACCGTCTGGAGGACGCGGGCATGGCCGAGCAAATGGCCGAATATGCCTTGTATGGTGTACTGCGTGCCGTGGGTCGTTTTCAGCCCTACGAAGAGCAGGCGCGCGAGGGCAAGTGGAAAGCCTATCGCCCGATTGATCGTCGGCAGTGGCCGGTAGCCGTCTTGGGGCTGGGCGCAATTGGCAGCAAGATTGCCAAGGTCATCGCCAGCCTGGGCTATCCCGTGCGTGGCTGGTCGCGTCGTCTGCATGAAGCGGACTTCCCTTGCTATGCGGGTGAAGAGGGCCTGAAAGCGTGCGTCTCTGCCAGCCGTATCCTGGTCAACGCTTTGCCACTGACGCCGCAAACGGAAGGGCTGATCAACCGCGACCTGTTGTCCAATTTGCAGCCCGGTGGTTTTTTGATCAACGTGGCTCGTGGTGGACATTTGGTCGATGCGGATGTGCTGGACGCGCTCAAAAGCGGTCATCTGTCAGGCGCTTTGCTGGATGCCTTCACCCACGAGCCGCTGCCTGCGGATCATCCGTATTGGGGCATTCCTTCTGTGATGGTTACGCCGCATATTTCGGGCATCACCGTGCGAGAGCTGGCGCTGGAGCAAATTGGCTCACGTATCGAGCTTTTGCAGCAAGGTAAACCAGCGGCCGGACGAGTGGATCATAGTCAGGGTTATTAAGCGTTTTCAAATTGAGGGCCAGTCTGCCAGCACGGTGGAAGCTGACAGGCTGCCTGCTGTTTCGTGAACGAAGCAGTGCTTTTTCAAAATAAGGCCATTGCGGCCAGCTAAAACCACAAGGATAGAGGAATGAGTAAAGTTCATCGCATTGCCGTGATCGCGGGAGACGGGATCGGCAAGGAAGTCATGCCTGAAGGGCTGCGTATTTTGGAAGTGGCTGCTCGTCGTCACGCCATCAATTTTGATTGGAAAGTGCTGGACTGGAGCTCGGACTACTACCAGAAGCACGGCACCATGATGCCGTCAGATTGGAAAGCCCAGTTGATGGATACCGAGGCCATTTTCTTTGGTGCCATGGGCTGGCCTGATCTGGTGCCTGACCATGTTTCTCTGTGGGAGTCCTTGTTTAAATTCCGTCGTGAATTTGATCAGTACATCAACTTGCGTCCCGTGCGTTTGATGCCCGGTGTGCGTTCGCCGCTGGCAGGTCGTGAACCTGGTGATATTGATTTCTTTATCGTGCGCGAGAATACCGAGGGCGAGTACTCCAATAGCGGCGGCATCCTGTTTGAAGGCACGCAGCGCGAAGTGGTCATTCAGGAAAGCGTCTTTACCCGCACCGGTACAGACCGTGTTTTGAAGTTCGCTTTTGAACTGGCTAAAAAACGAGGCAAGCACGTCACCGCCGCGACCAAATCCAACGGTATTTCGATTTCCATGCCTTGGTGGGATTCCCGCGTGGCCGCCATGGGCGAGCAATACCCGGATGTGAAGTGGGACAAGTATCACATCGACATTCTATGTGCTCACTTTGTGCAGCACCCGGACTGGTTCGATGTGGTGGTGGCTTCCAACCTGTTTGGCGATATCTTGTCCGATCTGGGCCCGGCATGTACCGGCACCATCGGTATTGCGCCGTCGGCCAACCTGAACCCTGAACGTGTGTTTCCATCCTTGTTCGAGCCCGTGCATGGCTCGGCACCGGATATCTACGGCAAGGGTATTGCCAACCCAGTCGGTCAAATCTGGAGTGGTGCCTTGATGCTGGATTTTCTGGGCTACCCACAGGCAGCGGCCGAAGTAGTGCAAGCCATTGAGCAGGTGTTGGCTAATGGTCCGCGTACGCCCGATCTGGGCGGCCAGGCGAGCACCTCAGAAGTCGGTGCTGCCATCGCCCAGACTTTGGAAGCGATGGCCTAAACCCTTAGCTGGACTTGGGTGGGCGCAGGCCTGCCCAAGTTGGTTTGTACTTGTAGTGATTGCATGAAGTAGTGCTCAAAGCTAGCGACCACGGAACATCACAAGGCCGCTGTGGCGATGACGTGCGCTACGGTGTGTTGGTTTTGGATATCGGGTGCCCACCATCAATGTTGGGTAGGACGTCGTTTTTGATATCAGTGTGATTGAGTGCTTTTTCCAGCTCTGTCAGCACCTGACGAGTCGTAGCTAAGTCAGCGCTTGCGGATTGAAATTGTGGAAGTAGGGATTGGAGCCAGACATCATAGCGGCTCATGATCTGTTGATAGGCTTCCTGCCCGGTATCAGTGAGTTCCCAAATTGGCGAGCGATCATGGCGAGGATTGGAATGTGGTTTCACCAATCCGTCTTCAGCGAGCTTGTTCAAGCGCTTTTGTGCTCCCTGGCGCGTCATCCCCATACTTTCAGCCACCATGGGAGCGGTCATGGCGTGGTTGGCGAGTGCGAGAGCGCCCAAGACTTGCCAGTTGGTGCTATCTGTCACGATAGTCCGCACCAGCTCATTCCCATTTTCAAGTAGTGCAGTTTTCAAGCGGAAAATGGCGAGAATGATTTCCGTCAATGATTGCTTTTGACTGCTATCAGAGTAGTTGCTAATCGTTAAGCTCCTTTCGTGGATACCGGTTGCCGCCGTAAGTTGAGTGGCATCCCATAGTACCGGTTTCAAATGTTGTGGCGTTTGATATTTCCTGCTGAGCAGTCTCAGTACCCCGGCTTTGACAGAGCGGCACCATCTTTAGCATTCAAGATGATGAGGCTTAGGTTTGTGACGCCAGCCAAAATTTCTATGGTTTGGATGAGGATGAACATTGGCCCGAAGGTGCCTGATGCTGCTAGCTTGGATAGCGCCAGTGCACTGGGTATCAAAATCACGATACCGAACGCGGCAATGATTTTCATACGCTTGATTTTAATTGCCAGTGTGGGATGCGAGGCGGAGCCTGCCATCGCTTTCCCTAGCCCGCCTGTGAGGGCAAGCAGCGGAACCAATATGAATAGCCCTGGAAAAACGATCATACGTTTTACGAAAGCGATTTCTTGCTGGCTGCCAAGAATCTCGACCAGCGTCGTGGAAAGCAGAAAACTGAAGATTACGATCCCGGCAAGGCCGCCAGCAATCGCATGAATTTTAGGTTTTATCCCAGGTGATTTTTTTACCATGGTTACCTTCCGAGGTGCTTGTGCGTTGAGAAAGATAGAGCGTCAGTCATTGCTGTACAGCTCATTATAATGGTAACTGATTTCCAGTATGGAAATTGGTTGTCATTTTGAGGTGGCTCAATTGAGTCATAGCGCTTTTGAGTATCGACAGAAAAGGGCGCTCTTTGGGGGGGGGCTCTTTCTTAGTGAGGATGCTGGATGAAAGCTTAGGTGAGCCCAGCTATTTGATGTTCTGGCCCGATTGGTATTGCGCCATCGGGCCAATAAGTAGGGAAAAGGCAAGAATGGCCATCGCCCAGACTTTGGAAGCGATGGCCTAAATCCTTAGTTGGACTTGGGTGGGCGCAGGCCTGCCCAAGTGATGGCGCCAATCATGATGGCACCGCCCAGCAGCGCACGGCTGCTGGGGTATTGAGCGAAGAGCAGCGCCGCAAAGGCAATGGCGTAGACGGGCTCCAGGGCGATCACAATCCCGGCGCTGCGCGCATTCAGAACGCTGAGTGCAGAGACCAGCAGGTAGTGCGACAGCGCTGTGCAAAACACTCCCAGCAGGGCAATCCAGAACCAGTCTAATAATGTGCTATCGCCCAGCAGCGGTATGGCAAAAGGCCAGCACATCAGGGCGACAAACAGGTTCTCCCACCAGGCCACTTGCTGTGCCGACAAATGTTTGGCAGCGCGGCGGTTGATCAGGGTGAACATGGCAAAGGTAAAACCGGAGGCAATGGCCCAGGCCAAGCCGATGGTCGATTGATCCTGAAAGTCGAAAGAGGGGGTAACCAGCAACAAACCGACGGTGACCAAAGCCAGAATGATCCATTCCGATACCGTGACGCGCTCTCGCAATACGGCCCATTCGCACAGGGTAATGAAGGCCGGGAAGCTGGCAAAACCCAAGGTGGCAATGGCCACGCCGCCTACTTTGACGGCCACAAAAAAAGTGGCCCAGTGAATGGCCAGCATGATGGAGGCCATAAGAAGGGTACGAAAGTCCGCGGCTTTCATGCCTTGCCCCAAACCGCGTCCTTGGGAGCGGATACTGATAAACAAGGCCAGGACCGCAAAGCTGGCCCGGCCAGCGGTGATCAGCATGGCGCCGACCTGGATGAGTTCACCAAAAATACCGGTCAGTCCGAACAGAACGGCGGCCACATGAATGGCTGCCAGAGCACGTCCATGCGTCATGGAAAGCGATCCGAGAAAAAAGAGTGAAATTTACGCTATTCTGGTGCTTTAGATCAGCCAGCGATAGGGCAGCGGGGTCGGGCAGGCAATACGTGTAAGGCATCATTCTAAGACATTGCAACGGGCCCCCTCATCAAAGGAGTAAAACAATGACGCAGATGGTTAAGGCGATACGGATTGAACGTAATGGAGGCCCGGAGGTATTGCAGTGGGCTTCGGTAGAGTTACCTGCTCCGCAGGAACAAGAAGTCACCATACGGCAAAAGGCGGTGGGTTTGAACTTTATCGATATTTATTTCCGTAATGGCCTCTACAGCCATCCCTTGCCCCATGGTTTGGGGTTTGAGGCGTCTGGCATTGTGGAAGCAGTCGGTTCGGGTGTCACGCACCTGAAAGTGGGTGATCGCGTCGCTTACGGTCAAAGTCCCCTGGGGGCGTATGCCCAAGCACGTAATGTACCTGCCGACCGTGTCGTGCGTATTCCCGATGCCGTCTCTTTTGAACAGGCCGCAGCCATGATGCTGAAAGGTCTGACTTGCTGGTACTTGCTGCGCCAGACTTATCGTGTGCATGAAGGCCAGACGATTCTGTTCCATGCCGCTGCCGGTGGCGTGGGTTTGTATGCCTGCCAATGGGCGCGTGCCTTGGGTGTGAAATTGATTGGTACGGTTTCCGGCCCCGAAAAAGCAGCACTGGCGAAAGCGAATGGTGCTTGGGAAGTGATTGATTACTCCTATGAAGATGTAGTGCAGCGTGTATTGGAACTGACCAATGGCCAAAAAGTGCCGGTCGTTTATGACGGTGTGGGTAAAGACACCTGGGAGCGTTCGCTGGATTGCTTGCAACCGCGTGGCTTGATGGTCAGCTTTGGCAATGCCTCCGGCCCGGTAACCGGTGTGAATCTGGCGACTCTGGCCGCCAAGGGTTCCTTGTATGTGACTCGTCCTGTGCTGGGGGCTTATGTGCCGACGCAGGAAACCATGCAGGCCGCGGCAGATGAGATGTTCGAGCTGGTTTTGCAAGGCAAGATCAAGCCGCTGATTGGCCAACGCTTTGCACTGGATCAGGTTGCCCAGGCGCATGAGGCTTTGGCGGGTCGTCGCACGACGGGGTCTACCGTTTTGACACTGGATTAAAGCGGATTATCGGGTGTAGAGAGTGATGAACAGATAGTCTTTGTTCAGCGCTGTGCTTGAGACCAGAGGTGTGCTTATGAACCACTCATCTGCCCTTGTTGGCTTTACGTCATTTCCCAATTTACCTATCTGGTAGTTGAAAAGACGTGCTCAGCAGTCAGCCTGAATAGTTTGCCTTCTAAAAAAATGGCCTCCAGATTGGAGGCCATTTTCATTTCAGCAAAGCAACGGTGTCCGCTGGCGAGCAGCGGATAGAAGTCACCCTTGCTCGTGGTATTGGCGCACGCGCTCGACCTCGTTGCGCGAACCCAGAATCACGCCAATGCGCTGATGCAGTTCTGTGGGCTGCACGTCCAGAATGCGCTGTGTGCCGTCAATCGACAGGCCACCAGCCTGCTCGACCAGGAAGCTCATGGGGTTGGCTTCGTACATCAAACGCAGCTTGCCTTTACGACCGGAGGCGCGGGCATCACGGGGATACATGAAGATACCGCCACGGGTCAGGATGCGGTGTACGTCGGCCACCATGGAGGCGATCCAGCGCATATTGTAGCTTTTACCCAGTGGGCCTTCTGGGCCTGCCAGACAGTCGTCGATATAGCGTTTTACCGGGGCTTCCCAGTGACGCATATTAGACATGTTGATGGCAAATTCAGCGGTGTCCTCAGGGATGGTGACGCGCTCGGTGGTCAATACCCAGGAGCCCATTTCCTTGTCCAGCGTGAACGCGGCAACGCCGTCACCCACAGTCAGTACCAGCATGGTTTGTGGGCCGTAAATGGCATAACCGGCCGCAACCTGGCGCACGCCGGGCTGCAGGAA